>NZ_JBHVWZ010000005.1:0-403675 GCF_042881985.1 Streptomyces sp. NPDC058246 | reverse complement strand
GGTTGATAGGCCAGATCTGGAAGGCGGGTAACCGCTGGAGGTGACTGGTACTAATAGGCCGAGGGCTTGTCCTCAGTTGCTCGCGTCCACTGTGTTGGTTCTGAAACCACGAACAACCCCACGTTTGTCACAGAGCGTGGTGCGGTTGACTGTTTCATAGTGTTTCGGTGGTCATAGCGTGAGGGAAACGCCCGGTTACATTCCGAACCCGGAAGCTAAGCCTTACAGCGCCGATGGTACTGCAGGGGGGACCCTGTGGGAGAGTAGGACGCCGCCGAACAATTATTCAAAGAGCTGGTCCCCGAACTTCGGTTCGGGGACCAGCTCTTTTTTGTTGTCCGTCACTTTGTGTTCACTTTGCGCGACAAGCATCCGCGGCATGGGTACTGCTGCAATGCTCAGGGCCGCGGGCGTCGGAGCCGGTGACGAGGTCATCGTGCCGGCGTTCGGGAACGTCGAGGTCGCCGAGGCCGTGACGCGGGCCGGTGCGACGGCCGTCTTCGCCGACATAGACCCGGCGACGTACTGCCTCGACCCGAGTGCGGTCGAAGCCGTCGTAACTCCCCAGTCGGTGGCGCTGGTTGTGGTGCACCGCTTCGGTCGGTCGGCCGACATGGCACGGTTGCGGGGTGCCGGTCAACGGCACGGGCTCCTGGTGCTGGAGCAGGGAGAGTCCGAGGCGCCGTACGACGAGGTCGCGCAGCGCAGGGAGCGGGCCGCCTACCTCGACGGACGGTTGAGCGGGGTGCGGACGCCCGACGGCGGTGACGGGCACACCTACCAGCAGTACGTCGTGCGTGTGCCGGGCAATGGGCGGCCGGACCGGGATGCCTTCGCGCGAGCCGTGCGGGCCAGGGGAGTTGAGTGCGAGGTGCCGGTCAAGACGCCTGTGCACCGCATGCCGGGCTTCCGGCGGGACGTACATCTTCCGGAGACCGAGCGGGCCGCTGACGAGACTCTCGCGCTGCCTGTGGACGCCTCGTTGACCAAGCGGGAGATGCAGCGGATCGTCTCCGCGTGCAATGCGCTCGGCGGTCTGCTCCAGCCTGCCTTCTGACCCCATGGGCGTGGGTTGGGAGCACGGTTCTGTTCGGGGTATGATCTATTCCGTTGCCGCGAGGGAAACCTCGAAAAGGTGACCTGCCCCCCTAGCTCAGTCGGCAGAGCGTCTCCATGGTAAGGAGAAGGTCAACGGTTCGATTCCGTTGGGGGGCTCAAACAGAAAAGGCCTCCGCCCTTACGGGCGGGGGCCTTTCGTATGCTCCGGATTCGCCTACCCCGGGGTCGAAGCCGAGCCTCAGTCGTTCTGCAGGCCCGGTACTCGCATCGCCAGAATCGCCATGTCGTCGGACGGGGCGTCCGAGGCGAAGCGCTCGACCGCGCGCATGATGCGGGCGGCGACCGCGCCCGCCGTCAGGCCCGTGCAGGTGGTGAGGACGTCGGCGAGGCCGTCGTCGCCCAACATGCGTGTGCCCTCACGGCGTTCGGTGACGCCGTCCGTGACGCACAGGAGGACGTCGCCCGGATCCAGCGTGACCATCTGCTCGTACAGCTCCAGGTCGTCCATGACGCCGAGGAGTGGCTGGGGCTCGGCTGCCGGTTCGACCGTGCCGTCCTGGCGCAGGCGCAGCGGGAGCGGGTGGCCGGCGCACACCACCTTCAGTACGGCACTGCCGTCGTCCTGGGGCCACAACTCGCCGTACAGGAGCGTCAGGAAGCGGCTGCGGGCGCCCTCGTCGAGGATCGCGGAGTTCAGCCGTTCCAGCACGGCCGGGCCGCCGTAGCCCTCGCGGGCCAGCAGCCTGAGCGCGTGCCGGGCCAGGCCCGTGACCGCCGCTGCCTCCGGACCCGTACCGCAGACGTCGCCGATGGCGAAGCCGTACGCGCCGTCGCGGATGGGGAAGAGATCGTAGAAGTCGCCGCCGACCTCGTTGCCCTCGCCGGCCGCGCGGTAGATGACCTCGACCTCGACGCCCTCGATGTGCGGGAGCTCCGGGGGCAGGAGGCTGCGCTGGAGGGACTGGCTGATGGCCGTGCGCTCCGAGTACAGGCGGGCGTTGTCCAGCGCCAGGGCGGCCCTGCGGGACAAGTCCTCGGCCAGTTCCAGGATTTCCTGGCGGAAGTGCTCGTCGGAGGGCTTGCCGAGGGTCAGCATGCCAATGACGCGGTTGCGGGCCACCAGGGGGAGTACGACCGTCTCGCCGCCGACCGCCGAGGCCGTCGCCAGCGTCGTACCGATGCCGGAGCTCACCGGAGGGGACTCGCCCAGGCCCAGGCTGCGCATGGAGGTGCGCAGGGCGGCCTGGTGGGCCGCCTCGGCGGGCGCCGACCAGACGCGGGCGCCCGGGGTCGGGACCGGGTCCGGCGGGGCGATCTTGGAGAGCAACGCCTTGAGGCCGTCGATGCGTTCCTCGTCCTCGTGCAGGACGTACGAGAGATACGGATCGGAGGCCTGGTCGGCGATCGTGTAGACGGCGCACCAGGTGGCCAGCGTGGGGACCGTCATCTGGGCCATGAGGGCCAGGGTCTGGTCGCGGTCCAGGGTGCCGGCGAGCAGGTCGGAGGCCTCCACGAGGAAGGACAGCGAGCCGCGGCGCAGGCGTTCCAGCTCGCCCAGGCGGGCCGATTCCACCGCGAGGGCGATGCGGTCGGCGGCGAACTGGAGGCGCAGGGCCTCCTCGTTGGAGTATCTGCCGGGCCCTTCCGCCGCGACGCCGAGCGAGCCGGTGAGGCGGCCCTCGACCTTCAGCGGGACCGTGACGACCGAGCGCATGCCGGTGCCGCTGAGCAGGGGGACGGCGCCGGGGACGACCGTCAGGTCCTCGTGTACGGCGGGCATGCGGGCCGAGCCGTACCGTCCGGGTCCGGCTTCCACGGGGACGCGGGCGAAGCGCTGGCGGGCGGAGGGGAGGCCGGTGGAGGCCCGTACCTCCAACTCCGTTTCGTCGTCGGTCGCGAGGAGCAGGAAGGCGGAGTCGCCGTCGAGCATGTCGCGGGCGCGCTCCACGGTGCGCTGGAGGAGGCCGTCCAGGTCGTCGGGGGCCGGAGAGCCGATGAAGACCTCGAAGGGGTCGGAGGCCTGGCCCTCGGAGCTGGTGGTCGTGTCGCTGGCGCTGACGCGCAATGGGGTCTGCAGGACGGCGCGTTCGTGGTCGCGCACGAGGAGACAGACCGTGGAGGGCTCGCCGCCCGTGTCACGGACCCGGAGGTGGGAGGCGTAGACGGGTGTGACGCGGCCGTTGGCGCCGCGAATGCCGTAACTGCCCTCCCAGCGGGAGAGCTGGAGGGCCTCGACGATGCCGGTGCTGGTGCCGGGGGTGTGCGGCCAGGCCGCGAGGTCGGTGAGCGGCTTGCCGGTGACCTGTTCGGCGGCGTAACCGAAGAGCTCCTCGGCGTCCTCGTTCCAGGCGTTGATGGCGCCGACGCGGTCGATCTGGACGACCGCGACGCGGACGCGGCCGTCGGCGAGCGGGAGGAGGTCGGCGGGGAGGGAGGGGCCCGCGGTGCGGGTGCCGACCGGGCGGTCGGGGAGGTCGAGCTGGAACCAGACCTGCTTGTGGGTGGGCGTGTACTCGACACCCCAGCGGCCGGCCAGGGCCGCGCACAGCTGGAGGCCGCGGCCGCCCTCGCGCTCGGGGCTGCCCATGTTCACGGCCGTCGCCTGGAGTGGAATCTCACGTTCCGGGTAGCGGTCCGCCACCTCGATGCGCACGCCGTCGTCGCTGCGCAGACACAGGACGTCCGCGGAGGTGCCCGCATGCACGACAGCGTTGGTGACCAGCTCGCTGGTGAGGACCACGGCGTCGTCGACGATGTCCGCGAAGCCCCAGCCCTGGAGGGTGTCACGGACGAAGGAGCGGGCGGTCGCGACCGATCGCCCCAAAGGATCGAAACTGGCGGCCGCGCGCGCGGTGATCACAGAACTCCTTGTCCGGTTGTCGGCGTGCGGGGTTCCGTGGCCGACCTGCTCCTGCCGGGGCAGAGCGTGGTTTCCCGTTGGCTGGGGATCCTGGGGCGGTCCCCCTGGATGCAGTCCGGTGGTCATGGTGCGGCGCCCCTCCGATGCCTGCCCGCTCGTGTTCGTGCCACCGCCCAGGCCGGACGGGACCGGCACGGCTGGACAGCCGCATGCAAGGTTACTTACCTTCGCCGTCCATGCGGATGCCGGTCGCCAGTGTTTCCGTTGGTCCGGTCCGGACGAGGCTTGTGCTCCCGTCCGGAGGGTGTGCGGACGATGTGCGAAGCTGCCGAACTGTTATGGCCTGGTTCAGCCAGGGTGAAACACTGGGCAAGCTCCAGGAGAAGGTCCGGCCAGGCTGAGTGTCTGCCGGCACGCCGAGCAGAAGTACCCGAGTACGCCGAGCAGTAATGGTCGACCCTTGCGGGAGGGACACAGTGGAGTCTGGCGCAGCGACGCGGGGCACGAACACGCGCGCGAAAGGCGGACAGTCCCTGAAGAGTGGGCGCGCACCGCGCAACGGCACCACAGCGGTGGACACGGCGGCCCTGAACCGGCTGCTGGCCGCCCTCGTGTCTATGCGGGACGGCAACTTCCGCAAGCGGCTCACGGTCTCCGGTGACGGCGTGATGTCCGAGATCGCGGCGGTTTTCAATGAAGTGGCCGACCGTAATCTGCACCTGACCGGCGAGCTTTCGCGGGTACGGCGGGTGGTCGGACGTGAGGGAAAACTCACGGAGCGGCTGGAGACGGGCGCCTGCGAGGGTTCCTGGGCGGCGGCGATCGACGCGTCGAACGCGCTCGTCGACGACCTCGTACGGCCTGTTTCCGAGGTCGGGCGGGTGCTGTCCGCGGTCGCGGAGGGCGACTTGTCCCCCCGCATGGAGTTGCGGGCCCAGGCGGCGGACGGCAATGGGCATCCCCTGCGCGGGGAGTTCCTGAAGGTCGGGCGGACGGTCAACAACCTGGTCGACCAGCTGTCGACGTTCACCGACGAGGTCACGCGGGTGGCCAGTGAGGTGGGCACCGAGGGCAAGTTGGGCGGCCAGGCCCGGGTGCGCGGTATGTCCGGTTCGTGGAAGGATCTCACTGATTCGGTCAACACCATGGCGTACCGGCTGACGGCTCAGGTACGTGACATCGCTCTCGTGACCACGGCGGTCGCCAAGGGTGACTTGTCACGGAAGGTCACGGTTCATGTGGCCGGCGAGATGCTGGAGCTGAAGAACACCGTCAACACGATGGTCGACCAGCTGTCCTCGTTCTCCTCCGAGGTCACGCGCGTCGCGCGTGAGGTGGGCACCGAGGGCGAGCTGGGCGGCCAGGCGCAGGTACCCGGTGTGGCCGGCGTGTGGAAGGACCTCACCGATTCGGTGAACCTGATGGCCGGCAACCTCACGGCCCAGGTGCGCGGGATCGCGCAGGTGACGACGGCGGTCGCGAGCGGTGATCTGTCGCAGAAGGTGACCGTGTCGGCGCGCGGTGAGGTCGCGCAGCTCGCCGAGACGATCAACCAGATGACCGAGACGCTGCGGACGTTCGCGGACGAGGTCACGCGCGTGGCCAACGAGGTCGGTGGCGAGGGGCGGCTCGGCGGTCAGGCGAACGTGCCGGGCGCGGCGGGGACGTGGAAGGACCTGACGGATTCCGTAAACACCGTCTTCCGGAACCTCACGACGCAGGTGCGTGACATCGCCGCGGTGACGACGGCCGTGGCCAACGGTGATCTCTCCCAGAAGGTCAGCGTCGAGGTCGCCGGCGAGATGCTGGAGCTGAAGAACACCGTCAACACGATGGTGGACCAGCTGTCGTCGTTCGGTGTCGAGGTCACGCGCGTGGCGCGCGAGGTCGGTGTCGAGGGTGAGCTGGGCGGCCAGGCGCAGGTGCCGGGCGTGGCCGGCACGTGGAAGGACCTCACCGACTCCGTCAACACGGCGTTCCAGAACCTGACGGGTCAGGTGCGCAACATCGCGCAGGTGACGACGGCGGTCGCCAATGGTGATCTGTCGCAGAAGGTCACCGTGGACGTGTCCGGTGAAATGCTTCAGCTGAAGAACACCGTGAACACGATGGTGGATCA
Organism: Streptomyces sp. NPDC058246; assembly: GCF_042881985.1. NCBI lineage: Bacteria > Bacillati > Actinomycetota > Actinomycetes > Kitasatosporales > Streptomycetaceae > Streptomyces > Streptomyces sp. NPDC058246. Next base: position 397,637 of record NZ_JBHVWZ010000005.1, on the reverse strand, counting down.
GCTGTCGTCGTTCGCCGACCAGGTGACGCGGATGGCGCGGGACGTGGGTACGGAGGGCCGCCTCGGCGGTCAGGCCCGCGTGGACGGCGTGTCCGGCACGTGGAAGGAACTCACCGACTCCGTCAACTTCATGGCGGGAAACCTGACCTCGCAGGTACGGCAGATCGCCCAGGTGACAACGGCGGTGGCCCGGGGTGACCTGTCGCAGAAGATCGACGTGGACGCGCGCGGCGAGATCCTGGAGCTGAAGAACACCATCAACACGATGGTCGACCAGCTCTCCGCGTTCGCGGACCAGGTGACGCGGGTGGCCCGCGACGTGGGTACGGAGGGCCGCCTCGGCGGTCAGGCGCAGGTACCCGGCGTCGCCGGTGTGTGGCGCGACCTGACCGACTCCGTGAACGGCATGGCCGGCAACCTCACCGCGCAGGTGCGGAACATCGCGCAGGTCGCGACGGCGGTTGCGCGGGGTGACCTGTCGCAGAAGATCGACGTGGACGCGCGCGGCGAGATCCTGGAGCTGAAGAACACCCTCAACACGATGGTGGACCAGCTCTCGAACTTCGCCGAGCAGGTGACCCGGGTGGCCCGCGAGGTGGGCACCGAGGGCATGCTCGGCGGGCAGGCCGAGGTGCAGGGTGTCTCCGGCACCTGGAAGGACCTCACGCAGTCCGTGAACTTCATGGCGAACAACCTGACCATTCAGGTGCGCAACATCGCCGAGGTCACGACCGCCGTCGCCAAGGGCGACCTGTCCAAGAAGATCACCGTCGACGCCAAGGGCGAGATCCTCGAACTCGTCACCACCGTCAACACGATGGTCGACCAGCTGTCCAACTTCGCCGAGCAGGTGACCCGGGTGGCCCGCGAGGTGGGCACCGAGGGCAACCTGGGTGGTCAGGCGCGGGTGCCGGGTGTCACGGGCATCTGGAAGGACCTGAGCGACAACGTCAACGTGATGGCCAACAACCTGACCAACCAGGTGCGGAACATCTCACAGGTCGCGACGGCGGTGGCCAACGGCGACCTCACCAAGAAGGTCACGGTCGAGGCGAGCGGCGAGGTCGCTCAGCTCGCGGACACCGTCAACACGATGGTGAAGACGCTGAGTTCGTTCGCCGACCAGGTGACGCGGGTGGCCCGCGAGGTGGGCACGGACGGCATCCTCGGCGGGCAGGCGCGCGTACCGGGCGTCTCCGGTACGTGGAAGGACCTCACCGAGTCCGTGAACGGGATGGCGTCCAACCTGACCGGCCAGGTGCGCAACATCGCGATGGTCACCACGGCCATCGCCAAGGGTGACCTGACCAAGAAGATCGACATCGACGCCCGCGGCGAGATCCTGGAACTCAAGACCACCATCAACACGATGGTCGACCAGCTGTCGTCCTTCGCCGAGGAGGTCACCCGAGTCGCCCGCGAGGTGGGCACCGAGGGGCAACTGGGCGGCCAGGCACGCGTCCGCGACGTCGACGGCACCTGGCGCGACCTCACCGAGTCGGTGAACGAGATGGCCGGGAACCTGACCCGGCAGGTGCGCGCCATCGCGCGCGTGGCGACCGCGGTGACCCGCGGCGACCTGAACCTGAAGATCGACGTGGACGCCTCCGGCGAGATCCAGGAGCTTCAGGACTACATCAACAAGATGATCGCCAACCTGCGCGACACCACCATCGCCAACAAGGAGCAGGACTGGCTCAAGGGCAACCTCGCCCGCATCTCGGCGCTCATGCAGGGACGTCGCGACCTCGACGACGTGGCCTCGCTGATCATGAGCGAGCTGACGCCGGTCGTCTCCGCGCAGCATGGAGCGTTCTTCCTGTCCATGCCACTCGTCGACGGCAAGGACGCGAACGCCGAGGACGAGGAGGCGTACGAGCTGCGCATGCTGGGGTCGTACGGCTACTCGATGGGCTCCATGCCGACGTCGTTCCGGCCGGGTGAGGCGCTGATCGGGACGGCCGCCCAGGAGAAGCGCACGATCCTCGTGGAGAACGCGCCGAGCGGCTATCTGAAGATCTCCTCCGGGCTCGGCGAGGCGCCCCCCGCGCAGGTGATCGTGCTTCCGGTGCTCTTCGAGGGGACCGTGCTCGGCGTCATCGAGCTGGCGTCCTTCACGCCGTTCACGCAGATCCAGAAGGACTTCCTCAACCAGATCGCCGAGATGATCGCGACGAGCGTCAACACCATCTCCGTCAACACCAAGACGGAGGTGCTGCTCCGGCAGTCGCAGGAGCTCACCGAGCAACTCCGCGAGCGTTCGGCGGAGTTGGAGAACCGGCAGAAGGCCCTGCAGGACTCCAACGCGGAACTGGAGGAGAAGGCCGAGCTGCTGGCCCAGCAGAACCGCGACATCGAGGTCAAGAACACCGAGATCGAAGAGGCGCGGCAGGTCCTGGAGGAGCGCGCCGAGCAGCTCGCGGTCTCGATGCGCTACAAGAGCGAGTTCCTGGCGAACATGTCGCACGAGCTGCGTACGCCGCTCAACTCCCTGCTGATCCTGGCCAAGCTGCTCGCCGACAACGCGGACACGAACCTGACTCCGAAGCAGGTCGAGTTCGCCGAGACGATCCACGGCGCGGGCTCCGACCTGCTCCAGCTGATCAACGACATCCTCGATCTGTCGAAGGTCGAGGCGGGCAAGATGGACGTGTCGCCGACCCGCATCGCTCTCGTCCAACTCGTCGACTACGTAGAGGCCACTTTCCGCCCGCTGACCGCGGAGAAGGGCCTCGACTTCTCCGTACGGGTCTCTCCGGAACTGCCCGCCACGCTGCACACCGACGAACAGCGGCTCCTCCAGGTGCTGCGCAACCTGCTCTCCAACGCGGTGAAGTTCACCGACTCCGGAGCGGTCGAATTGGTGATCCGGCCCGCCGGCGCCGATGTCCCGGTGGCCATCCGGGAGCAGCTTCTGGAGTCGGGTGCGCTGCGCGACGCGGACGCCGATCTGATCGCGTTCTCCGTGACGGACACCGGCATCGGAATCGCGGCCAGCAAGATGCGGGTCATCTTCGAGGCCTTCAAGCAGGCGGACGGCACGACGAGCCGGAAGTACGGCGGTACGGGCCTCGGGTTGTCCATCTCGCGGGAGATCGCGCGGCTGCTGGGCGGCGAGATCCACGCGCAGAGCGAGCCGGGCCGCGGCTCCACCTTCACGCTGTATTTGCCGCTGTACCCGAGCGAACTGCCGCCGCAGGGCTACGGGCAGCTCGCACCGGCGCTGGAGGCGGGGGAGCTGCTCGCCTCCGAGGCCGAGCTGTCCGGGGTCGACATCGAGACGCCGGCCGAGGTGAAGTCGTACCAGGAGACGCAGAACGGGCCCGCCGCGCTCTTCAGGAGGCGTCGCAGGGCGGTGTCCGCGGTCGAGGAGCGGGGCGCGCTGCCGGGGCAGCCGAACGGCGCCGCGCGGGCGGCTCAGGAGCAGTGGGCGGCCGCGGGCCGGCCGGACGCGGAATCGCAGCCGCGGCGCGGTATCCGGTTCGAGGGCGAGAAGGTGCTGATCGTCGACGACGACATCCGCAATGTGTTCGCCCTCACCAGTGTCCTGGAGCAGCACGGCCTTTCGGTGCTGTACGCCGAGAACGGCCGCGAGGGCATCGAGGTCCTGGAGCAGCACGACGATGTGACGGTCGTCCTGATGGACATCATGATGCCCGAGATGGACGGGTACGCGACGACGACGGCGATCCGACGGATGCCGCAGTTCGCCGGACTGCCGATCATCGCTCTCACCGCGAAGGCGATGAAAGGCGACCGGGAGAAGGCCATCGAGTCGGGAGCGTCCGACTACGTGACGAAACCGGTCGATCCCGATCATCTGCTCTCTGTGATGGAGCAGTGGATGCGTGCGGAGTGACAGACTCTTGTACGGCGGGTCCGGTCGTCACGCGGTGTCGGCGGCCGGACGCGCCGTGCCGCACACGCCGACCGGCTGCGCGGCAGGTCGGACATGGCATAACTGACGGTGGCCGAAGCCGTGTAGAAGTACGGGATTCGGGGAACCTTCTGGTCTCCCGCTACGTTTCTGCTATGTGCACAGTGACATCGCGGTGACAGGGTGTGGCGACAGGCGGGGTGCGGCTACCATGACCGGCACAAGGACGGGCGGCGCAAGGGAGTCGTCCCCTGGGGCGGCGCCCGGTGCACTGCCGGGGCGAGGAGGGCGGGCCATGGTGCAGAAGGCCAAGATCCTCCTGGTCGATGACCGGCCGGAGAATCTGCTGGCGCTGGAGGCGATCCTCTCCGCGCTCGATCAGACACTGGTGCGGGCATCGTCCGGGGAGGAAGCGCTCAAAGCACTACTCACGGACGACTTCGCGGTCATTCTGCTGGACGTCCAGATGCCGGGTATGGACGGTTTCGAGACCGCCGCGCACATCAAGCGGCGAGAACGGACCCGGGACATCCCGATCATCTTCCTCACCGCCATCAACCACGGCCCGCACCACACCTTCCGGGGGTACGCGGCCGGTGCGGTGGACTACATCTCCAAGCCGTTCGACCCATGGGTGCTGCGTGCGAAGGTCTCCGTCTTCGTCGAGCTCTACATGAAGAACTGCCAACTCCGGGAGCAGGCGGCCCTGCTGCGGCTCCAGCTGGAGGGTGGCGGCAAGGCGGCGCTCGGCGAGGCCAAGGAGCCCGCCGGCCTTCTCGCCGAACTCTCCGCGCGGCTCGCGGCCGTTGAGGAGCAGGCCGAGGCGCTGTCCAAGCAACTCGACGACGACTCGGCGGACGCGGCGGCGGTGGCGACCGCGGCCCATCTCGAACGCAAACTCACGGGTTTGCGCAGAGCCCTGGACGCCTTGGAGCCGGGCACGGGGAGCGGGGCATCTTCGGTGCCGTCGCAGAACTGAGGGTCGCCGAGCTGTCCCTCTCGCATGAGACGACGTCAGGCGGTCTCTCATGCGCGAGTCGGCGTCAGCTGGTCTCTCATGTGCGAGTCCTCGGCTGGTCTCTCATGCGCGAGTCGATGTCGGGCGGTCTCTCATGCGCGGGTCGGTGTCGGGCGGTCCCTCGTGTGCGGGTCGGCGTCAGTTGGTTCATCTCGCGTGAGACGACGTCAGTTTCGTGCCACGGCAAGGGCGACACGAACGGGTGAAGCAGTAGGCACACGTGTCCGCTGTCGTCTCCACCGGTAACCTCACACACATGGCCTCACGTCAGTCCGCAGCCAAGAAGCCGCCCGCGAAGAAGGCGGCCGCTCCGACGAAGGCTCCGGCGAAGAAGGCCCCCGCGAAAAAGGCAGCCGCCAAGAAGGCGCCCGCCAAGAAGACCGCGGCGAAGAAGCCCGCTCCCGCGCCGGCGCCCAATCCGACCGCGGGCGTGTACAGACTCGTACGCGCCGTGTGGCTGGGCCTCGCGCACGCCGTCGGAGCGATGTTCCGCGGCATAGGGCGGGGCGCGAAGGGGCTCGACCCGGCGCATCGCAAGGACGGGGTCGCGCTCCTGCTGCTCGGTCTCGCGCTGATCGTCGCGGCGGGTACGTGGTCCAACCTGCGCGGCCCCGTCGGCGACCTCGTCGAGATGCTGGTGACCGGCGCCTTCGGCCGCCTCGACCTGCTCGTCCCGATACTGCTCGGCGTCATCGCGGCCCGGCTCATCCGGCACCCCGAGCAGCCCGAGGCCAACGGCCGCATCGTGATCGGTCTGTCCGCGCTCGTGATCGGCGTGCTCGGCCAGGTCCACATCGCGTGCGGGGCGCCCGCGCGCAGCGACGGCATGCAGGCGATAAGGGACGCCGGCGGACTCATCGGCTGGGGCGCTTCCACCCCGCTGACCTACACGATGGGTGACGTCCTCGCCGTACCGCTCCTCGTGCTGCTCACGATCTTCGGGCTGCTGGTCGTCACGGCGACCCCGGTCAACGCGATTCCGCAGCGGCTGCGGCTGCTCGGCCAGAAGCTCGGTATCGTCCAGGACGACCTCCACGATGACGACCTCGGCGAGGATGACGAGCGCTACGACGAGCAGTGGCGCGAGGCGCTTCCCGCGGGCTCGCGGAGGCGCTCGCGCGCCCCTGAGGCGTACGACCCCGACAGCGCGGAGCACGAGGCGCTCACCAAGCGCCGGAGCCGCCCTCGGCGGCCCGCCGTGCAGCAGCCCGACATGCACCGGCCGATGGACGCGGTGGACGTCGCGGCGGCCGCCGCTGCCGCGCTCGACGGAGCCGTCCTGCACGGGATGCCGCCCTCGCCGCTGGTCGCCGACCTGACCCAGGGCGTCTCCGTGGAGCGCGACGGGTACGAGGAGACGACGCCGGTACCGGCCGCTCGGGCCAAGATCACCAAGGGTGGCAAGCCGCCCAAGCAGGAGGCCCTGCCGGTCGAGTCCGTCGTGCCCGACCTCACCAAGTCCGCGCCCGACGCGCCGCGCGAGCTGCCTCCGCGCGCCGAGCAGCTCCAGCTCTCCGGCGACATCACGTACTCCCTGCCGTCGCTCGACCTTCTGGAGCGTGGCGGACCCGGCAAGACGCGCAGCGCCGCCAACGACGCGGTGGTCGCCTCACTCCAGAACGTCTTCATGGAGTTCAAGGTCGACGCCGCCGTCACCGGCTTCACCCGCGGCCCGACGGTCACGCGCTACGAGGTCGAGCTCGGCCCCGCCGTGAAGGTCGAGCGCATCACCGCGCTCACCAAGAACATCGCGTACGCCGTCGCCAGCCCCGATGTGCGGATCATCAGCCCGATCCCCGGCAAGTCGGCGGTCGGCATCGAGATCCCGAACACCGACCGCGAGATGGTCAACCTCGGCGACGTGCTGCGCCTCGCGGACGCGGCCGAGGACAACCACCCGATGCTGGTCGCGCTCGGCAAGGACGTCGAGGGCGGCTATGTGATGGCCAACCTCGCGAAGATGCCGCACGTACTCGTCGCCGGAGCCACTGGTTCCGGTAAATCCTCGTGCATCAACTGCCTGATCACGTCCGTCATGGTCCGGGCGACCCCCGAGGACGTCCGCATGGTCCTCGTCGACCCCAAGCGGGTCGAGCTGACCGCGTACGAGGGCATCCCGCACCTGATCACGCCGATCATCACCAACCCGAAGCGTGCGGCGGAGGCGCTCCAGTGGGTCGTACGGGAGATGGATCTGCGCTACGACGACCTCGCGGCGTTCGGCTACCGGCACATCGACGACTTCAACGAGGCCATCAGGAACGGCAAGGTGAAGCTGCCCGAGGGCAGTGAGCGCGAGCTCTCGCCGTACCCGTACCTGCTGGTGATCGTCGACGAGCTGGCCGACCTCATGATGGTCGCGCCGCGCGACGTGGAGGACGCGATCGTGCGCATCACGCAGCTCGCGCGCGCGGCCGGCATCCACCTGGTGCTCGCCACGCAGCGGCCGTCCGTCGATGTCGTCACCGGTCTGATCAAGGCGAACGTGCCCTCCAGGCTCGCGTTCGCCACCTCGTCACTCGCCGACTCGCGCGTCATCCTCGACCAGCCAGGTGCCGAGAAGCTGATCGGCAAGGGCGACGGGCTCTTCCTGCCGATGGGCGCCAACAAGCCCACCCGTATGCAGGGCGCCTTCGTCACCGAGGACGAGGTCGCGGCGATCGTCCAGCACTGCAAGGATCAGATGGCGCCGGTCTTCCGGGACGACGTCACCGTGGGCACCAAGCAGAAGAAGGAGATCGACGAGGACATCGGCGACGACCTCGACCTGCTGTGCGCCGCCGCGGAACTGGTCGTCTCCACGCAGTTCGGATCCACCTCGATGCTCCAGCGCAAGCTGCGCGTCGGCTTCGCCAAGGCCGGGCGCCTGATGGACCTCATGGAGTCCCGCGGCATCGTCGGCCCCAGCGAAGGCTCCAAGGCACGTGACGTTCTCGTGAAGGCCGACGAGTTGGATGGAGTGCTCGCAGTGATTCGTGGGGAAGCTGAAGCGTAAGGAAACGGGACAGGTCGGTCGCCCTTACGGGTGGGTTCGCGGGAACGGGGTAGTCGAACGTGACTCACCCGTAAGGGATCGTCGAGCAACCGTTTCCCTGTGTCGTACGTCAAGTTGAGCGAAGGGACACGCACATGTCCCATCATCAGGATGACCGGCCATTCTGATGGCGTACAAAGTCCTACCGCCCGGTTGCCCCACCCTTTCGCACCCCCCCTAGACTGAACCTCCAGCACAGGTGGCTACACGCTCGAAAGGCGCCCCCGTGTCCATCGGCAACTCCCCTGACGGCAACTCCCCTGAAGACGAGCGTCCGTTCGAAGACGACCGAGAGGCCGAGCAGGTCTCCATCGGCCGCGCCCTGCGGCAGGCGCGCATCGAGGCCGGGCTGACCGTCGACGACGTCAGTAACGCCACCCGGGTCCGTATCGCCATCGTCCACGCGATCGAGCAGGACGACTTCGCCCCCTGTGGCGGCGACGTCTACGCGCGCGGTCACATCCGGACCCTGGCCCGCGCCGTCCACCTCGATCCGGCCCCGCTGCTCGCCCGGTACGACGCCGAACACGGCGGGCGCCCCGCACCGACGCCGGCCGCCCCGCTCTTCGAGGCGGAACGTATCCGCCCCGAGCGGCGCGGACCGAACTGGACCGCCGCCATGGTCGCCGCGATCGTCGCGGTGATCGCCTTCGTCGGGTTCACCATGGTCAAGGGCAGCAGTGGGAGCGACACGAAGACGCAGGTCGCCGAGGGGTCCACGCCGACCACCAGCAAGCCCGTGACCAAGCCGTCCGGGAGCAAGCCCGCCGACCCGAAGCCGGCCCCGTCCGACAGCGCCATCGCGGCCGCCCCGCAGGACAAGGTCACCGTGCAGGTCAGCGCCGCGAACGGCCGCAGCTGGATCTCCGCCAAGGACCACAACGGACGCATGCTCTTCGACGGGCTGCTGAAGCAGGGCGAGTCCAAGACCTTCCAGGACAGCTCGAAGATCAACCTCATCCTCGGCGACGCCGGCGCCATCCAGCTGTACGTCAACGGCAAGAAGATCGAGGACGCCTTCCAGCCCGGCGCGGTCGAGCGCCTCACGTACACGAAGGGCGACCCCCAGGTCGGATAAACGGTCCGAAGGGGCAAGCAGGTACGGGGTTGGCCAAGATCGGCCAACCCCGTCGACGTGGGCTGTCAGAGAGACAAAGTAGTCTTGAGCCCATGCCTGAACGCCGTACCGTCGCACTCGTCACCCTTGGCTGCGCCCGTAACGAGGTGGACTCGGAGGAGCTCGCAGGCCGCTTGGAGGCGGACGGCTGGCAACTCGTGGAGGACGCCGAGGAAGCGGACGTCGCCGTCGTCAACACCTGTGGCTTCGTCGAGGCCGCCAAGAAGGACTCCGTCGACGCCCTCCTCGAAGCCAATGACCTCAAGGGACATGGCAGAACCCAGGCCGTCGTGGCGGTGGGCTGCATGGCCGAGCGGTACGGCAAGGAGCTCGCCGAGGCGCTGCCCGAGGCCGACGGCGTCCTCGGATTCGACGACTACGCCGACATCTCCGACCGCCTCCAGACCATCCTGAACGGCGGCATCCACGCCTCCCACACCCCGCGCGACCGGCGCAAGCTGCTGCCGATCAGCCCGGCGGAGCGCCAGGACGCCGGCTCCGAGGTGGCGCTGCCGGGCCATGGCGCCCCCGAGGACCTGCCCGAGGGCGTGGCGCCCGAGTCCGGGCCGCGCGCCCCCCTGCGCCGCCGTCTCGACGGCTCGCCCGTCGCTTCGGTGAAGCTCGCCTCCGGCTGCGACCGGCGCTGCTCCTTCTGCGCCATCCCGTCCTTCCGCGGCTCCTTCATCTCGCGCCGCCCCAGCGACGTACTGAACGAGACCCGCTGGCTCGCCGAGCAGGGCGTCAAGGAGATCATGCTGGTCTCCGAGAACAACACCTCGTACGGCAAGGACCTGGGCGACATCCGCCTCCTGGAGACCCTGCTGCCCGAGCTGGCCGAGATCGACGGCGTCGAGCGCGTGCGGGTCAGCTACCTTCAGCCCGCCGAGATGCGCCCCGGCCTCATCGACGTCCTGACCTCGACACCGAACGTCGCGCCCTATTTCGACCTGTCCTTCCAGCACTCCGCGCCCGACGTGTTGCGCGCCATGCGGCGCTTCGGCGACACCGACCGCTTCCTGGAGCTGCTCGACACCATCCGCGCCAAGGCCCCGCAGGCCGGCGTGCGGTCCAACTTCATCGTGGGCTTCCCCGGCGAGACCGAGGCCGACCTCGCCGAGCTGGAGCGCTTCCTGACGGGCGCGCGCCTCGACGCGATCGGCGTCTTCGGGTACTCCGACGAGGAAGGCACCGAGGCGGCCACGTACGAGCACAAGCTCGACGAGGACGTCGTCGCCGAGCGCCTCGCGCGCGTGTCCCGGCTCGCCGAAGAACTGGTCGCCCAGCGCGCCGAGGAGCGCGTCGGCGAGACCGTGCACGTGCTGGTCGAGTCGATCGACGACGAGGAGGGTGCGGTCGGCCGCGCCGAGCACCAGGCGCCCGAGACGGACGGCCAGGTGCTGTTCACGAGCGGCGAAGGTCTGACCGTCGGCCGTATCGTCGAGGCCAAGGTGGTCGGGACGGAAGGTGTCGACCTGGTGGCCGAGCCGCTCCTGGGCTCGCTCCCGTGTACTGAGGAGGCGGGCAGATGACCGGAGCCCCGGCATCCGCGGCGGGCGGCTCCCCCAGCGCGAAAGGTGCGGCGGGCGCCCCCGGCGCATCCGGTGCTCCGGGGGGCGGCAAGCCGGTGCGGACCGGGAAGCTGGGCGCTGCCGCCGTCAACCAGGCCAGCCTCTGGAACATCGCGAACATCCTGACCATGATCCGGCTCGTCCTCGTGCCGGGCTTCGTGGCGCTGATGCTCGCCGACGGCGGGTACGACCCCGCCATGCGCGCGTGGGCCTGGGCGGCCTTCGCCGTCGCCATGATCACCGACATCTTCGACGGGCATCTGGCGCGCACGTACAACCTCGTCACCGACTTCGGAAAGATCGCCGACCCGATCGCCGACAAGGCGATCATGGGAGCGGCGCTGATCTGTCTGTCCTCGCTCGGTGATCTGCCGTGGTGGGTGACGGGCGTGATCCTCGGGCGCGAGCTCGGGGTCACGCTGCTGCGCTTCCTGGTGATCCGGTACGGGGTCATCCCGGCGAGCCGCGGCGGCAAGATGAAGACGCTGGCCCAGGGCACGGCGGTCGGGATGTACGTGCTGGCACTGACGGGACCGCTGGCCACCCTGAGGTTCTGGGTGATGGCCGTGGCGGTCGTGCTGACCGTGGTCACCGGGCTCGACTATGTGAGACAGGCCATTGTGCTGCGCAGGCGCGGGATCGCCGAGCGGCGGGCGGCGGCCGAGGAGGCGGAGCGGTGAATTCCCTGGCCACTGAAGTGCTGCGACTACTCATGGTGAGGGGCGAGACGCTCGCCGTCGCCGAGTCGCTCACCGGTGGTCTGGTGGCCGCGGAGATCACCGCGGCTCCGGGTGCCTCCAAGGCGTTCCGGGGTTCGGTGACCGCGTACGCCACCGAACTCAAGCATGAGCTCCTCGGTGTCGATGCCACTCTGCTGGCCGAGCGCGGCGCGGTGGATCCGCAGGTCGCGGCCCAGATGGCGGCCGGAGCGCGCAAGGCGCTCGGCGCGGACTGGGGGATCGCGACGACGGGCGTCGCCGGCCCCGAGCCCCAGGACGGACAGCCGGTCGGCACGGTTTTCGTGGCCGTCGACGGCCCTTCTCAACCCTCTTTCCATCCCGCTGGTGGCGGGAAAGTGCTACCGCTGAGGTTGAACGGCGACCGGGCGGAAATCCGTATGGAGAGTGTACGGAGCGTACTCGCACTGCTCCTGAGGGAGCTGGCGGGCGAACAGACCGGGAATGAGCGGGCACAGGATACGGAACAGAACGGGGGGTTTTGATGTTTGCAGCCCTGAGTGAACACGACATCGCTCCCCGCACGGCCGCGGCGCAAGGCGGTACGGTGGGGCGTGAAGGATGCGGCTACGCGGTCCGAGGAGGGAGCCACCGATGATTCTGCTCCGTCGCCTGCTGGGTGACGTGCTGCGTCGGCAGCGCCAGCGCCAGGGCCGTACTCTGCGCGAAGTCTCCTCGTCCGCCCGAGTCTCACTCGGCTATCTCTCCGAGGTGGAGCGGGGGCAGAAGGAGGCATCCTCCGAGCTGCTCTCCGCGATCTGCGACGCGCTGGACGTACGGATGTCCGAGCTCATGCGAGAAGTGAGCGACGAGCTCGCCCTCGCCGAGCTGGCACAGTCGGCTGCGGCCACCGAACCGGTGCCCGCACCGGTGCGTCGCCCGATGCTCAATTCCGTATCGGTGACCGGTGTGCCACCGGAACGGGTCACGATCAAGGCGCCTGCCGAGGCGGTCGACGTCGTCGCCGCCTGACGCTCATGAGCCGGCGCTCATGAGCTGAGCGAGCGTGTGAAGCCCCGGCCGGGCTTCTCCAGGGACACCTGGAGGGGTACGGCCGGGGCTTTCGCGTGGGGCGGGTGTTTGACGGCCGTGGCATAGGTGTCCTGGATCGGCGTCCTGATGGGTGTCCCGATGGTGTCCCGGCGGGTGTCCCGACGGACGTCCCGACGGGTGTCCTGTATGGGTCCATTTGCCGGTATCTGGTGAGGCGGCCATGGTGGAGGGGCACGACGCGGACCGGTCGGCGGATCGCCGGATGGACGTCGTGTTCATCGCGATCACTGTGATCGTCATCGTCATCGTCGTAATCGGAGGATCCCGCATGTATGTCGTGAAGAGCCCGTTGTCCGACGCCGACCTGAAGACCGTGGCCGGGGCACTGCAAGGCGCGCTGGTCGATCTCGTGGACCTCTCCCTCGTGGCGAAACAGGTCCACTGGAACGTGGTGGGTCCGCGCTTCCGCTCCATCCACCTCCAGCTCGACGACGTGGTGGACAGCGCGCGGCTGCACTCCGACACCGTGGCGGAGCGCGCCTCGACGCTGGGTGTCCCGCCGGACGGCCGGGCCGCGACCGTGGCCACCAGCAGCGGAATCGGCGCGACGCCCGAAGGCTGGGTGAGGGACACCGACGCCGTGAAGACGCTTGTGGAGGCGCTGAGCGCGGTGATCACGCGCATGCGTGAGCGCGTCGCGGCGACCGCGGAGCCGGATCCGGTGAGTCAGGACATCTTCATCGGGATCACGGCCGACCTGGAAAAGCATCACTGGATGTTCCAGGCGGAGAACGGGTGACCGCCCGCGGGTGTCGCCCGGGATGCGCCTGTGTGCCGCTGGTGCGCCCTGTCGGGGCGTGAAGCGGCTGTCTAGCGTCGGGCTGGAGGTGGGCACCATGGCAGGGCGGATAGTGCGCTGGGGGGTCGCGCTGGGGCTCGGTGCGCTGTGGTGGTGGAGCGTGCTCCGGCTCGCACTGATGCCCGGCGCCGGCGTGCTGGAGGGGGCGATCGCGGCCGGGGGATGGGGGTTGAGCCTACTGCCGGTCCACTGCGCCCCGAAGGCGCGAGCGCCGGGGGCCGTGGGGTCGGACACCTGGCTCCAGTCCTGGCAGGAGGCTTGGCGGCGGAGGGGGGCGCGTCGGGGGCGTGTGGGGGGTGTGGGGTAGCGGGAGAGGGGTGAGGGGCGAGGGGGAGCGCTCGGGGGAGTGCCGGTTGGGCGTACGGGAGTGGGGGGCGCCTGGGGCGTGTGGAAGGGGAGCGGTGGCGCGCGGGGAGTGTGCGCGAGCCGGGGGCGTGGCGTGGGTGGGTGCCGGCGTGCGAGCCGGGGTGGTGCGGGCGGGTGTCGGTGTGTGGGTTCGCGCGGGCGCTTGCGGGCAGGGGTGCGTCGGCGCGCGAGGGGCGTGCGAGGGGTGTGGGGGCGCCCGGGGTGTACGGCAGCGGCGTGGGGAGTGTGAGGGCGCTCGGGCGTGTGGCGGGGGCGGGCGCCGCGCGCCGGATACCAGGGCGCTGGGGTGCTGGCAGGCGCTGGGGTGCTGGCAGGGGCCGGGGCGACGGCAGGGAGAGGGCGGTGGCAGGGGGAAACGGCGGTGGCGCGTGGGGGAGGGCTACCACGGCATGGCATTACCAAGGCATGGCTACGCCTCCGTTGGGGCGGAGGATCTGGCCCGTTGTGAACGTCGAGGCGTCGGAGGCCAGGTGCAGGACGGCGTGGGCGATGTCCTCAGGGTCGCCGACCCGGCCCAGCGGGGACAGCCGAGCCATGAACGCTTCCGTGTGCGCCTGCGCCTCCCCGTGACGGGCGGTCATCGGCGTACGGATCCAGCCGGGTGCCACCGCGTTGACGCGGATGCCGTGTGGGCCGACCTCGGTCGCCAGGGTCTTCGTCAACTGCACGACGGCCGCCTTCGCCACGCTGTAGCAGAACAGGCCAGGTCCACCGGTGTCTATGGCACCCGACGCCATCGTGACGATGCTGCCCCGAACACCCCTCGCGATCATGAGGTGGGCGGCTTCCTGGCAGGCGTACAGAACGCCCTTGAAGTTGACGCTCAGTACCCGGTCGAGGTCCTCGTCGCGGGTCTCCAGTACCGGGCTGCTGTGCATGATCCCGGCGACCGCCGCCATGATGTCGAGGCGTTCGCAGGACGCGACGGCCTGCTGGACCTGCGCGCGGTCGCTGACATCGAGCGGGTGGGTATGGGCGGTGCCGCCCTGGCCCTTGATCAGGGTGGCTGTCTCGTGCAGGCCCTGCGCGTCACGGTCCGCGCAGTGAACGGTGGCCCCCGCCTCCGCGAGCAGGACGGCGGAGGCGCGGCCGATACCGCTCGCGGCGCCGGTGACGAATGCGGTGCGTCCGGTGAGGTCGTACGCCTTGAGGGCCATGAAAGGACGGTACGAGGGTTTCTGACGGATCGTCAATTAGTTGTGCGTCGGGGACTCGTACGGAACGGGATGGCGCCCCGAGACGGTGTGGGCCCCGACTGGCACGTCGGACACCAGTAGGTGGGGCGCTCGCGGGACCCGTCGCCCTGGTTCGCCACGCGGATCGGCGTGCGACAGCGCAGGCAGGGCCGGGGGGTGCGGCCGTACACGAAGAGCTTCTGGTCGCGGCGGCCCGTGGTGACGCGGGCCGGGCGGTCGCGGTTGATCTCGAGGAGCTTCTTGGCGAGCGCCGACAGCTGGGCGGCGCGGTCGGCGGGCAGATCACCGACCGGGAGCCAGGGCGTGACGCCCAGGAGGAAGCACAGCTCGCTCTTGTACACGTTGCCGATGCCGGCGAGATTGCGCTGGTCGAGCAGGGCCTCGCCGAGCGGACGGCCCGGGTCGCGCAGAAGGTTCTCCAGGGCCTTGTCCGGATCCCAGTCCGGGCCCAGCAGGTCGGGCCCGAGATGGCCGATCGCGCGGTTCTCGTCGGTGGTGCGGAGCAGCTCCAGTACGGGGAGGCGGTAGCCGACGGCCGCGCCGTCCGCGGTGCCGAGGATGGCCCGGATCTGGTGCGTGGGGCCGCCGCTCCAGCGCTGGCCGTTCCCGTACACCTTCCACGCGCCGTCCATCCGTAGATGCGAGTGCAGGGTCAGCCCGCCCTCGATACGGGTGAGGAGATGCTTGCCGCGGGGGGTGACGTCCAGGACGGTGCGACCGGTGAGGTCGGCGGTGGCGTACTTGGGCACCCTCAGATCGGAACGGGTCAGCACCTTGCCCGCGAGGGCGAGGTGCAGCCGCCTCGCGACCTGCCAGACAGTGTCTCCTTCGGGCATGGGTCCAGGGTGGCACGGGTCGGGGGTGGTGGGCCGGGGCACTGGCGGGGCGTGGATGGGGCGGAACCGGAACGCGCCGGCAGCGCGGGACCGGAACACTGGCAGTGCGGGAGCGGAGCACTGGCGGGGCGGGAGCAGGGCTTCGGTCCGGGGGTGGTGGGCGTATCTGCGCGGGGCTCAGGCGCGGAGGCGCAGTCCTCGGGGGGTCGCGATGAAGCCTGCTCCTTCCAGCAGAGTGCCGATGGGGGAGGTGAGCGCTGAGGCGCCGTTGACGCGCTCCACCGTCACCGTACCGAGCGAGCCGGCGCGGGCCGCTGCCGCCAGGGCCTCCGCCGCGGTGCGCAGGCGTGCGTCCTCCGTGACCGTGCCCTCGGGGTCGGTGGGCCAGGCCAGCAGCGTCTTGCCGCCACGCTCCATGTACAGGGTGAGTTCACCGTCGACCAGCACGACCAGGGAGCCCGCCTTGCGGCCCGGCTTGTGACCCGCGCCGGTGGGGGGCTCGGGCCAGGGCAGGGCCGCGCCGTAGGCGTTGGCGGGGTCGGCCGCGGCGAGGACTACGGCTTGGGTGGTCGCGCGGGTGCGGGAGCGGTTGTTCGAGAAGCCGTGCCTGCCGGGGAACGCCGGCCCAGCGGGCGAGGCCGAGAAGGCGGAGTCGGCCGAGAAGGCGGGTTCGGCCGAGAAGGCGGAGTCGGCGGCGAAGGCGTGGTCGCCGTCGAAACCGGTGCCGCTCGCGAAGCCGTCGTCGGTGAAGCCGGGGCTTTCGTGGACGTCGGAACCATGGGGAGATCCGGAAGTCCCGGAGATGCCGGAACCTCCAGGAACGCCGGAGCCCTTGGGGAAGCCGTGGGCGTTGCCGAATCCGGAACTGTCCGGGAAGCCGTGGTCGTTCGTGAGCTGGTCGCCCTGGTCGCCCTGGTCGCCCTGGTCGCCCTGGTCGCCCTGGTCGCCCTGGTCGCCGTACGTGCGGCTGCTGTTGGCGGGGAATCCCTGCGAGCCCGGGAAGCCGTCCGAGAGGCTCGGATCGGGCAGGGCTTCGCCCCGGTCCCGGGCATTCGCCGCCGCGCGCAGGCGGTCCACCGCCCCGTCCATCGCGAACTGGGCGGCGCCGAGCCCTTCGACCACATAGCCGCGGCGCGCCTGGCCACTGTCCTCGAAGGCGGCCAGGATGCGGTACACCGCCGAGAAGCCGCCCTCGACGCCCTCCGCTGCGACCGCGCCCCGGGTCACCACGCCGTGCCGGTCGAGGAGGGTGCGGGCCAAGGCGTGGGCGCGCACGGTGGGATCGGCCTCGCGCCCGGGCAGCAGTGACCAGCGGCCGGCGACGGTCGGCGGGCCGGTACGGGACTGGGGACGCGCGGCGCCGGTCAGGGAGCCGTAACGCCCGCGGGGGACGGTGCGCTTGGCGCGGTGGGCCGTCGAACCGGCGGTGCGACCCGAGCCCAGGAGCGAGCGCATCGGGGCGAGCGTGTCGTTCGTCAGCCGTCCGGACCAGGCCAGGTCCCAGACGGCGTCGGCCAGTTGGGGATCGGTGGCTTCGGGATGCGTGGTGGCGCGCACCTGGTCGGCGATCTGGCGGAAGAAGAGGCCGTAGCCCCCGGACAGAGTGTCCAGGATCGACTGGTGGAGCGCGGTCAGCTCCAGGGGATGCGGGGCCGGCAGGAGCAGCGGAGCCGCGTCCGCCAGATACAGCGAGACCCAGCCGTCCTTGCCCGGCAGCGATCCCGCCCCGGCCCAGACCACCTCCCCGGCGGCCGTGAGCTCGTCGAGCATGGCGGGGGCGTACCCGCCGACCCGGGAGGGCAGGACGAGCCTCTCCAGCGCGGACGCGGGCACGGACGCACCTTGCAACTGCTCGATGGCGCGCACCAGTCCGTCGACGCCGCGCAGCCCGTGCCCGCTGCCCACGTGCTGCCACTGCGGCAGGAACTGCGCGAGCGCGGCGGGCGGCACCGGCTCCAGCTCGTGGCGCAGCGCGGCGAGCGAACGGCGGCGCAGTCTGCGCAGTACCGCCGCGTCGCACCACTCCTGGCCGATGCCCGCCGGATGGAACTCGCCTTGTACGACGCGGCCGCTCGCGGCGAGCCGGTGCAGCGCTCCGTCCGTGACGGCCGTACCGAGACCGAAGCGGGCGGCGGCCGTTGTCGAGGTGAACGGGCCGTGGGTGCGCGCATACCGGGCGAGGAGGTCGCCCAGCGGATCCTTGACCGGCTCGGTGAAGGCTTCCGGGACGCCGACGGGCAGCGCCGTACCGAGTGCGTCGCGCAGTCGGCCGGCGTCCTCGATCGCCGCCCAGTGGGCGGCACCGGCGATGCGGACGCGGATGGCGCGGCGGGCCGAGGCAAGCTCCTGAGCCCACTGCGGGTCGGCGCCCCGCTCGGCCAGCTCGGCGTCGGTGAGTGGGCCCAGCATGCGCAGCAGGTCAGCGACACCTTCGAGGTCCTTGACGCGACGGTCCTCCGTGAGCCACTGGAGTTCCCGCTCCAACTCGGCAAGCACGTCGGCGTCGAGGAGCTCGCGGAGCTCGGCCTGGCCGAGGAGCTCGGCCAGTAGCCGCGAGTCCAGCGACAGGGCGGCGGCGCGCCGCTCGGCGAGCGGTGAGTCGCCCTCGTACAGGAACTGGGCGACGTATCCGAAGAGCAGGGAGCGGGCGAACGGTGACGGCTCGGGCGTGGTGACCTCGACCAGACGCACCTTGCGGGACTCGATGTCGCCCATCAGCTCGGTGAGGCCCGGGACGTCGAAGACATCCTGGAGGCATTCGCGGACCGCCTCCAGGACGATGGGGAACGAGCCGAACTCGCTGGCCACCTCGAGCAGTTGGGCTGCGCGCTGCCGCTGCTGCCACAGCGGGGTGCGCTTGCCGGGGTTGCGGCGCGGCAGCAGCAGCGCGCGGGCGGCGCACTCGCGGAAGCGGGACGCGAAGAGGGCCGAGCTGCCCACCTGCTCGGTGACGATCTGGTTGATGTCGCCCTTGTCGAAGGCGACGTCCGCCGCGCCGACGGGCGCCTGATCCGCGTCGTACTCCGTACCCGCCTTCATGGGGGCCTGGTCGAGCAGGTCCAGGCCCATCAGGTCGGCGTCGGGCAGCCGCAGCACGATGCCGTCGTCGGCGTGCATGACCTGGGCGTCCATGCCGTAGCGCTCGGAGAGCTTGGCGCCCAGCGCGAGGGCCCAGGGGGCGTGGACCTGGGCGCCGAAGGGGGAGTGCACGACGACTCGCCAGTCGCCCAGCTCGTCGCGGAAGCGTTCGACGACGATGGTGCGGTCGTCCGGGATGTGCCCGCACGCCTCGCGCTGTTCGGCGAGGTAGGAGAGCACATTGTCGGCAGCCCAGGCGTCCAGGCCCGCGGCGAGCATCCGGAGCCGGGCGTCCTCCTTCGGAAGGGAGCCGACCTCGCGGAGGAACGCGCCGACCGCGCGCCCCAGTTCGAGCGGGCGGCCGAGCTGGTCGCCTTTCCAGAAGGGGAGCCTGCCCGGGACGCCGGGTGCGGGGGAGACCAGGACGCGGTCGCGGGTGATGTCCTCGATCCGCCAGGAGCTGGTGCCCAGCGTGAACACGTCGCCCACACGGGATTCGTAGACCATCTCCTCGTCGAGCTCGCCTACCCGGCCGCCGCCCTTCTTGGGGTCGGCCCCCGCGAGGAAAACTCCGAAGAGCCCACGGTCCGGGATGGTGCCCCCGGAGGTGACGGCGAGGCGTTGTGCGCCCGGGCGGCCGGTGACCGTGCCCGCGACCCGGTCCCACACCACGCGGGGCCTGAGCTCCGCGAAGGCGTCGGACGGATAGCGGCCCGCGAGCATGTCGAGCACGGCGGTGAACGCCGACTCCGGGAGCGAGGCGAAGGGGGCCGCCCGACGGACTGTGGTGAGCAGGTCGTCGACCTGCCAGGTGTCCAGCGCGGTCATGGCGACGAGCTGCTGGGCCAGCACGTCCAAGGGGTTGGCGGGGACCCGGAGGGATTCGATGGAGCCGGTGCGCATCCGCTCGGTGACCACCGCCGCCTGGACCAGATCGCCGCGGTACTTGGGGAAGACGACGCCGGTGGAGACCGCGCCCACCTGGTGACCGGCGCGCCCCACGCGCTGGAGTCCGGAAGCCACGGACGGCGGGGATTCCACCTGGATGACGAGGTCCACCGCGCCCATGTCGATGCCCAGTTCGAGGCTGGAGGTGGCGACCACTGCGGGCAGGCGGCCGGCCTTCAGGTCCTCCTCGACCAGGGCGCGCTGCTCCTTGGAGACGGAGCCGTGGTGGGCGCGGGCGATGACCGGCGGAGCCCCCTGGGCCGCCCCCGAGCCGCCCATCAGCTGGGCCGGCGCGTGGGCCTCCTCCAAGGGCTCGCCTGTCGCCCTCTCGTACGCGATCTCGTTGAGCCGGTTGCACAGGCGTTCGGCCAGACGGCGGGAGTTGGCGAACACGATGGTCGAGCGGTGGGACTGGACGAGGTCGGTGATCCGCTCCTCGACGTGCGGCCAGATGGAGGGCTTTTCCGCTCCCTCCTTGCCGTCGGCGGCCGGGGAGCCGCCCAACTCGCCCAAGTCCTCCACCGGGACGACCACGGAGAGGTCGAATTCCTTGCCGGACCGCGGCTGGACGATCTCCACCTTGCGGCGGGGCGAGAGATAGCGGGCCACCTCGTCCACCGGACGCACCGTCGCGGAGAGGCCGATGCGGCGCGCGGGCCTCGGCAGCAACTCGTCGAGGCGCTCCAGGGTGAGCGCGAGATGGGCGCCGCGCTTGGTGCCCGCCACCGCGTGCACCTCGTCCAGGATCACGGTCTCGATGCCCGTCAACGCGTCGCGCGTGGCCGACGTCAGCATCAGGAACAGTGACTCGGGGGTCGTGATCAGGATGTCCGGCGGGCGCGTGGCCAGCGCGCGGCGCTCGGCGGGCGGGGTGTCGCCGGAGCGGATGCCCACCTTCACCTCGGGCTCGGGCTGCCCGAGCCGCACCGCTTCCTGCCGGATGCCGGTCAGCGGGCTGCGCAGATTGCGCTCCACGTCCACCGCGAGGGCCTTGAGCGGCGAGACGTACAGCACCCGGCAGCGCTTCTTGGGGTCCGCCGGCGGTGGAGTCGAGGCCAGCTGGTCGAGCGCGGCGAGGAACGCGGCCAGCGTCTTGCCTGAGCCGGTAGGGGCGACCACCAGCACGTCCGAGCCCTCGCCGATCGCCGCCCACGCCCCGGCCTGGGCCGCGGTGGGCGCGGAGAAGGCCCCCGTGAACCAGCCGCGGGTCGCGGGGGAGAAGCCGTCCAGGGCTCGGTGTGCGGAGCTGACCATGCGTCCATCCTGCACCCGCCCACTGACAACGGCTCTGACCTGCACATATGTCAGGGAGGGTGGGGCATGCCCCCGAATCGACGGGGAGTGGGCGGCTTCGGCCGGGGGAGGAGAACGGTGGGGATGGGGGCCGGTGGCCTGTGCTCCGGGGCGGGTGGCTGGCCGCCTGTGATCCGTGGCTGGTGCCTGGTGCCTGGTGCCTGGTGCCCGGAGGCCGGAGGTCGGAGAAGCCCGTGACCGGGACCGGTGACCGGGATGCGGTATCGGCCGCCGACCAGCGCCGGCGAGGGCTCCTCGATCCCTGGCCCGGGATGCCATCGGCGCAGAATGGGGAGCATGGCGGGTTCGGTGGAGCGAGCACGGCACTGGCAGTACGCGGAACTGCCCGGGGTCGATCTGCTGCGCGCCAGCTACGTCGAAAAGATCTTCGTGCGGCACACGCACGAGAACTTCGTCATCGCCGCCATCGCCGACGGCGTCGAGGTCTTCCATCACGGCGGCGCCGACCAGTACGCGGGTGCGGGCACCCTCGCGCTCGTCAACCCGGACACTCCCCACACGGGGCGCGCAGGCGTTCCCGAAGGCTGGCGGTACGGGGCCGTGTACCCGTCGCCTGAGCTGGTGGCCGAAATCGCCGCCGAGACCACCACCCTCCGCGGCACCCCCGGATTCATCAGTCCGGTGCTCGACGACCCGTACGCGGCGGGCCTGGTGCACCAGGTACTGCGGGCCGCGGAGGAGGGCAACGCGCTCGCCGCCGACACCCTGTTGCGCGTCGCCGTGACGCGGCTGCTGCGTCTGAACGGAGGCCCGCTGCCGCAGCGGGCCGTGCATACCGCCGGCGCTCGGGTCGCCGCACGCGCGCGTGCCGTGCTGGAGGAGCGGATGGCCGAGCCTCCGACTCTGGAGCGGCTTGCCGCAGACCTCGGCGTCAGCCCGTTCGCGCTGCTGCGCGCGTTCCGGGACGCCTACGGCATGCCGCCCCACACCTGGCTGACCGACGCCCGCGTACGCCGGGCACGCCACCTCCTGGACGACGGCTTCGCGCCCGCGGCGGCGGCCGTCGCCGTGGGCTTCACCGACCAGCCGCACCTGAATCGGCACTTCACCCGGATCGTGGGCGTGCCCCCGGGCGCCTACCAGCGCGAACGCAAGGACGTGGAGCGCGAGCGCAAGAACGTACAAGACGGTGACGGTCGACCGCTCCTACCGTCCAGGGCGTGGCAGAACAGACAGCACCCGCAGGCATACGCACTGAAGAAGGCGGAAAACCCGACCGCACTGAAGAAGGCGGAAAACCCGACGCCGTCGTCGTCCGAGACGCCCTGGGAGTCGGGGTCGCCGTCGGACTGTCCGGCTTCGCCTTCGGGGTGACCTCCGCCGGCAGCGGGCTCTCCCTGTTGCAGACCTGCGCGCTCAGCCTCCTGGTGTTCACCGGTGCCTCGCAGTTCGCGCTCGTGGGCGCGCTCGCGGCCGGGGGCAACCCGCTCACGGCGGCCGCCGGTGCCTTCTTCCTAGGGGTGCGCAACGCCTTCTACGGACTGCGCCTGTCGCAACTGCTGGCCCTCCCGCGCGCGGTGCGTCCGATCGCCGCGCAGTGGGTCATCGACGAGACCACTGCGGTCGCGCTCGCCCAGCCCACCCGCCGCAGTGCCCGCATCGGCTTCACCGTCACCGGGCTCTCCCTCTATGTGCTGTGGAACCTCACCACCCTGCTCGGCGCCGTCGGGGCCGAGGCCATCGGCGACACCGACGCGTGGGGGCTGGACGCCGCCGGGCCCGCTGTGTTCCTGGCGTTGCTCGCGCCGATGCTGAAGACCACCGTGGAGCGCACGGTCGCCGGTATCGCGGTCCTTCTGGGACTCGGACTGCTGCCCGTGCTGCCCGCCGGAGTTCCCGTACTGGTCGCCGCGCTGGCCGCCCCCGCCGTTCTCTACGTAGAAGGTCGCCGCGCTGCGAAGAGCGGCAACGACGCGCCGAGGGAGGACCGTTGAGCATCTGGATCGCCATCGGCGCCACCGCCGTAGGCTGCTACGCCGTCAAACTCATCGGGCTGCTGATCCCCGCGGGTGTGCTGGAGCGTCCGCTCGTGCAGCGCCTCGCCGCCCTGCTCCCCGTCGCCCTCCTCGCCGCCCTTACGGCCCAGCAGACCTTCGCCGACGGGCGCGTCCTGGTCGTTGACGCGAAGGCCGCGGGTCTGGCGGCGGCCGCCGTCGCACTGATCCTGCGGGCCCCGTTCCTGCTCGTGATCGCCGCGGCCGTGGTGGTCACGGCGGGGGTGAGGGCGATGACGGGCTGACGAGGGACCCTCGAAGCGACACAGGTCACCTGGGTACTGTGACGGGTCACGAGCCGCCCGCACCGCCCGCAGGAGCCCGCCGTGCCCCGCTCCGCAGCCGCCAGGGCGCTCGGGCGGCGCTGTGAGCCCCGGGTCAACGAACTGACCCGGCGGATGGCCCGCGAGTCCTTCGAGGCGCTCCCCGGCTACGCGGAGCTCCCGGACGACGTGAAGGATCTGGAGATCGCCGGAACGGCCCGGCACGGCATCCGCCTGTTCCTGAGCCGGACCGGCGACCCGAATCCCGGGCCCGCCAACCTGCGCCTGTTCCGCGAGCGGGCCGCTCAGCGCGCCGAGGAGGGCATGCCGCTGCACCTGCTGCTGCGCACGCACTCCGTGGGCGCGTATGTGCTCTGGCGGGCGCTGCGCGAGACGGCACAGCACCTGGAGACCCTGCGTACCCATCTCGCGCACCAGCAGGACCGCAGGGCCACCGCCACCGCGCTGGGACTGCACCAGAACACCGTCGACAACCGTCTCGCCAAGATCGGGGATCAGACCGGCATCGACCTCGCGTCACCCCGAGGAGCGGCCCTGGCGATCGCGGCACTGCTCCTCAGGGACACCCAGGAGACGAGGGCCGGCGGTCCGTCCACGCGCCCCTGACCCACGCGCCCCTGATCTCAGCCGATGGCCCGTCCGTACGCCCGTAGCGTGCGCAGCGCCTCGATCGTCACCATGGGACGGCACTCCAGGGCGGTGCCCGGCGCCCACTGACGCCACCGGACCGGCCAGCCACCGTCCTCCTGCTGCTCGTCCGCGAGGTGGTCGAGTGAGCGCGTCATCTCCTCCTCGGTGAACCACGCGCGCGCGAGTGAACCCGGAGTCTTCGCGTAGTCGTGCGGGAAGTGGTGCTCGCCCGGCGCGTAACCGGGCGCGACCGGAAATCCCGCGAGGTGCTGGGGGTCCAGCGCCGCGAGCCGGTGCTCGCGCACCAGGCGGCCCAGACGGTCGGCCGCCGCCTCCGCGCGCGGGCGGTCGGGCGCGGAGTCCAGGAAGGCGACGGCGGCCTCGATCTCGTACGGGTGGGACTTCTCCAGGGACTCGACGGCCTGCCAGCAGAAATCGGTGGCCCGGAACAGCCAGGCATGCCACACCTCGTTGCGGTGCAACAAGCCCACCACCGGCCCGGTGGCGAGCAGTTCGCTCGGCGGATCGTCGATGATCGGCACGAAGGGAGCCGCCGGATAGCCCCGTTGGCTGGGATGGATCGCCGGCAGCGCGCCGTCCGCCGTCGACACGGAGGTCAGATAGCGGCACACGCGCTCCACCCGCTGTCCGCCGCAGCGCCCGATCGAGTCCAGCACGCGCAGCGCGAGCCCGGTGTGCAGCGGCTGGCTGACCGGGCCGCGCAGATCGGGTTCGAGCGCGTGACCGTACCCTTCGTCCTCATTGCGGTAGGCGGCCAGCGCGGTCTCCACCGCGTCGGCGTCGCCACCGAGGAAGTGATGTTCGAAGCGGCGCTGTTCCAGCACGCGCGCGGTGAGCCAGATGAAGCGCTCGGCGCGGGAGAGCGGGGAGTGCGCCGGGGGCGTCGGGGGGAGTGGGGATGCTCCAGATTCGGCCATGCGTCAGACCGTAGGACGGAAAGCGGTCTCGACAAGTGGTCCCGGCTCGGGCCCACTCTCAGGGGCGGGATACTGGAGTCATGCGGTTGACGGTCTTCTGGCAGCGAATGGCGGATCACTTCGGCGCGGGGTACGCCGACACCTTCGCCCGCGATCACGTGATGACGGAGCTCGGCGGGCGCACCGTGCACGAGGCGCTGAACGCGGGCTGGGAGGCCAAGGACGTGTGGCGCGTGGTGTGCACGGCCATGAACGTTCCGTACGAAAACCGCTGACGGACCACGAAGCTCCGGGGCCGGGGTCCGATTGTCAGTGGAGTGGGCGAGACTTGCTCCGTGTCCCCGACAGACGAGACCGCGCAGGTCGCCCCGCAGGCTTCACCGTTCGGCACGACGCCGCCCACCCCGCCCCCGGGCGGGGACGCCGCCGCGCCCGGCGGGCGCATGCCGCGCTGGCTGCCGCGTGCCATGGTGCTCGCCCTCGCGCTGATCGCCGTCTTCCAGTTGGGCAGTTGGGCGTTCCACCAGCTCACCGGACTGTTGATCAACATCCTCATCGCGTTCTTCCTGGCGCTCGCCGTCGAGCCCGCGGTGAGCTGGATGGCCTCGCACGGCATGCGCAGAGGGCTGGCCACCTTCCTCGTCTTCCTCGGCGCGATGATCGCGATCGCCGGATTCATCACGCTGCTCGGCTCGATGCTCGCGGGCCAGATCATCAAGATGGTCGAGGGCTTCCCGGACTACCTCGACTCGGTCATCAACTGGATCAACACGCACTTCCACACCGACCTGAGACGGGTGGACATCCAGGACAGCCTGGTCCACTCCGACTGGCTGCGGAAGTACGTGCAGAACAGCGCCACCGGTGTCCTGGACGTGTCCGCGCAAGTGCTGGGCGGCCTCTTCCAACTGCTGACGATCGCGTTGTTCTCGTTCTACTTCGCCGCCGACGGACCGCGGCTGCGGCGCGCGCTGTGCTCGGTGCTGCCGCCGGCGCGGCAGGCCGAGGTGCTGCGCGCATGGGAGATCGCGGTCGACAAGACCGGCGGTTACCTGTACTCACGCGGTCTGATGGCGCTGATCTCCGGCATCGCGCACTACATCCTGTTGCAGGCCCTGGGCGTGCCCTACGCGCCTGTGCTCGGCGTGTGGGTGGGCCTGGTCTCGCAGTTCATCCCCACCATCGGCACCTACCTGGCGGGCGCCCTGCCGATGCTGATCGCCTTCACGATCGACCCCTGGTACGCGCTGTGGGTGCTCATCTTCGTCGTGATCTACCAGCAGTTCGAGAACTATGTGCTGCAACCCAAGCTGACCTCCAAGACCGTCGACATCCACCCCGCCGTCGCCTTCGGGTCGGTCATCGCGGGCACCGCGCTCCTCGGAGCCGTCGGCGCGCTGATCGCCATCCCCGCAGTCGCCACACTGCAGGCCTTCCTGGGAGCGTATGTGAAGCGGTACGACGTCACGGACGACCCACGCGTGCACGGCCACCGGACGCGAGGCTCGGGCACGTTCCTCACGCGCGTGCGACGGGTGTTCACCAGGTGACGGCACCCACCACTTGCCGGGGTCCAGACGATGGTCACCAGGCCCTCACCACTTGCCGGGAACCACGCGATGGTCACCAGGAGAGGGCCGCCCACACTCCCGCGCCGGCGACGGCCGCCGCGTAACAGCCGACCGCCCCGTACATGATTCGCTGCTTGGCGCGGTCGCTCCAGGACGTACGCGACAGCAGCCAGGCCAGCACCGGCAGCATCAGTACGGCGTGCAGGCTCACTCCGTGCAGCGGCTTGAGCGGGGCCGTCGAGTGATACGCCGCTTCCTGGTGGCCGGTCCGGGTGAGGACGACGCCGCGCGCGATCATCGCGGCGCCCGACAGCAGGGCGACGAGGAGGATCGCGAACCCGGAGCGCAGCGCGAGCGCCATGCCCAGGGGGCCGGCGGGCCGGTTCCGGAAGGAGGCGACCGCGAAGACCGAGAGCAGTGCCACGAGCACCCCGCCGCCCACCGCCAGCGTCATGGACACCGCCGTGTCGAAGCCGGTCTCCATGTTGAGATGCGAGGGCACCCGGCGCCACGCCTGCAGGGTGATCCCGCCCACCTCCACCACACAGTCGGCGGCGAACACGACGAGCAGCGTCGTACGCAGCCGGGGCCCGACGCGCAGATACGACGTCACCCACGTGATCGCGATCAGCGTCAGTCCGAAGGAGAGCCCGAAGGTGATCGGCTTGCGCCAGGAGACCGGGCCGTCCCAGGGACCGCCGTCGACGGCGAAGACCACCAGATGCGCGAGTCCCGAGAGGACGAGCAGGGCGCCCGTCGCGTAGCAGAGTCGCTCGACCGGCCGGAGCACGAGCTTCGCGAGTGCCGGCGCGTGCGTGAACGGGGTCAGGGACCGGGACCTCGTGGTTTCCATGGCCCAAGCCTCGCGAGCCGGACCCACCGCGTCGTCGTACGGCCGAAGGCACCCGCCGTACGCCCGGGGGAGTAGCCCGGTACCGGGCCCGTGCCGAGGGGAAAACGGACGAAAACGGGGGCGTTGTCAGACCGCGAACGTACTCTCGGAGGTGCCGCGTGGTGCGCTTGACACGAAAATCGAACATCCATTCTTATGGAAGTTCCGGCGGAGCTCTCGACGGGGATTTCGACAGGGTTTTCATGGAGATGTGCCCGAGTTATCCACAGGCCGGAAGGGCGTCGGGGCGCATTGTCAGTGGCAGGCGTTAGCGTCTTTGACGTGAAGCGATCGACTCAAGCAAACCGGGTGGAACCCATGGCAGGAACCGACCGCGAGAAGGCGCTCGACGCCGCGCTCGCACAGATTGAACGGCAATTCGGCAAGGGCGCTGTGATGCGCCTGGGCGAGCGGCCGAATGAGCCCATCGAGGTCATCCCCACCGGCTCGACCGCGCTCGACGTGGCGCTCGGTGTCGGCGGCCTGCCGCGCGGCCGAGTGGTGGAGGTGTACGGCCCGGAGTCCTCCGGTAAGACAACGCTGACGCTGCACGCGGTGGCGAACGCGCAGAAGGCCGGCGGCCAGGTGGCCTTCGTGGACGCCGAGCACGCCCTCGACCCCGAGTACGCGAAGAAGCTCGGCGTCGACATCGACAACCTGATCCTGTCGCAGCCGGACAACGGCGAGCAGGCGCTGGAAATCGTGGACATGCTGGTCCGCTCCGGCGCGCTCGACCTCATCGTCATCGACTCCGTCGCCGCCCTGGTGCCGCGCGCGGAGATCGAGGGCGAGATGGGCGACTCGCACGTGGGTCTGCAGGCCCGTCTGATGAGCCAGGCCCTGCGGAAGATCACCAGCGCGCTCAACCAGTCGAAGACCACCGCGATCTTCATCAACCAGCTGCGCGAGAAGATCGGCGTGATGTTCGGCTCCCCGGAGACCACGACCGGTGGCCGGGCGCTGAAGTTCTACGCCTCGGTGCGGCTCGACATCCGTCGGATCGAGACGCTGAAGGACGGCACCGACGCCGTCGGCAACCGCACCCGCGTCAAGGTCGTCAAGAACAAGGTCGCGCCGCCCTTCAAGCAGGCCGAGTTCGACATCCTCTACGGGCAGGGCATCAGCCGTGAGGGCGGCCTGATCGACATGGGCGTGGAGAACGGCTTCGTCCGCAAGGCCGGCGCTTGGTACACGTACGAGGGTGACCAGCTCGGCCAGGGCAAGGAGAACGCGCGCAACTTCCTGAAGGACAACCCCGACCTGGCCAACGAGATCGAGAAGAAGATCAAGGAGAAGCTGGGCGTCGGTGTGAAGCCCGAGGAGCCCACCGCGGAGCCGGGTGCGGACGCGGCGGTCTCGGCCGCCCCGGGCGATGCCGCGAAGACGGTGCCCGCTCCGGCGGCCAAGGCCGCCAAGTCCAAGGCCACGGCGGCCAAGAGCTAGTCCATGACGCGACGAACCGACTGGGCCGAGTACGCCTACCCCGTCGCCCCGAAGGGGCCGGCTCAGGGGTCCGACGGGGGCGACGGCGGCTCGGCCGGAGAGAGCGCCAGGACGTACGTCGGCACGGGGGTGGACGACGGGGGGACGCACGGCGCCGATGACGGGCTCTATGGCGCCGAGGGGTTCTACGGCGGCGATCCGGACGTCGCTTCGGACGGCGAGGGTTCGCCGGACGGTGGCTCGCGGCGCGGTGGCGGCCTGACCGGCGGTCACGGTTCTCCTGGCGAGGCCGCACGCCGTGGCGGTGGTCGGCGTGGCGACAGCGGGTCTCGCGGTGACGGTGGGCCGCGTGGTGGACGAGGTCGTCGGAGACGTGGCGGTTTCGGTGAGCCGTCCGGCGACCCACAGGACGGAGGCGCCCCTGCCTCGTCGAGGGCCGAGAAGGGGGAGCCCCCAGGGGACCCGGCTGAGCGGGCACGGGCGATCTGTCTGCGCCTGCTCACCGGGACCCCGCGCACGCGAAAGCAACTCGCGGACGCCCTGCGCAAGCGCGAGATCCCTGACGACGTGGCGGACGAGGTGCTGTCACGGTTCGAGGAGGTCGGGCTGATCAACGACGGTGCCTTCGCGGACGCCTGGGTGGAGTCCCGGCACCACGGCCGGGGTCTGGCCAGGCGGGCGCTCGCGCGGGAGCTGCGGACCAAGGGCGTGGACTCGACGCTGATCGACGAGGCCGTCGGACAGCTCGACTCCGAGCAGGAGGAGGCGACCGCGCGCGAACTGGTCGCCCGCAAGCTGCGCTCCACGCGAGGCCTCGACCGCGACAAGCGGCTGCGACGCCTCGCGGGCATGCTCGCCCGCAAGGGCTACTCGGAGGGCATGGCCCTGCGCGTGGTCCGTCAGGCGCTGGAGGAAGAGGGCGAGGACACGGACGGGTTGGGGGATGAAGGGTTCTGACCCTGCTGGTGACCGACGAGGGGTTCTGACTCCGCAGGTGACTGGGGAGTCCGACTTCCTGGGAGGGCCCGGACTCCCCGCGGGGACACTGGACTCCCGCGAGGACACCGGACTCCCGCGGGGACACCGGACATTGCCTCCATGAAGGCCCGCAGAGCGTAGGCCGGGAGCCGCTGAGTCGACCCGCGGACCCGGACCGGACCCGGACTCCGGGCCCGGCCGGGGCACCGCCCGATCGCGGGCCCTGAACACGGTGGATGCGCGGGGGCGCCGATCGCGCTCGTCGTGCTGACCGCCTTCAGCGTCGGCATGACCGGCAGCGCGGCCCCGGCGGTCCCACCGCTGGTGTACGTGATGGTCAAGGGCAGTACGCGGAGTAAGGGGCTGCACCCAAGGGTGGGCGCCCCTTACCTCAGGGGCGCCCACTGCTACGTACGACGTGAGGAATTCTCTGGGTGGAGGCCTAGGCGGCGGTCACCGGGAGCCCGGCAGCCTTCCAGGCCTGGAATCCGCCGACCAGATCGGTGGCCCGGTGCAGTCCCAGCTGGCGCAGGGACGCGGCGGCGAGGCTCGACGCGTACCCCTCGTTGCAGAACACCACGACCCGCAGATCATGGCTCGTGGCCTCCGGGGCGCGGTGGCTGCCCTGGGGGTCGAGCCGCCACTCCAGTTCGTTGCGCTCGACGACGAGGGCGCCGGGGATGAGGCCGTCGCGCTCGCGCAGGGCGGCGTAGCGGGTGTCGACCAGGAGGGCCTCGCCCGCCTGCGCGGCTTCGTGGGCTTCCTCGGCCGCCACGCGTTCCAGGTTCTCGCGGACCTGCTCCAGCAACTCGTCGATGCCGACGCGGTGTGGGGTGCTCACTGCCAGTCCTCCGGGCGCTCGACGTGCTCCAGACGCAGTACCTGGCCCGTACGGCTGTAGCGGCGGATCTGCGGGAGGGGCGGGTAGTAGGCGTGGACCGAGACCGCGTGCACTTCGGTGGACTCGTTGAGCACCTCGTGCACGTGGTGCCGGCCGAAGGAACGGCCCTTGCCCGCCGGTAGCGCGCGCTGCCGGTCGATCTCCTCGGCGAGTTCCAGGGTCTTCCAGCCGTCGGCGGGCAGCCGGGCGGCGAGGGAGTTCTCCTTGAGCTCGCCCGACGCGGTGAGGAAGGCACCGACCGACTCGGCGTGGTCGTGCCAGCCGGTTCCCGTCCCGGGGGGCCAGCCGATGAGCCAGGCCTCACTGCCCCCCGGGCCTTCGAGGCGCACCCAGGTACGGCCCTCGGGGTCGAGTGGGAGCGAGGCGATCAGCTCGGCGTCGGCGGCCGTACGGCGTACGAAGTCGAGCAGGTCGGCCTGGGTGGGAGTTTGTGGGGGTGCGGAGGCAGAAGGGGATACAGAGGGTGCGGAAGGAGACACAGACACTCGGACCGTCCTGAGGGTTCGCGTGGAGCGCGCGACGGCACAGGGCGGCGCGCGAAAGGAAGAAGGATGCGAATTCAGCAGGACGGGCGACACACGCAGCCCGCATAGCGGACGAGGTCCATATGGACCCTCCGCCACAGGCGCACACAGGTGTCGGTCACGATCCGGAGTACACCATGAGGGTGTGGGCCGGTCAACTCATTGTCACTATATGGACGCAGGGTGACCGTGGCGGGGCGGCGGCCGAGGGCCTCGGGGCGGGCCGGCCGCGCGCGCCGGGTCACGGTCGGCAAGGGGGCTCGCGTCACGGTCGGCTCAGGCCGTACCCCGGCTCGTACCCGTCACGGTCGGCTCAAGCCGTACCCCGTACCCCCGCCCCCGCCGACTCAGCCCCTCCCCGCCGTGGCCTCGGTCTTCGTCGGTCCGCCGAGCGTCGCCTCGGCCGCCGCGTACAAATCGGCGGGGCGGACCCCGCTGAGCGCGGTGACCAGGTGCCCGTCGGGGCGGACGAGGAGCACGGTGTGCGCGGCGGCGCCCGGATAGCTCTCGGCGACCAGCAGTTCCGCGGCGTGCGGCAGCGCGGTGACGGCCGCCGCGAGCCGGGGCATGATCCCCGCCGTCACCCAGTGCTTGCGCTCCCAGACACCCGTACCCGGAGCGATGAGCACCACGAGCAGGACCCCGCGCCCGAGCCGCTCCCGCAGCTGTACGAAGGAGCCGTCCTCCGCTGTCACCCGTACATCGACGATCGGGGTGCCTGGGGCGGTGGCCACGGGAGACTCCGACTCGGCGTGTGGTGGTGCGAGCGGGGAATCGGCGTACGCCCCCGGCGCGCCCAGCGGGCCGCGCCCCAGGTGGCCGTCCGTGAGCAGCGCGTCGTGGCCGCGGGCCGACCCCGGGACGTACGCGCGCAGACCTCCGCCGCCGCGCAGCAGCGGCAGCGCCTGGTCGGCGGCGCGCAGCCGACCAGCGACGATGGCGCGCCGCTCCACCTGGTAGCTGTCCAGCAGCGCCTCGTGGGGTCCGTGGTGCCAGGCCAGCGCCAGCTTCCAGGCGAGGTTGTCGGCGTCCCGCAGGCTCTCGTCGAGGCCCTGGGTGCCGAGCGCGCCCAGCAGATGCGCGGCGTCCCCCGCGAGGAAGACACGGCCGACCCGCCACCGGCGGGCGAGGCGATGGTGGACGGTGTGGACTCCGGTGTCGAGCAGTTCGTACGGGGGTGTGGAGCCGCCGCACCAGCCCGCGAGGGTCTCCCGGATGCGCGCCACCAGCAGGTCGGGCGTGACCAGGTCCTTGCCTGGGGGCAGCAGCCAGTCGAGGCGCCATGTGTCGTCGGCGAGGGGGCGCGCGGTCACCTCCCCGGCCGAAGGGCCCGACGTCCGCCACGGCGGCGTCCGATGCAACAACGCCTCGCCGGGCCAGGGAAGTTCCGTACGCAGCGCCGCTACGGCGTGTCGCTCGACGGCCGTACGTCCGGGGAAGCGGATGTCCTGGAGCTTGCGCACCGTCGAACGCGGTCCGTCGCAGCCGACCAGATAACTGCCCCGCCACCAGGTGCCCTTGGGCCCGCGGGTGTGCGCGGTGACGCCCG
Organism: Streptomyces sp. NPDC058246; assembly: GCF_042881985.1. Lineage (NCBI taxonomy): Bacteria > Bacillati > Actinomycetota > Actinomycetes > Kitasatosporales > Streptomycetaceae > Streptomyces > Streptomyces sp. NPDC058246. The sequence goes on along the minus strand of NZ_JBHVWZ010000005.1, from coordinate 364,992 downwards.
ACATCTCCTGCTCGATGGAGTCGAGGCGGCTGTCCACGGCGACCTTGATCAACCGTTCATGGGCGATGGACTCGCGCAGGGCGGCGGTCAACGTGTGCTGGGCGATGTGCAGCGGGGCGGCGAGCTCTTCGGCGTTGTCCGGGGCACCGGTGACGTCCTTGCCGAACGTGATCTCGCGTGTCACCTGCTTGCGCCGCATCGACCGCCATCCGGCCCAACGGAAACCGGCCTCGGCGAGAGGGAATCCCGTCAGCCGCTCGACGAGCGCGGCCGTGTCCTCGCGCAGCACCACCGTCCGCGCGAGCCGCTGCTCGTCCTTGCCGGGTCCCTCGTCGAGGACCACGGAGGGGACCTCCTGGCGGGCCAGCGCAAGGGCGAGCGTAAGTCCGACGGGCCCCGCTCCTACGATGATCACCGGGTCCACGGCGCGGTGCCCCCTGCCCGGAGCGGTGTCATCGGGGACGTACGGGAACAGGCAGTTGGAGCGGGGTGCACGATCACAGAACGTATGCAACCTATTGCCGGTGCTTGCGTCAAGTGACGGAGGCAGCGGCGATCACGCCACTGCCTCCGTACCACTCATGCCACGTGACTGCTCATCAGATGGTGCCGCCCTCAGCGGTCCCGAAGGCACCGCGCACCTCGGCGGGATTGAGCTCCACCGCGTCGTCGGCGCCGAGGACCGCGCCCGTGCTCTTCTTGCTGCGCCGCAGCCTGCCCTCCAACCAGCTCGCGAAGGTGGTCAGCAGGAAGTTCAGCGCGATGTAGATGACCGCCACCACGATGAAGCTGGGGATGACATTGGCGTAGTTGGCCGCCAGCGTGCTGCGTGCGTTGAGCAGCTCGGGGAACGCCAGCATCACGCCGCCCAGTGCGGTGTCCTTCACGATGACGACGAGCTGGCTGACGATGGCCGGCAGCATGGCGGTGACCGCCTGCGGGAGCAGGATGCTGGTCATCGTCTGGCCCTTGCGCAGACCGATCGCGTACGCGGCCTCCGTCTGCCCCTTGGGCAGGGCGAGGATGCCGGCCCGGACGATCTCGGCGAGGACCGAGGCGTTGTAGAGCACCAGGCCGGTGACGACGGCGTACAGGGGCCGTTCCTCGCTGCCGACGTTCGTGGAGCGGACGTAGAACTCGTTGGCGAACAGCATCAGCAGCAGTACGGGGATCGACCGGAAGAACTCGACCACCACACCCGCCGGGACCCGGACCCACCGGTGGTCGGACATGCGCGCGATCCCGAAGAACGCGCCCAGCGGGAGGGCGATGACCATGGCGAGCGCCGCGGCCTTCAGCGTGTCGCGGAGGCCCGGCAGCAGATACGTCGTCCAGGCCTCCGAAGTGGTGAACGGCTCCCACAGGGACCACTTCAACTGTCCCTTGTCGTCCATGGTCCGCCAGACCCACCACAGGAACAGGGCGAGCAGGACGAAGAAGACCACCGAGACAAGCACATTGCGCCGCTTGGCGCGGGGGCCGGGGGCGTCGTAGAGAACGGAGGTCATCGCTTCACCGCCAGTCGCTTGCCCAGCCAGCCGAGGGCGAGGCCGGTGGGCAGGGTCAGTACCACGAAGCCGAAGGCGAACACCGCGCCGATGGCCACTGTCTGGGCCTCGTTCTCGATCATCTTCTTCATCAGGCTGGCCGCCTCGGCCACGCCGATGGCGGCCGCCACGGTCGTGTTCTTGGTCAGCGCGATCAGTACGTTGGCCAGTGGCCCGATCACCGAACGGAAGGCCTGCGGGAGGACGACGAGCCTCAGCACCTGGCTGAAGTTCAGCCCGATGGCGCGTGCCGCCTCGGCCTGCCCGACGGGCACGGTGTTGATGCCCGAGCGAACGGCCTCGCAGACGAAGGCCGCGTGGTAGGCCGCGAGACCGAGCACCGCCAGCCGGAAGCCCTGGAGTTTGAAGTCGTCGGACGCGCCCATCGTCACACCGAAGATGTCGGCGAGGCCGAGCGAGGAGAAGACGATGATGACCGTCAGGGGGATGTTCCGGACGATGTTCACATAGGCGGTGCCGAACCCGCGCATGAGCGGGACCGGGCTGACCCGCATCGCGGCGAGCACGGTGCCCCAGACAAGGGAGCCGACAGCGGAGAGGGCGGCGAGTTTCACCGTCATCCAGAACGCCCCTAGGACGTCATAACCTTGAAGAAAGTCGAACACGATCTCCCGCGCTTCCGGGTGTGTGGCGTACGTGGAGGGCGCGGCGCGCCGCCGCCCTGATCGCGGCGGGCGGCGGCGCGCCTGTGAAACCCTGGGCTACTTGACGATGACGCCGGTCTTCGGGGCAGGCTCGTTCTTGTAGTTGGCCGGTCCGAAGTTCTTGTCGACGGCCTTCTGCCAGGAGCCGTCGCTGACCATCTTCGCGAGGGCGTCGTTGATCTTCTTGACGGTCGTGGCGTCGCCCTTCTTGACACCGATGCCGTAGTTCTCGTTGCTGAGCTTGAGCCCGGCGAGCTTGAACTGGTTCTTGTACTTGTCCTGGGCGGCGAAGCCCGCGAGGATCGAGTCGTCGGTGGTCACCGCGTCCACGGCGCCGCTCTGCAGGCCGGCGATGCACTCCGAATAGCCGCTGTACTCACGCAGGTTGGCCTTCGGGGCGATCGTGTCGTGGATGTTCTGCGCCGAGGTGGAGCCGGTCACGGAACAGAGCTTCTTGCCGTTGAGGTCCGTGGCCTTGGAGATGTCCGAGTTGGACTTGACCAGCAGGTCCTGATGGGCCAGCAGGTAGGGACCGGCGAAGTCGACCTTCTGCTTGCGCTCGTCGGTGATCGAGTAGGTGGCCGCGATGAACTTGACGTCGCCACGGGCGAGCGCGTTCTCGCGGTCGGCGCTCTTGGTCTCGACGAACTCGATCTGGTCCGGCTTGTAGCCGAGTTGCTTGGCCACGTAGGTCGCCACGTCCACGTCGAAGCCGGAGAAGGAACCGCTCGGCTCCTTCAGGCCGAGGCCGGGCTGGTCGAACTTGATGCCGACCTTGATCTTGTTGCCGCCCGAGGAGCCGCTGTCGTTCTTGTTGTCGGAGCCGCACGCCGTGGCGGTGACGGCGAGCGCGAGCGCGACGGACGCGGCGGCGGTGACCTTGCGGAGCTTCATGGTGAACATCCTTTGAGTGGTGAAGAGATGCAGGCCCGTCGAGGGCGGGTGTCGCAGGTCGTCAGAGACGCGACGGGGGCCGTCAGTGGTGGAGGATCTTCGACAGGAAGTCCTTGGCCCGGTCGCTGCGGGGATTGCTGAAGAACTGGTCCGGCACAGCCTCTTCGACGATCCGACCGTCGGCCATGAAGACCACCCGGTTGGCAGCCGAACGAGCGAAGCCCATTTCATGGGTGACGACGATCATGGTCATGCCGTCGCGGGCGAGCTGTTGCATGACTTCCAGGACCTCGTTGATCATCTCCGGGTCGAGGGCCGAGGTCGGCTCGTCGAAGAGCATGACCTTGGGGTCCATCGCCAGCGCCCGCGCGATCGCGACGCGCTGCTGCTGGCCGCCCGACAACTGCGCGGGGTACTTCTCCGCCTGTGTGGCGAGGCCGACGCGGTCGAGCAGCGCGCGGGCCTTCTCCTCGGCGGCCTTCTTGTCGGCCTTGCGGACCTTGATCTGGCCCAGCATCACGTTCTCGAGCACCGTCTTGTGCGCGAAGAGGTTGAAGGACTGGAAGACCATGCCCACGTCGGCCCGCAGCCGGGCGAGTGCCTTGCCCTCCGCGGGCAGCGGCTTGCCGTCGATCGAGATGTCGCCCGAATCGATCGTCTCCAGGCGGTTGATGGTGCGGCACAGGGTGGACTTCCCGGACCCGGAGGGCCCGATGACCACGACGACCTCGCCACGGGCGATCGTCAGGTCGATGTCCTGGAGCACGTGCAACGCGCCGAAGTGCTTGTTGACGCTCTTCAGGACGACCAGTTCGTCGGTCGCGGCCATGGCGTCCTTGGCCACCGATACTTCGGTCATCGCTTTTGGGCTCCGTCCTCCTCGGTTTCGGAGGACAGTAGTAACCCCGTACTACCAGCGTCATTACATCTGAGGGGAACTTGAGCATCACGATCCGGTAGCAATCGGACACGTGTCGTAGCAGTTGGGGCGGGGGGCCGCGTACCGGCTGGGTAACGGAAGCGGTTCGCAACCCGAAGGCTCTTGACGCCGTCCTTATCGATCGGCGTGACTTCCATGGTGCACGCGCGCGTGCACACGCTTACAAGCCGAGACCGTATGAACGATGAACCGGAGGGGGCCGGCATGAGACTGCTCCTCGTCGAGGACGACAACCATGTCGCGGCCGCCCTGTCCGCGGTCCTGGCCCGCCACGGCTTCGAGGTCACCCACGCCCGCAGCGGCGAGGAGGCACTCCAGGCGCTGGTTCCCGAGGGAGCCGGTTTCGGGGTCGTCCTGCTCGACCTGGGCCTGCCCGACCAGGACGGCTACGAGGTCTGCGGCAAGATCCGCAAGCGGACCAGCACTCCGGTGATCATGGTCACCGCGCGCGCGGACGTACGCTCCCGGATCCACGGGCTCAACCTCGGCGCCGACGACTACGTAGTGAAGCCGTACGACACGGGGGAACTGCTCGCCCGGATCCACGCCGTCAGCCGGCGCAGCGTTCCCGACGACGACTCAGCCTCCGGCGACGCCGCGCTGCGGCTCGGCTCCGTGCACATCGAACTCCCCAACCGTCAGGTCACCGTGGACGGTTTGGTCATCCAACTGACCCGCAAGGAGTTCGACCTTCTCGCGTTGTTGGCCCAGCGTCCCGGAGTCGTGTTCCGTCGGGAACAGATCATCAGCGAGGTGTGGCGGACCAGTTGGGAGGGGACCGGACGCACCCTGGAGGTGCACGTCGCGTCCCTGCGCTCCAAACTGCGCATGCCGGCACTGATCGAGACCGTGCGCGGCGTCGGATACCGACTCGTCGCCCCGTCGGCGTAGCGAGCACGGGTGCGCACACGTCTTCTCCCGTTGCTCATCGTCCTGATGGCCGCCGTGCTGCTCGCACTCGGGATTCCGCTCGCCGTGAGCGTCGCGGCGGCTCAGCAGCAACGGGTGGTCGTCGACCGCATCGACGACACGGCGCGCTTCGCGGCCCTCGCCCAGTTCGTCACCGACTCGCCGACCGGCGCCGGGCAGGGCATCCCGGACGAACGAGGCGAGACCCTGAGCAAGGAACTCGCCCGCTACCACAGCGTGTACGGCATCCGCGCGGGCGTCTTCTACCGCAACGACAAACCCATGGCCAACGCGCCGACCGACTGGTTCCTGCCCAAGACGGGCGAGGGGCGCGACGCGTTCAACGAGGCGCTCTTCAGCCGCCGCAGCCACGACCCCGAGCAGGTCTGGCCATGGCAGCGCCACCGCCTCGTCGTCGCCTCCCCGGTCATCAGGGACGGCGATGTCATCGCCGTCATCGTCACCGACTCGCCCACAGGGCAGATGCGTTCGAAGACCCTGCACGGCTGGCTGCTCATCGCCGCGGGCGAGGTCGCGGCGATGCTCATCGCCCTCGGCGCCGCGCTGCGCCTCACCGGCTGGGTGCTCAGGCCTGTACGCGTCCTCGACGCCACCACCCACGACATCGCGACCGGGCGCCTGAAGTCCCGGGTCGCGGCTGCCGGCGGGCCGCCGGAACTGAGACGCCTGGCCCGGTCGTTCAACGAGATGGCGGACAACGTCGAGGACGTGCTGGAGCAGCAGCGCGCCTTCGTCGCCGACGCCTCGCACCAGCTGCGCAACCCGCTCTCGGCGCTGCTGCTGCGCATCGAGCTGCTCGCCCTCGAACTGCCGGAGGGCAATGAGGAGATCGCCTCAGTCCGCACCGAGGGCAAGCGCCTCGCCCAAGTCCTCGACGACCTGCTCGACCTGGCGCTCGCCGAGCACGCCGAGGCGGATCTGGGCCTCACCGACATCGGTGCGCTGACGGCCGAGCGCGTGTCGTCCTGGCAGCCCGTCGCCGAGAACAAGGGCGTACGGCTGGCGGGGACCTGGCCGGCCACCACCGCCTGGGCCGATCCGATCACGCTGTCCAGCGCCCTGGACGCGGTCATCGACAACGCGCTGAAGTTCACGCCCGAGGGAGAGAGCGTCGAGGTTGTGGTCGCCTCGAACGGCGAGGTCTCGACCGTCGTCGTTACCGACGGCGGCCCCGGCCTCAGCGACGAGGACCTGGCCCGCATCGGCGACCGCTTCTGGCGCAGCGCGGGACACCAGAACATCAAGGGCTCGGGTCTCGGCCTCTCCATCTCACGGGCACTCCTCGCGGCGGGCGGCGGCTCGATCTCGTACGACCACCACGAGCCGCACGGCTTGAGGGTGACGGTGACGGTGCCGAGGACGGGCTCGTGAGGCGAGAGGTCTCTCGGGGAGGGGCGTCGCCATGGCTCGCTTGCCGATGAGGGACCTCTTGGGGCGGGAGCGCCGCTGCGGGGCTTGCTGACGAGGGACCCTTTGGGTGGGAGCGCTGCTGCAGGGCTTGCTGACGAGGGCCCTTGCGGGGGACAGGGATGCCGCTGTCCGGGCAGCGGGGTGCCCCTTGAGCTTGATGACGAGGGGCCGTCCGGGACGGGTATGCCGTTTTGGCTGGACAGGGCGTGCCCCTTGAGCTTGATGACGAGGGGCGGTCCGGGACGGGTGCGCCGCTCTGGCTGGGCAGCGGGTGCGTGCCTCCCGGGACCCGTGTGCCGTTACGGCTTGATCGACCGGTAGTAGCGTCGCGCGCCCTCGTGCAGCGGCAGCGGATCCGTGTAGATGGCCGTGCGCAGGTCCACCAGCTGTGCGGCGTGCACCTGGGCGCCGATGTGGTCGCGGCTGGCGATCACCGTGCGGGTGAGCTGCTCGGTGAGCTTCGCGTCCGCGTCCTCGCGCGTGATCAGGTAGTTGGCCACAGCCAGGGTCTGCACGGACGAGCCGCGCTGTGCCCTGGGATAGGCGTCGGCGGGCATCACCGCGGCCCGGTAGTAGCGGGAGGCGCCACCCTGCTCGTGCAGCTTCTTGATGAGGTCGCTGCCGATCGGCACCAGCCTGATGTCGTAGCTCTTCGAAAGCTCCAGCACCGCGCTCGTCGGCAGGCCGCCCGACCAGAAGAACGCGTCGATCTTGTGCTGTTCGAGCAGCTCGGGCATGGTCGCGATGCCGTCGGCCCGCGGCTCGATGTCGTCGGCGGGGTCCAGTCCGGCCGCCTGGAGGACATGGTTCGCTATCAACCGCACCCCGGAACCGCTCGGTCCCACCGCGACCTTCTTGCCCTTCAGATCCGCGACGGACCGCACGGACGACGAGCGCGGGACGACCAGGTGCACATAGTCGTCGTAGAGCCGGGAACAGCCGCGCAGCCGGCCCGCTCCCGGCTTGTTCTCCAGGATGTACGTCTCCACCGCGTCGGCCGCGGCGATGGTGTAGTCGGCCTTCCCCGTGGCCACGCGCCGGACGTTCTCCTGCGATCCGTCACTGTTGAGCAGCCGTACGTCCAGGCGCGGGATGTCCTTGGCGACCACGCCCTTAAGGAGCATGCCGTACTTCTGATAGACCCCGGTCGGCGTGCCCGTGCTGAACGTGATCGTTCCGCTCGGGGACTCCTCGCCCAGCGGCAGCAGCCACCACAGCAGCAGCCCGAAGACCGCGAAGGCGGCCGCCGAGCCGAGCAGCGCGCGACGCCGGCCGATACGGGGGAGTGCCAGGAACATGCGCGCGATCCTGCCAGCCGGGCGCAGTCCTGACCAGGGCCGGGCTCGCCAGGGGACGCCATCGGGGCTGGGAGCGTCGAAGGCACCCGGTCGACGGGGTTGCCACAAACCGGTCCGCAGACCCGGCGGAACTCGGTCGACGGGGTCACCGGAATCCGGTCGATAGGCTCGCCGGATGCAGCCCTCTCCCGCTTCTCAGGTTCCTGCTTCCGCCCAGCCTGTCCCCTCTTCGGCTTCTCAGGTCCCTGCTCCTGCCCAGCCTGTGCCCTCTCCGGCCCGGCCTGTCCCTGCTTCCGCCCAGCCGGTCCCTTCTCCCGCCTCCCTCGTCCGCGAGTTCCACCTCGCCTTCGGCCTCGACGCCCGCAGCACCCCGACGGAGGTCTCCCCGAAGCTCGCCGCCCACCGCGGCGAACTGCTCGCCGAGGAGGCAGCCGAAGTCGCCGAGGTCTCGGTCACCGGCCCGCTCGACCGGCTGGCGCACGAGCTGGCCGACGTCGTGTACGTGGCGTACGGCACGGCCTTGGTCCACGGGATCGACCTCGACGCGGTGATCGCCGAGGTCCACCGGTCCAACATGACGAAACTGGGCCCCGACGGGCGGGTCGCTCGCAGGGCCGACGGCAAGGTCCTGAAGGGAGAGCACTACCGGGCACCGGACGTAGCGGAGATCCTCCGCCGCCAGGGCTGGACGGCGACTGAGGCATAGGGCGACCGGAGGTACTCCGGGCACCGCCTACCCTTGTCACATGAGCAGCAGCGACCGGAGCCAGGCAGTGGACGTTCAGGAACCCAAGACCTACGAAGTACGCACTTACGGGTGCCAGATGAACGTCCATGACTCCGAACGGCTCTCCGGCCTCCTGGAGGACGCCGGCTATGTGCGCGCGCCCGAAGGCTCGGACGGCGACGCGGACGTCGTCGTCTTCAACACCTGCGCCGTAAGGGAGAACGCCGACAACCGGCTGTACGGCAACCTCGGCCGCCTCGCCCCGATGAAGACGAAGCGCCCCGGGATGCAGATCGCCGTCGGCGGCTGTCTCGCGCAGAAGGACCGCGACACGATCGTGAAGAAGGCGCCCTGGGTGGACGTCGTCTTCGGGACGCACAACATCGGCAAGCTGCCTGTCCTCCTGGAGCGCGCCCGCGTCCAGGAAGAGGCGCAGGTCGAGATCGCCGAGTCGCTCGAGGCGTTCCCCTCCACGCTGCCGACCCGCCGCGAGAGCGCGTACGCCGCCTGGGTCTCCATCTCGGTCGGCTGCAACAACACCTGCACCTTCTGCATCGTCCCGGCGTTGCGCGGCAAGGAGAAGGACCGCAGGACCGGCGACATCCTGGCCGAGATCGAGGCCCTGGTCGGCGAGGGCGTCTCCGAGATCACGCTGCTCGGGCAGAACGTCAACGCCTACGGGAGCGACATCGGCGACCGCGAGGCCTTCAGCAAGCTGCTGCGGGCCTGCGGGCAGATCGAGGGCCTGGAGCGCGTGCGCTTCACCTCGCCGCACCCGCGCGACTTCACCGACGACGTGATCGCCGCCATGGCCGAGACGCCGAACGTGATGCCGCAGCTGCACATGCCGATGCAGTCCGGCTCGGACACGGTCCTGAAGGCGATGCGCCGCTCGTACCGCCAGGACCGCTACCTGGGGATCATCGAGAAGGTGCGGGCCGCCATCCCGCACGCGGCGATCACCACCGACATCATCGTGGGCTTCCCCGGCGAGACCGAGGAGGACTTCGAGCAGACCCTGCACGCGGTCCGCGAGGCGCGCTTCGCACAAGCGTTCACGTTCCAGTACTCCAAGCGCCCCGGGACCCCGGCGGCCACCATGGAGGGGCAGATCCCCAAGGAGGTCGTCCAGGCACGCTACGAGCGTCTCGTCGCCCTCCAGGAGGAGATCTCCTGGGACGAGAACAAGAAGCAGGTCGGCCGCACCCTGGAGCTGATGGTCGCCGAGGGCGAGGGCCGCAAGGACGGCGCCACGCACCGCCTCTCCGGCCGCGCCCCCGACAACCGCCTGGTCCACTTCACCAAGCCCGACGAAGAGGTCCGCCCCGGTGACGTGGTCACCGTCGAGATCACGTACGCCGCCCCGCACCACCTGCTCGCCGAGGGCGCCGTCCTGAACGTGCGCCGCACGCGCGCGGGAGACGCCTGGGAGAAGCGCAACGCCGCCGAGGCGGCGAAGCCGGCGGGCGTCCTGCTGGGACTGCCGAAGATCGGGGTTCCGGAGCCGCTGCCGGTCGCCACGGGGAGCGGCTGCGGCCTCGACTGACCGCGAGCGGTGACGACGGGGGAGGGGCGGATGGCTCGATGGGCACTGCTGCTGGACAAGCCACCTGGTGAGGGGCCGTACCGCAGACAGTACGAACTGATGGCGACGGTCGACGGCACGCACGAGGAGGCCATGGCACGGTTCGGGGAGTTCGTGCGGCTGTACCGGCCGAAGCACCCGATGTATCCGGTACGGATGCGGCGCTACCGCACCGGCGACGGCTGGATGCTTGTCGGCGACGGCTCGTCCGGCGGCGTGTTCACGTACCACTTCATGCTCACCGAGCTGGAGTGGGATTCGGGGCAGATCACCTACTGAGCGCGTTACGCTGCCGATCATGCTTGTAGCCGCCGCAGTCTGCCCCTGTCCGCCGCTGCTCGTGCCGGACGTCGCCGCCGGCGCGGCGCCCGAACTGGATGCCGCGCGGGCGGCGTGCACGGACGCGCTGGGTGTGCTCGCGGCCTCCCGCCCCGACCTGCTGGTGGTCGTGGGCCCCGCGGAGCAGTCCGGGCGCGGGCCTCACCCGGAGGGCACGCGGGGCTCGTTCCGCGGGTTCGGGGTCGATCTCGCCGTAGCCCTCGGTCTCGGGGCGGGCGTCCCGGGCCACGGGGTTGCGGATCGTGAGCTTCCGCCCTCGCTCGCCGTCGCGGCATGGCTCCTGGAACGTACGGGCTGGTCCGACGCCCCTGTCGAGGGGCTCGGCGTGGGGGAACCTCTTGAGGCCGAGCGGTGTATCCAAGTCGGAAGGGACATCGGCGGGCGGGCCGCGAGGGTGGCACTGCTGGTGATGGGCGACGCCAGCGCGTGCCGGACGCTCAAGGCGCCCGGGTATCTCGACGAGCGCGCGGTGGATTTCGACGCGGAGGTCGCGCGTGCGCTGGGCGCGGCGGACGTGCCGGCCCTCAAGGCGCTGGACGCCGAGTTGGCGTATGAGCTGAAGGTCTCCGGGCGAGCTCCCTGGCAGGTTCTCGCGGGCGCGGCCGAGGACGCGGGGCTGGGCGGCGCGCTGCTCTACGACGATGCGCCGTACGGGGTGGGGTATCTGGTGGCGGCCTGGTCCTAGGCGCTCTCCTGAGAGGCCTGCCGCGCTGCGGGCCGTACGACCGTGTGACCGCGGCCCCTGCTGGGCGGACCTCGCCCTTTCAGGGGCCGTGGCGGCTTGCCGTACTCAGCGGCAGTGGTGGCCCTTGCCCTTTCAGAGGTTGCGCGCCGGGGTTGCACGGTCGTGAACGCGCTCCACGAGCGCGGACCGGGCCCCTGAGGTCGCGACGGCCGGGCCGGAACACGGCGGACGGCCGGGAGCCCTGGGTGCTCCGCGGCCGTCCGCCGTGCGCTGTGCTCAGGATGCCGGAGGCGGGGTGGGCATGTCCGGCGGAGGGGAGGCGCCGTCATCCTTGTGCGCGAGGCGGTCCATGGCGTCCTTCGCCTTGCCCGTGCCCGTCTGGATCTTGTCGCTGTACTTGTGCTTGGTCTTCTCGTCGACCACCTTCGCGGCCTTGTCGAGACCGTGACTCACCTTGTCCCCGTGCTGCTGCGCGAGGTCCGAGACCTTGTCCTTGGCAGGCGCCAGCTTGGCTTTCAAATTGTCCATGAGACGCATGGTTCGCCCTCCCTCACGGGACAGTTACTTGCGGGCGCCCTCGCCGGCGTCGCTGTCGGCGGCCTGCTCGGCGGTCTGCTGCTGGGGGATCTCGACGTCCTCCGCGGGGGTGGCCTCGGCGGTCTCCTCCGCCGTCGCCTCGCCCCCGGTCTCGGACGCGCCCTTCGCCTCTTCCGCCACCTCCGCCTCGGGCTCGGCCGTCAGTGTCTCGGCCTGTGCCTCGGCGGTTGACGCCTCCTCCGTAGCCTTCGACCTCCGGAGAAGTCGTGCAAAAACGCCCATATCCACTCCATACGTTACTCGTGAGGGCGAAATCCCGCGTCGCCCGGTGCGTCCCATTGCGTCGCCCGGGTCACCGGTCCTCGAAAACCGGCGGCTGGAACCTCGCAACAGGCAACGACCCCGGATCCGTGGCGTCACGTAGCTCGTTCGAGGAGAGGTCGTGACGTTTGCGAGACTGGGACGGTGAGTAGCGCACCCCCCGCCCCCCGGGTCATCGCCGTCGTCGGACCGACCGCGGCAGGAAAGTCCGATCTGGGCGTTTTCCTCGCCCAACGTCTCGGAGGCGAGGTCGTCAACGCCGACTCGATGCAGTTGTACCGAGGGATGGACATCGGTACCGCCAAGCTGACGCCCGAGGAGCGGGGCGGGATCCCGCACCACCTCCTGGACATCTGGGACGTCACGGTCGCGGCCAGCGTCGCCGAGTACCAGCGGCTCGCCCGCGCCCGTATCGACGCGCTGCTCGCCGAGGGCCGCTGGCCGATCCTGGTGGGCGGCTCCGGGCTGTACATCCGCGGGGCCGTCGACCACCTGGAGTTCCCCGGCACCGACCCCGAGGTACGGGCCCGCCTGGAGGAGGAACTCACCCTGCGCGGCCCCGGCGCGCTGCACGCCCGTCTGGCCGCGGCGGACCCCGAGGCCGCCCTCGCGATCCTGCCCAGCAACGGCCGCCGCATCGTCCGCGCCCTCGAGGTCATCGAGATCACCGGCCAGCCCTTCACCGCCAACCTCCCGGGCCACGACTCGGTCTACGACACCCTGCAGATCGGTGTCGACGTGGCGCGGCCCGAGCTCGACGAGCGCATCGCACGCAGGGTCGACCGGATGTGGGAGGTGGGACTCGTCGACGAAGTGCGCGCGCTGGAGGCGCGGGGCTTGCGGGAGGGGCGCACGGCGTCGCGCGCGCTCGGGTACCAGCAGGTGCTCGCGGCGCTCGCGGGGGAGTCCACCGAGGAAGAGGCGCGCGCGGAGACCGTGCGCGCCACCAAGCGCTTCGCGCGCCGTCAGGATTCGTGGTTCCGGCGCGACCCGCGGGTGCATTGGCTCAGTGGGGCTGCGGCGGATCTCACAGAACTCCCCGAGCTCGCACTGGCGTTGGTCGAACGACCGGTCACAGCCTGATCACGTCATGGCATCGGGACGCTCCGGCCGTCATCCGGGCCTCTGACGCCGTGCCATCATCGAGCTTCGATCGACCAGATGAAGTCCGAGTTGGGAGGGCGCGTGGCGATGGAGGCCGGCCCTCGCGACACCGCACGAGACACCGAGCACGATGCCGATCCGGACGGAGATCGTCCGGGCATCGCCCCGGATGGCGACCGCCTGGGCGTCGACCCGGACGGCGAGCCCCTGGGCATGGACCCGGACGGCGCCCGGCTGAGCTCCGACGGGCCCGAGGACACCCCGGGCGGGGTGACCGCCGACGGTCCCGAGCCCGGAGAGATGTCCCCGGGGCCCGAGGTCGAGGTCGAGCTGCGCCCGCAGCGTCGGCTGCGCATCTGGCAGCTCGCGCCCATCGTGACGCTGGCCGCGATCGGCTCCCTGATGTTCGCCTTCCCGCTGGCCTTCGAGTTCGGCGACGGCGGCGCGGTCGTCGCCATGCTCGGCCTGCTGATCTGCTCGTGCGCCGCGGGCTGGGGCATGATGGCCGCCCGCCGGGTCGGCTACACCTGGCCGGGCTTCCCGCAGCGTGGCTCGGGCCGTCGCCCTGACTGGCGGGTGGTGATCGCGTACGTCGTGGTCGTCGCGGCGGTGACGGTGCTCGCGGTGTGGCGCGTGGCGCGGCTGCGCTGACGACGCGGCGCCGGGCGGCTGCCCTCCTTGCTGTGGGGGCAGCGCCAGAGCCTCGCCGTAAGCCGGCGCGACGGTCCCTCTCCGTGGGTCAGCCCCACGAAGTGGCCCGGAGGCGGTGACTCAGGGCATGGACGGCCCGGTGTTCTGACGTCGCTGTGTGCCCTCTGCGTCCCGTGCTCTCTGACGCCGCCGCGTCGGCGGGAGTGTCGTACCGACCCCGTACGATCGAGGAATGAGCACGCGAATCGCCTTCCTCAAGGGCCACGGGACCGAGAACGACTTCGTGATCATCCCCGACCCGGAGAACGCCGTCGACCTGCCCCCGGCCGCCGTCGCCGCCCTGTGCGACCGCCGCGCGGGCATCGGCGGTGACGGACTGCTGCATGTCGTACGGTCCGCCGCGCACCCCGAGGCCCAGGAGATGGCGGCCGAGGCGGAGTGGTTCATGGACTACCGCAACGGCGACGGCTCGATCGCGGAGATGTGCGGCAACGGAGTGCGTGTGTTCGCGCGCTACCTCCAGCGTGCCGGTTATGTGGCCGAAGGGGACATCGCGGTCGCCACGCGCGGGGGCGTGAAGTCCATGCACATTGCCAAGGACGGAGACGTCACCGGCGCCATGGGCAAGGCGCTCTTCCCCGAAGGGGACGTCACGGTGAGCGTCGGCGAGCACAGCTGGCCCGCACGCAACGTGAACATGGGCAACCCGCACGCCGTCGCCTTCGTCGACGACCTCGCGCAGGCGGGCGACCTGCTCGCGCCGCCCCCGTTCACCCCGGCGTCGGCCTACCCGGACGGGGTCAACGTCGAGTTCGTGGTCGACCGCGGCCCGCGCCACGTCGCCCTGCGCGTCCACGAGCGCGGCGCCGGGGAGACCCGCTCGTGCGGCACGGGCGCGTGCGCCGTGGCCGTCGCCGCGGCCCGCCGCGACGGCGCCGACCCGGCCGTCACCGGGACCCCGGTGACGTACACCGTCGACGTACCCGGCGGACGCCTGCTGATCACCGAGCACCCGGACGGCGAGATCGAGATGACGGGCCCCGCGGTGATCGTCGCCGAGGGCGAGATCGACGCGGACTGGCTCGAAGCGGCACAGCGCTGAACCCCGGCGGGCTCGACAGCCGGGGACTGCTGAAGCATCCGTGGAGTTGAACCGCCGTTGGCCGCTGGTGCTCGTTGGCCGCTGGTGCTCGTTGGGCTCGACTGTCGCGTGGTGCGGAGCCTGTGCGGGTTTCGGCTGACGTTCGGTGCTGAGCCTGTGCGGGTTTCGGCTGTCGTCTGGTGCTGAGCCCGTGCGGGTTTCGGCCGTCGTTCGGTGCTGAGCCTTCGGGGGTCACGCCTGTCGGCAGCCTGGGGAAGGGCTCAGCCACACCGCAGCAAGAACTGACGCACGCTCAACAGCAGACAGTCGTACGCCACTGAGGCCCCCGAGGCCCGACAGTCGTACACCGCTGAGACTCCGTCAGGTCCGGCGCGCCCACCTTCACGGGCGCGACGCCGCGAACAGGCCCCCAAGTGGCCGACGTGGCGCCGCGGGAGGCCGATGCCCTGCATCGCCCAGCCCATGCGGACCGGCACCACGCCTCCCGCCTCTTCCAAAAGTTCGAAACCGTAAACCCCTGAACCTTCGCTCGAATGGGTGATCCGTTTCACGCTCGGCGAGAGGCGGTCAACCGGGCGTGGTGGGCTCGGTAGCATCAAGCACCGGTCCGGACGGGGGATCGACGCCATCCCCTGAGCCGTGTACGCCATGGGGCACCCGTCCGCCGGTCTACGCAGCCGGAGGTGCCCATGAGTGCGGAGGCGACGAATCCCGCGACGCCAGGCCCCGCAACGCCCTCCCCCAAGCTCTCGGCTTCGCTCGAGCAGGGGGTACCCCCATCGCACCGCAGGAAGAGCCGCCCCCGGATCGATCTGCGCCGGCTGGGCCGGGCCGCGCTGCTCGGCCCCGCGGCACGCGACCGGCTGCCCGACGCGATCGGCCACGTGGCCGAGGCCCACCGCGCCCACCACCCCGACGCGGACCTCGAGCCACTGCGCCGGGCGTACGTCCTGGCCGAGTCCTCGCACCGCGGCCAGATGCGCAAGAGCGGCGAGCCGTACATCACGCACCCGCTCGCGGTGACGCTGATCCTCGCCGAACTCGGTGCGGAGACCACGACATTGACCGCCTCCTTGCTTCACGACACCGTCGAGGACACGGAAGTGACGCTCGATCAGGTGCGAAAGGAGTTCGGCGACGAGGTCTGCTACCTGGTCGACGGCGTCACCAAGCTGGAGAAGGTCGACTACGGGGCCGCCGCCGAGCCCGAAACGTTCCGCAAGATGCTGGTGGCGACCGGCAACGACGTCCGCGTGATGTCGATCAAACTCGCGGACCGGCTGCACAATATGCGGACCCTCGGCGTCATGCGCCCCGAGAAACAGGCGCGTATCGCCAAGGTGACCCGGGACGTACTGATCCCGCTCGCCGAGCGGCTCGGCGTCCAGGCACTCAAGACCGAACTGGAAGACCTCGTCTTCGCGATCCTGCACCCGGAGGAGTACGAGCACACCAGGGAGCTGATCGCCGACAACGCGGCGCGCGCCGACGACCCGCTCGCGGAGATCGCCGAGGACGTGCGCACGGTCCTGCGCGACTCCGGGATCCAGGCCGAAGTCCTCATAAGGCCACGGCACTTCGTCTCCGTGCACCGCGTGTCACGCAAGCGTGGCCCCCTGCGCGGCGCCGACTTCGGACGGCTCCTGGTGCTGGTGAACGAGGACGCCGACTGCTACGGAGTCCTCGGCGAACTGCACACCTGTCTCACACCGGTGGTCTCGGAGTTCAAGGACTTCATCGCCGTCCCCAAGTTCAACCTGTACCAGTCGCTGCACACGGCCGTCGCACGCGGCGACGGTGAGGTCGCCGAAGTCCTCATCCGCACCCACCAGATGCACAAGGTCGCCGAGGCCGGGGTCATCGCACTCGGCAATCCCTACGCTGCTCCCTCGGAGGAGCAGACGGACGGCGACGGGGGGCGCGCTCTCGACGGTGCGCGCCCCTTCGATGGCGAGCGCGCCGACCCCACCCGCCCCGGCTGGCTCTCCCGGCTTCTCGACTGGCAGGAGGGCGCGCCGGATCCGGACACGTTCTGGTCCACGCTGCGCGAGGACCTCGCCCAGGACCGCGAGATCACCGTCTTCCGCGCCGACGGCGGCTCGTTGGGCCTCCCCGAGGGCGCCAGCTGCGTGGACGCGGCGTACGCGCAGTACGGCGAAGACGCGCACGCCTGCATCGGCGCACGGGTGAACGGCCGCCTGGCGACGCTGAGCACGGTTCTGCGGGACGGCGACACCGTCCAGCTCCTCATGGGGCAGGACCCCGCCTCCGAGCCCTCCAGAGAGTGGCTGGAGCATGCGCACACAGCCGCCGCGCGGATCGCCATCCAACGCTGGATCGCCGCCCACCCCTCACCCGGTGGCACCGAGCCCTCGGAGCCCCCCGAGGAGCCCGCCGCGACCCGCCGGCCGCCTGTCGACGCGCGCGCCGCACGGCCCGCCGCGAACGCCGTCGTCGACCAGCCCGGCGCGTCCGTACGGCTCGCGGGCTGCTGTACGCCCGTACCGCCCGACGAAGTGACCGGCTTCGTCGTGCGCGGGGGAGTGGTGACCGTGCACCGCGTGGAGTGCGCCGGAGTGGCGCGCATGAAGAACGGGGGGCGCGCGGAGGTCGGCGTGCGCTGGGGCGACTCCACCGAGTGCCGGGTCACGCTGATCGCCGAGTCCTTCGGGCGCCCGCACCTGCTCGCCGACCTCACCGAAGCCATCGCCATGGA
This sequence comes from Streptomyces sp. NPDC058246, assembly GCF_042881985.1. NCBI lineage: Bacteria > Bacillati > Actinomycetota > Actinomycetes > Kitasatosporales > Streptomycetaceae > Streptomyces > Streptomyces sp. NPDC058246. Next base: position 347,541 of record NZ_JBHVWZ010000005.1, on the reverse strand, counting down.
GGGCGTCGCCATCGTCTCGGCGACCGTCGAGCCCCCCAGCCAGCAGCGGGTGCGCCACACCTACACGCTCCAACTCCCGGACGCGGCGCACCTTCCCGGACTGATGCGCGCGATGCGCAACGTGCCGGGGGTCTACGACGTGACCCGGGCGCAGCACCAGGCGACCGCGGCTCCCTAGGCGGACCCCGGAACACCGGCGACCGCGCCGCAGGCCCCCCAGCCCCTGAACAAGCCCCCAGCCTCTGAGCAGGCCCCCAGCCTCTGAGCAGGCCCCCAGCCTCTGAGCAGGCCCCCCAGCCCCTGAGCAGTCGCCAGGCCCTGAGCAAGCCCCCAAGCCCCTGAGCAGGCCCCCAGCCCCTTGTCGACCCGATGGTCTTCCCACCGACCCGTTCGGGTGGGCCGGGCGCGAGTCGTCGCCGCGGGACGGGTGCGCGCTGGTAGCGGTGGTCCATGCCGCTCATCCCCCGCTCCAGGACCCCCCGCCCCCGAACCCGCAGCGTCAGGGCCGCCCTGCTCGCCTCGGCCGTCTCCGTCTGTCTGATCGCCGCGAGCGCCCCCAACCCGGCCGCGCCCCTCGGGGTCGGCGACCGCCTCTTCCCGCACCTGGGCAACCCCGGATACGACGTCCAGTCGTACGACCTCGCCTTCACCTATCCCGGCACCAACAGCAAACCGCTCGCGGCCGTCACCACGATCAACGCCGTGACGTCCGCCCGGCTCGACCGCGTCAATCTCGACTACGCGCACGGGAAAGTGGGATCGGTCGAGGTCAACGGGGCGCCCGCGACGTTCTCGACCGCCGGGGAGGACCTGGTCGTGACGCCGGCGGCGCCGCTGCCGGCGGGCAGCTGGATGCGCATCACCGTGCACCACACCAGCGACCCGATCGCAGCCAAGGACCAGGAAGGCGGCTGGGTGCAGACCAAGGACGGCCTCGCGATGGCCAACCAGGCCGACGCCGGGCACCTGGTCTTCCCGTGCAACGACCACCCTTCCGACAAGGCCATGTTCACCATCCATGTCACCGCGCCCAACGGGTACACGGCCGTGGCCAACGGTCTGCCGGCCGGCGCGGACCGTGCCCGTCGGTCCACCACCTGGACGTACCGCACCAGGCACCCCATGGCCACCGAGCTGGCCCAGGTGTCCATCGGACGCTCCAGCGTGCTGCACAGGAGCGGGCCGCACGGGCTGCCCGTACGGGATGTCGTGCCCACCAAGGACCGCAAGACGCTGGAACCGTGGCTCAAGAAGACGCCCGACCAGATCGCCTGGATGGAGGGGAAGGTCGGCCCGTACCCCTTCGAGACCTACGGGCTGCTCATGGCCGAGGCGCAGACGGGCTTCGAGCTGGAGACCCAGACGCTCTCTCTCTTCGAGAGAGAGCTCTTCCTCGAGCCCGCGTACCCGAAGTGGTACGTCGAGTCGATCATGGTGCACGAGCTGTCGCACCAGTGGTTCGGCGACAGCGTCACCCCGCGCACCTGGTCCGACCTGTGGCTCAACGAGGGGCACGCCACCTGGTACGAGGCCCTGTACGCCGAGGAGAAGGCGAACAAGCCCATGGAGGCGCGCATGAAAGCGGCCTATCGGGCGTCCGACTCCTGGCGGGCCGCCGGAGGGCCGCCCGCGGCGCCCAAGGCACCCAAGGCCGGCCAGAAGATCAGCATCTTCCGGCCGAACGTCTACGACGGCGCGGCGCTCGTCCTGTACGCGCTGCGCGAGGAGATCGGGCGCCCCGCTTTCGAGCGCCTGGAGCGGACCTGGGTGAGCGCCCACCGCGACGGCGTCGCCTCGACGGCCGACTTCGAGGAACTCGCGTCCGCCGTCGCGGGTCGCGATCTGAGCGGGTTCTTCAAGGCGTGGCTGTACGGCGAGAAGACACCGCCCATGCCCGGACACTCGGACTGGAAGAGCGATCCCCCGAAGGCGCGCAAGGGCGTCTGAGGACGCGCCGCCTCGTTCATCGACGTCTGACCAGCGCGTAGAGGCGCTCCATAAGTCACGTGACGAGACGGGCCGTGCCGTGCGACCATCTTCGAGTCGGCGGCACGGCCCCTCTGGGGGTTGGCCCGGCGGAAACCGGGAATCTCCCGGAAGCCTCGGACGTTGTTCCGTGTGACAGGCGACATCCGTCGCCGCACAGCTGTTCCCCATCGACGTAAGGATCCAATGACCTCCTCTTCTTCCCCTTCCCAGGACGCGCAGAGCTTCGCGCAGAACTACCCCGAAGGTCTTCGGGCCGATGCCCTGATGGAAGAGGACGTCGCCTGGAGCCACGGGATCGACGGAGAGCGGGACGGCGATCAGTTCGACCGCTCCGAGCGCGCGGCCCTGCGCCGTGTGGTCGGCCTCTCCACCGAGCTCGAGGACGTCACCGAGGTCGAGTACCGACAGCTGCGCCTGGAGCGCGTGGTGCTCGTCGGTGTGTGGACCTCGGGAACCATTCAGGACGCCGAGAACTCGCTCGCCGAGCTGGCGGCCCTCGCGGAGACCGCGGGCGCACTCGTCCTCGACGGCGTCGTCCAGCGTCGCGACAAGCCCGACGCGGCCACGTACATCGGATCCGGCAAGGCCAATGAGCTGCGGGACATCGTCCTGGAGACCGGTGCCGACACCGTGATCTGCGACGGTGAGCTGAGCCCCGGCCAGCTGATCCACCTCGAAGACGTCGTCAAGGTCAAGGTCATCGACCGTACGGCCCTGATCCTCGACATCTTCGCCCAGCACGCCAAGTCCCGAGAGGGCAAGGCGCAGGTCGCGCTCGCGCAGATGCAGTACATGCTGCCGAGGCTGCGAGGCTGGGGTCAGTCGCTGTCCCGTCAGATGGGCGGCGGCAAGGGCGGCGGCCTCGCCACCCGTGGTCCCGGTGAGACCAAGATCGAGACGGACCGGCGCCGTATCCGCGAGAAGATGGCGAAGATGCGCCGGGAGATCGCGGACATGAAGACCGGCCGCGAGCTCAAGCGCCAGGAGCGCCGACGCAACAAGGTGCCTTCTGTCGCCATCGCCGGGTACACCAACGCGGGCAAGTCCTCCCTGCTCAACCGCCTCACGGGCGCGGGCGTGCTCGTGGAGAACGCACTGTTCGCGACCCTCGACCCGACCGTGCGCCGGGCCGAGACCCCGAGCGGGCGGCTGTACACGCTGGCCGACACGGTCGGTTTTGTACGGCACCTGCCGCATCACCTGGTCGAGGCGTTCCGCTCCACCATGGAGGAGGTCGGCAACTCCGACCTGATCCTGCACGTGGTGGACGGTTCGCACCCCGCGCCGGAGGAGCAGCTGGCCGCCGTGCGCGAGGTGATCAGGGACGTCGGCGCTACGCACGTCCCCGAGATCGTCGTGATCAACAAGGCGGACGCGGCCGACCCGCTGGTGCTCCAGCGCCTGATGCGGATCGAGAAGCGCTCCATCGCGATCTCGGCTCGTACGGGCCGGGGCATCGCCGAGCTGCTCGCGCTCATCGACAACGAGCTGCCGCGCCCCTCCGTCGAGATCGAGGCGCTCGTGCCGTACACGCACGGCAAGCTGGTCGCCCGCGCCCACACCGAGGGCGAGGTGATCTCCGAGGAGCACACCCCGGAGGGCACGCTGCTCAAGGTGCGGGTGCACGAGGAGCTCGCGGCGGATCTGACGCCGTACGTTCCGGAACCGGCACCGGCGCTCCGGTAGTGACATACGCCCGCCCGTCGTAGGCGTACGGGCGTGAAGGCCTGGCACGGGCCGCACGAAGGCCCGCCCTTTTCTCAAGGGGCGGGCCTTCGTCATGCCCACGCGCGGACAGTGCCTACCGGCCGCCGTACTCCTTGCTCATGTTGTTGTAGAGCGCCTCGGCGCCCCTGCCCAGCTGCGGTCCCGCCAGCCAGGTGTTGCCGGACGGGCCGATCGACGTGTTCGAGACGAGCTTCGTCTCGCCGCCGACGACGCGGAACCAGCCGCCGCCGGACGAACCGCCGGTCATGGTGCACCCGATGCGGTACATCGTCGGCAGGGTCGGGTCCAGCGAGAGACGGCCCGGCTTGTCGACGCACTGGAACATGTTCAGACCGTTGTACGGCGGTGCGGCCGGGTAGCCCCAGGCGCCCATCGCGCTGATGTCCTGGGCGGACGGCGCGGAGAAATCGACGTCCAGCGCGTTGCCGACCGTCTCCTCGAGCGACTTGGAGCCCTGCTCCGGCTTCACGTGCAGCACGGCGTAGTCGTACGGAGCGCCCGCGCCGCCCGTCTCGTCGCCGCCCGAGATCCACTCGTTCGAGCTGGCGGCCCAGTCCGCCCACCACTGGCCGTAGGGAGCGATCTCCGACGCCGTGGCGTTGCCCAGCTCGGACTCGGACTTGCCCTGGTCGTTGTAGGAGGGCACGAAGGCGATGTTGCGATACCAGCCGCCGCTGCCGCCGGCATGCACGCAGTGGCCCGCGGTCCATACGAGGTTGGACTTGCCCGGGTGGTTCACGTCCTTGACCACCGTGCCCGAGCAGACCATCGAGCCCTCGGGGGAGTCGAAGAAGACCTTGCCGACCGGTGCGGCGTAGTCGTGATACGGGGTCTTCTCGGCCTTGGCCTCTACCGGCGCGGGCTCCGGGTCACTGATGCCCTGGTCGGCGGCCGCGTCCTTCGCCGAGATCGTCTTGTCCGGCTCCTTGGCGGACTTCATCCGCTCGGGCTTCCACAGGCCCGCGATCACCGGATTGACGAAGTCCTTGGCCTCACTGAGCCACTTGTCCTTGTCCCAGTTCTTCCAGCCGCCCTTCTGCCACTGGTCGACATCGATGCCGTGCTGCTTGAGCTTGTGCTTGATGTCGTCCGGGATCTTGATCTTGTTGTCGCCGTCGTGTGAGCTCTGCGACGAGGAGGCGGTGGAATCGCCGCTCGCTTTGTCGTCGCCCGAGTCGCAGGCGGTGGCGGTCAGTGTGAGGACCGCGGTCAGGCCGGTGGCGGCGACGAAGGCGCGCCGCCTTCTTGAGGAACGCATAGTGCTGTGACCCCCGTTGGAACCTTGCATTTATGTCATGTGCCCGTCAGGCGTGGAGTGTGCGCCTCTCCGCGGAACCGCCCGGCCGCGACACCCCACTGTGCCTGCGTGGTTGCGTGATGGGGGACGAACGGCGGTGGGCCGGTGAAGGTTCCTGAGCGCGGGCTCTCTGCGCCCAGACGCCGTGCGCGCCGGTTTCCCGAGCAGATCTCACCGTATGCGCGCCGGCTTCCCGAGCAGGCCTCACCTGTGCGCCCGCTTCCCGAGCAGGCCCATCGCCGTCCGTCCGTACCCTGTTACGTCGTTACGTCGTTACGTCGTTACGTCGTTACGTCGTACGCGTCTACGTCCTGACGTCGTACGCGTCACTGCCCGGTCACTGACCGGCGAACTTCTTGCTCACCGAGTCGTACACACCCTTGGCCACGCCACCCAGACGCGGGCCCGCGAGCCAGCCGAACTTGACCGGCCCGATTGAGGTGTTGGACACCAGAGCGGGCTTGCCGTCCGAGCCAGTGGCCACCCAGCCACCGCCGGACGAACCGCCGGTCATGGTGCACCCGATGCGGTACATGGTGGGGTCGGACTGCGCGACCGACAACCGTCCCGGCTTGTCCGTGCACTGGAACAGCTTCTGGCCGTCGAAGGGCGCCGCGGCCGGGTAGCCCGTCGCCGTGATGCTCGACACCTTCGGCACGGCCGGTGCGTTGAAGTTCACCGGGAGGGCCGAACCGACCGTCTCCTCCAGGGACTTGCCGTTGCCGCCCTTCTCCGGGGTCACGTGCAGCACCGCGAAGTCGTACGGGGCTCCCTGGCCGCCCGTGGAGCCGCCCTGCTCGATCCACTGGTCAGAGGTCTGCGCCCAGTCGCTCCACCAGACACCGTACGGAGCGACCTCCTGACGGGTGGCCTTCTCCAGCTGGGCGGCCGTCTTGCCGGAGTCGTTGTACGAGGGCACGAAGGCGATGTTGCGGTACCAGCCGCCCTTCTTGCCGGCGTGTACACAGTGGCCCGCCGTCCACACGAGGTTGGACTTGCCCGGGTGTGCCGGGTCCTCGACCACCGTCGCCGAGCAGACCATGGTGCCCTCGGGGGAGTCGAAGAACACCTTGCCGGCCTCGGGCACCTTGTCGTGGTACGCGGTCTGCACGGCCTGCGCGGTCACGGGGGCCGGGTCCGGGTCGGTGACGCCCTGGTCACCGGAGAGGTCGTTGTCGTCGACGCCCTTGTTCTTGTCCGGGTCGTCGGCGCCGCGCATCCGGTCCGGGTCCCACAGCCCCTTGATGATCGGGTTGATGTAATCGTCGGCCTCGCGCAGCCAGTCGTCCTTGTCCCAGTTCTTCCAGGCGCCGTTCTTCCACTTGTCGATGTCGATGCCGTGCTGCTTGAGCTTGTTCTTGATGTCGTTCGGAATCTTGATCTTGTCGTCGCCGCTCTGGGTGGCCGACGCGGTGGCCTCGCCACTCGCCTTTTCGTCGCCCGAGTTGCAGGCGGTGGCGGTCAGCGCGAGGGCCGCGGTGAGGCCGACGGCGGCCAGCACGGGGGACGTTCTGCGGCGCGCGCTCCTCCCTCGACGAGCGGCGAAGGGCGGGCGTATGGATCGCATGGTGTAACTCCCCCTGGGCGTATGGGAACTGTGTGCTGCGGGTGGTGCGGTGTCTGCGCGTTCGTACGCGTTTCCTACGCGTTCCTAGGCGTTTGTGCGCCGTCGGAACGTGCAGCCTTGTACGGATGCGCCGAGCCGAACTCCCGTGGTGCGGCACCGCGGGCGCCGGTCGGCGCTGATCAGCCGGTGCGTCCGAGCGGTTCCTCCGGCACGGCTGAACGGCATCAAAGACTATGCGGTCGCTGTGGGGGACAGCCGACGGAACGGCAACGGTTCCGTCACGGCAAGGATCTTCGACTCACCCGCTTCCCCGCGCGCGCGGCGTCGTTGGTACGTACGGGGGGCCTGCTGCCTGCGTTCAGAGCCCCCTGCCAACTCGCCTCGGGACAGCGGGAGGATCTGTAGTCGTGGCCGTGACCGAGTCTGCGGTGGTGCCGGTGGGGGCGCCCGGGGGTGCCGAGGGAGCGCGGGGGAGTGACGAGGGAGCGCGGGAGGGCGCGTCCGGAGCGCCCGAGGGGGCGCGCGCGGCGCACGAGGGGATTCTGCGGCGCCAGTCGGCGCGCGAGTCGGCAGCACGCACCTATGCGCGGGCCCTTCCGATCGTTCCCGTGCGGGCGCGCGGGCTGACGATCGAAGGCGCCGACGGGCGCCGCTATCTCGACTGCCTTTCGGGCGCCGGGACTTTGGCCCTCGGACACAACCATCCAGTGGTCCTGGAGGCGATCAGAAAGGTCCTCGACTCGGGGGCGCCCCTGCATGTCCTGGACCTCGCCACGCCAGTGAAGGACGCCTTCACCACCGAGTTGTTCCGCACGCTGCCGCCGGAGTTCGCCGCCCGCGCGCGGGTCCAGTTCTGCGGACCCGCCGGGACGGACGCCGTCGAGGCCGCGTTCAAGCTGGTGCGCGCGGCGACCGGGCGTACGGGGCTGCTCGCGTTCACCGGCGCGTACCACGGGATGACCGCCGGGGCGCTGGAAGCATCCGGGGGCGCGACGCAGGTGCGCGTCGCGCGCCTCCCCTATCCGCAGGACTACCGCTGTCCGTTCGGTGTCGGCGGCGCCCGGGGCGCCGAACTCGCCGCGCACTGGACCGAGTCGGTCCTCGACGACGGCAAATCGGGCGTGCCGCACCCCGCTGGGATGATCCTCGAACCCGTCCAGGGCGAGGGCGGCGTGATTCCCGCCCCCGATGCCTGGATGCGCAGGATGCGCGAGATCACGGCGGCACGGGACATCCCCCTGATCGCGGACGAGGTCCAGACCGGGGTCGGCCGGACCGGCGCCTTCTGGGCCGTGGAACACAGCGGCATCACACCGGACGTGATGGTCCTTTCCAAGGCCATCGGCGGCAGCCTGCCCCTGGCCGTGGTCGTCTACCGCGACGACCTCGACGTCTGGGAACCCGGCGCCCACGCGGGCACGTTCCGCGGCAACCAACTCGCCATGGCCGCGGGCACCGCGACCCTCGCATTCGTCCGAGAGAACCGTCTCGCCGAGCGCGCCGGAACCCTGGGCGCCCGCATGCTGGCCCAACTCCGCACACTCGCCGACGCGTTCCCCTGCATCGGCGACGTACGCGGCCGGGGCCTGATGATCGGTGTCGAACTCGTCGACCTCGAAGCGACCCCGCATCCCGCGCCCGACAGCCCCCCACCCGCCGCCCCCGAACTCGCCACCGCCGTCCAACGCGAGTGCCTCCGCCGGGGCTTGATCGTCGAACTGGGCGGCCGCCATGCCAGCGTGGTGCGCCTTCTCCCCCCTCTGACCATCACCGACGAACAGGCGACCGCGGTGCTCGACCGGCTCGCGGACGCGGTAGCGGCGGTGGCGGCCGGAGACCGGGGGAGCGGCGGAGGCCGGGCTCGTGGTGCCGAGGGCGAAAGCAGAGAAGGCGGGCAGCGTGGCGGGGGTGGGCCCCGCGGTGACGTACCCCGGCCGGGGCGCGGCCGGACGCCGTAGTGCCGCGATCGCCGGGCGACCACGCAGTGATCGAGGAGCGTCGGTCGGTGCGACGACCGCGGTGGGCGTCGTACGACGCCGGAGCTGCGGGACCGCACTCGCGCTCAGGCGGCACAGCCCGACCCGAGGCGCCCCGCCTGGACACGCGTTCGTCTCCCCGGCAGTCCAGATCCCTCATCGCGACCTCCACCCACCCGCTCGACCCGAACCACTACTTCCACCCACACCCGAACCACCCCTTCCACCTCCACTCAAACCACTCCTTCCACCCTCACGCGAACCACTACTTCCACCCCCACCGAACCAACCAGGAACGCCAAAGCCCCACGCACGCCAGTACCGCCCCGGTTCGTCGCCGCACGAGCCCGAACGCCCCCCAAGGAACCCTCGTGAACGCCAGCCCCGTACCCGACGGCCGTCCCCACACCCATGAGCGAGCGGCCGGCGGCACGCAGACCCCGTTCGTGACGGGGGTCGAATCGGTCCCCCGGCAGAAGGAAGGGGTCCGGGTGTCCGAGCGGCTGCGCGGCGCCACCGCCGACCTGCTGGAGCATCCCGACGCACAGACCGCGGCCCAGGCGGCGGCCGTCGAGAACCTGCTGCGCTGCTGGGTACGGGAGAACAACCTGCCCGCCCCCGACGACGGCACCCTCCGCATCCCCCTCCCCGCCAGCGGCACGACCCTCGTGGCCCCCGTCCACTACTGGTCCTCCTCCGGCTGGCACCGCTTCGGCCTCCCCTACCTCGCCGACGCCCCGGACGAGGCACCGCCCGCCGACGCGGTCACGGTGGCGGCACTGCTCGCGCGGCAAGCGGCGACCGGACCATCGGCAGCCACGGCTGTGGACCCGGCGGCCACGACCATTGCCCCGCAGGCGTCGCACAGCCCGGCCGGTGAGGGTGCCGACCTCGTCGGGCGCGTCGCCGACTCCGTGCGGCGCACCGCCGTATTCATCCGCCACCGGAGAGAACACTCCGCCGACGAGCCCGACCTCTTTCTCACCGCCGAACAGTCGCTCCTGCTCGGGCACCCGCTGCACCCCACACCGAAGGGCCGGGAGGGGCTCTCCGAGGCCGAAGCCCGCCTGTACTCACCCGAGTTGCGCGGCTCCTTCCCCCTGCACTGGATGGCGGTCGCCCCCTCGGTGCTGGCGGCCGACTCGGCATGGACGGAGCGCGGCCGTCTCGTCCCGGCGGAGCAACTGACCACGCGGCTGGCCGGCGCGGGGTTGTCGTTGCCCGACGGATACGCCACCCTGCCGCTGCACCCCTGGCAGATGCGCGAGGTCCGGCACCGTCGCGATACCGCGGCCCTGCTGGACGCCGGGCTGCTCCAGGACCTCGGCCCGCAGGGCTCTCCATGGCACCCCACCTCCTCGGTCCGCACCGTCTACCGCTCCGGCGCTCCCGCGATGCTGAAGCTGTCGCTGGGCCTGCGCATCACCAACTCCCGTCGTGAGAACCTCCGCAAGGAACTTCACCGCGGTGTGGAGGTCCATCGTCTGCTGCGCGGCGGCCTGTTCAAGCAGTGGCAGGCAGCCCACCCGGGCTTCGACATCGTCCGCGACCCTGCCTGGCTAGCCGTCAACGGCTCGGACGGCAGCCCGCTGGCCGGGCTCGACGTGATGATCCGGCACAACCCGTTCGGCCCGACGGACGACGTCGGCTGCGTCGCGGGACTGGTCTCGCCGCGGCCGCACGCCCAGCCCGGCGCGGAGAATCCGGTACAGGGGCGGCCCCTTATGCGGTCCCGGCTCACCGAGATCGTCACGCGCCTCGCCGGACACACCGGCCGCCCGCGCGGCGCCGTCGCCACCGAGTGGTTCCTGCGCTATCTGGAGCAGGTCGTACGCCCCGTGCTGTGGCTGGACAGCGAGGCGGGCATCGCGCTGGAAGCCCACCAGCAGAACACCCTGCTCCTGCTGGATCCCGAGGGTTGGCCCAAGGGGGCCCGGTACCGGGACAACCAGGGCTACTACTTCCGCGAGTCACGGCGCGCGGAACTCGACGCCCGGCTGCCCGGCATCGGCGAACAGAGTGACACGTTCGTCTCGGACGAGGTCACCGACGAACGCTTCGCCTACTACCTCGCCATCAACAACGTGCTCGGGCTCGTCGGCGCGTTCGGCTCCCAACGCCTCGCCGACGAACAACTGCTGATCGCCGCCTTCCGCCGCTTCCTCGCCGACGTGGCCACCGGCCCGGCTCGGTTGCGTACGCCCCTGCCCGCCCATCTGCTCGACTCACCCGTCCTGCGCTGCAAGGCCAACCTCCTCACCCGGCTGCACGGCCTCGACGAACTCGTCGGACCCGTCGACACCCAGTCCGTCTACGTCACCATCGCCAACCCCCTTCATTCCTGAGGAACATGACCCACCCCGTCTCCTGAGAGGAGCGTCGCCGTGCCTCCCACCGATGCGAGCACCGACGCCGGTACCGCCCCCACCTCCGAACTCGGCACCGACTCGGGGCCCCGTCCGGGTCCCGCTTCTGGCCCCGGTTCGGGCTCCGGTGCGAGCACGGACAGCGAGGACACCCTCGACCTGCGCCTCCCCGAAGAGCTGATCGCGCTCTTCGCCGAGGAAGCCGAGGCACCGGGCAGGGGGCCGGCCGCCGACGACCTGCTCGACCGAGTCGGCGGCTGGGGGCCGACCACCACGGCCGTGGGGGTCTTCCACCTGGTGCCCGTGCGCATCGCACGCGATCTCCCGCTGATCACCCGCTGGATGAACGACCCCACCGTCGCGGAATTCTGGGGACTGGCGGGGCCCGAGTCCGTGGCGGAGGAGCATCTGCGCCGCCAACTCGACGGGGACGGACGCAGCGTTCCTTGCCTCGGAGTGCTGGACGGCACGCCGATGAGTTACTGGGAGATCTACCGCGCGGACCTCGATCTCCTGGCTCGGCACTACCCCGCCCGACCGCACGACACCGGAATTCACCTCCTCATCGGCGGTGTCGCCGACCGTGGGCGAGGTCTCGGCTCCACTCTGCTCAGAGCCGTCGCCGACCACGTACTGGACCAGCGCCCCTCATGCGCTCGTGTCGTCGCTGAACCCGACCTGCGCAACACCCCCTCCGTATCCGCCTTCCTGAGCGCCGGCTTCCGGTTCTCCGCCGAGGTCGATCTGCCCGACAAACGGGCAGCCCTCATGGTCCGAGACCGGGCCCTGCGCGATCTGTTGTAGCGCCATCACTTTTAGTACACCGCTCGCCTCGATCCGGTTCCCTGCCGAGGAGTCCCCGTGCCGAATTCGTCCCCCACCCCGGCCTCCGAACCGCTGCCCACCCTGTACGACCCTCCTGAGCTGCGGAAAGAACGGTGGGAGCAGGCCGGACGGCGCCTGCTCGCCAAGATGATCGGCGAGTTCGCGTACGAGGGGATCATCCAGCCGGAGCCGGAGCCGGAGCCGGAGCCGGAGCCGGAGCCGGAGCCGGAGCCGGAGCCGGAGCGGACGCCGGTCGCGCCCTCCGCCCTGTCCCCGGGCTCCGCCCTGTCCCCGGCATCGGTCCCGTCCGCCACATCGGCCCCATCCGCGCCCTCAGCCCTGTCCCCGGCCTCTGCGCCTCCCGCCGTCCCGGCCCCCGCCGTCCCGGCCCCAGAGCAGCAACCCGCCCCGGCCGACAGCCGCCGCGCCCACGCCTCGCAAGCCCTCCGGCCCTACACCCTCCGTCTCGATGCCGGCGGCAGCCTGTCCTTCCGCGCGCGTCGGACCGCGTACGACAGTTGGCGCGTGGACCCCGATTCGCTCACCCTCGCGGAGGGAGGGGCGGAGCCCCGATCCTTCACCGACCCGGTCGGCTTCCTCACGCGTGCGCGCGGCACGCTGGGGCTCGACGGATCGACGCTCGGCCATGCCATCCGAGAGTTGAGCACCACGCTCGCCGCGGACACGCGCATCGACCACAATGCCTGGGCGGCGGAGGAGCTCGCAGACCTGGGATACGCGGAGCTGGAGGGCCACCAGACCGGGCACCCCTGGATCGTGCTCAACAAGGGCCGCCTCGGCTTCTCCGCGCGAGACGCCGCCGACTGGGCGCCCGAGGGCCGCCGAGCGATGCCCCTTCCGTGGATCGCGGTACACACCACGCTCGCCACCTACCGAGGCGTCGCCACCCTCGACACCGCGGAACGCCTCTACGCGCGCGAACTCGCCCCTGACACAAGGGAGTCCTTCGACGCGGTGCTGCGCGCGCGGGGGCTCGCGCCGGAGTCGTACCTCTATCTGCCCGTGCACCCCTGGCAGTGGGACGACGTCGTGCTCCCTCTCTTCGCATCCCATGTCGCCGCGGACGCGATCGTGCCGCTGCACTCGGACGGTGATCTGCGTCTGCCCCAGCAGTCGATCCGTAGCTTCGTCAATGTCTCGCGCCCGGACCGGCACACCCTGAAGCTGCCGCTGTCGGTCCTCAACACCCTGGTGTGGCGCGGCCTTCCGACGGAACGGACGCTCGCTGCTCCCGCGGTCACGGCCTGGATGCACGGCCTGCGCGACGCCGATCCGTTCCTGCGCGACACCTGCGGGGTGATCCTGCTCGGCGAGGTCGCCTCGGTGACCGTGGGACATCCGGTCTACGACGCCCTCCCCGAAGTGCCCTATCAGTACAAGGAGCTGCTCGGAGCGATCTGGCGCGAGCCGGTCTCCCGCCACCTGGCTCCGGGTGAACGCGCCCGCACCCTGGCCGCGCTTCTGTACACCGACCCGGAGGGCCGTACCTTCACGGCGCAGCTGGTCGCGCGCTCGGGGCTGGCTCCGAGGGTCTGGTTGCGTCGTCTCTTCGCAGCGCTCCTGCCGCCGCTGCTGCACTGCCTTTACCGGTACGGCACTGTGTTCAGCCCACACGGAGAGAACGCGATCGTTGTCTTCGACGACCATGACGTACCCGTCCGTCTCGCGGTGAAGGACTTCGTGGACGACGTCAATGTGAGCGCGGAGCCCCTGCCCGAGCATGCCTCCATGCCGGACGAGGTGCGGCGGGTGCTGCTCACCGAGCCGCCCGCCTTCCTGACCCAGTTCATCCATTCCGGGCTCTTCGTAGGGGTGTTCCGCTATCTCGCACCCCTCTGCGAGGAGCAACTGGGGGTTCCGGAGGATGAGTTCTGGTCCCTCGTACGAGCGGAGATCATCCGCCACCAGACGCGCTTCCCCGAGCTCAAGGAGCGTTACGAGATGTTCGACCTGCTCACTCCCCGTATCGAGCGCCTGTGTCTGAACCGCAACAGGCTGCATCTGGACGGCTACCGTGACCGCCCCGAGCGCCCGCACGCCGCCGTGCACGGCACCGTGCCGAACCCTCTCCACCAGCCGTGATCACGCTTCCCGTGCCCGTCTTGATCACGTCCGTCGTCGCCACCTTGATCGCCCGATTGTCAGTGGCGCCCCGTAGGGTGGCAGAGCTATGACACAGCCCTCACTCCCCGAACTCCTGCATGCTGCCGTCACCGCCGTCGGCGGCACGGAGCGCCCTGGCCAGGCGACCATGGCCGAAGCCGTCGCGGGCGCCATCGACGACAGCTCCCACCTGCTGGTCCAGGCGGGCACCGGCACCGGAAAGTCGCTCGGCTACCTGGTGCCCGCGCTCGCGCACGGGGAGCGCGTGGTCGTGGCGACCGCCACCCTGGCGTTGCAGCGCCAGCTCGTGGAGCGTGACCTCCCGCGCACGGTCGACGCGCTGCATCCGTTGCTGCGCCGCCGCCCCGAGTTCGCGATGCTCAAGGGCCGGTCGAACTATCTGTGTCTGCACCGCCTGCACGAGGGTGTGCCGCAGGAAGAGGAGGAGGGCCTCTTCGACCAGTTCGAGGCGGCCGCGCCCACCAGCAAGCTGGGTCAGGATCTGCTGCGGCTGCGCGAGTGGTCGGACGAGACCGAGACCGGTGACCGCGACGATCTCACGCCCGGCGTCTCCGACCGCGCCTGGGGCCAGGTGTCCGTGTCGTCCCGGGAGTGCCTCGGCGCCACGAAATGCGCCTACGGAGCGGAGTGCTTCGCCGAGATGGCCCGCGAGCGCGCCAAGCTCGCCGAGGTCGTCGTCACCAACCACGCGCTGCTCGCGATCGACGCCATCGAGGGCGCGCCGGTCCTCCCGCAGCACGAGGTGCTGATCGTCGACGAGGCCCATGAGCTGGTCTCCCGGGTCACCGGCGTGGCGACCGGCGAGCTCACCCCCGGGCAGGTCAACCGCGCCGTCCGGCGCGCCGCGAAGCTGGTCAACGAGAAGGCCGCCGACCAGCTCCAGACCGCCGCCGAGGGGTTCGAGCGGCTCATGGAGCTGGCGCTGCCGGGCCGCCTGGAGGAGATCCCCGAGGACCTCGGGTACGCCCTCATGGCACTGCGTGACGCCGCCCGTACGGTGATCTCGGCACTCGGCTCCACGCGCGACAAGTCCGTCCAGGACGAGGACGCGGTGCGCAAGCAGGCCCTGGCCTCCGTGGAGTCCGTGCACGACGTGGCGGAGCGCATCACGAACGGCTCCGAGTGGGACGTCGTCTGGTACGAGCGACACGACCGCTTCGGCGCTTCGCTCCGGGTGGCTCCGATGAACGTGTCCGGGCTGCTCAGGGAGAAGCTCTTCACCGACCGCTCCGTCGTCCTGACCTCCGCGACGCTCAAGCTCGGCGGCGACTTCAATGGCGTGGGAGCGTCGCTGGGGCTCGCCCCGGAGGGCACGGAGGGGGAGGATCTTCCCCAGTGGAAGGGCATCGACGTCGGCTCGCCCTTCGACTACCCCAAGCAGGGCATTCTTTATGTGGCCAAGCATCTGTCGCGGCCGGCCCGGGACGGCGACCGCGCGGACATGATGGACGAACTCACCGATCTGATCCAGTCCGCGGGTGGTCGCACGCTCGGCCTGTTCTCCTCGATGCGGGGCGCCCAACTCGCCGCCGAGGAGCTGCGCTCGCGCATCCCCGAGTACCCGATCCTGCTGCAGGGCGAGGAGACGCTCGGCGAGCTGATCAAGAACTTCGCGGCCGACCCGAAGACCTGCCTCTTCGGCACACTGTCGCTCTGGCAGGGCGTGGACGTCCCGGGCCCCAGCTGTCAGCTGGTCGTCATGGACAAGATCCCCTTCCCGCGCCCCGACGACCCGCTGATGAGCGCCCGCCAGAAGGCGGTCGAGGACAACGGCGGCAATGGCTTCATGGCGGTCGCCGCCACCCACGCCGCACTGCTCATGGCCCAGGGGGCCGGCCGGCTCGTACGAGCGTCGGGGGACCGGGGTGTCGTCGCCGTGCTGGACCAGCGGCTGGCCACGGCCCGCTACGGCAGCTACCTGAAGGCATCACTGCCCAACTTCTGGTACACGACGGACCGCAACCAGGTCCGCAGGTCGCTCGCGGCGATCGATGAGGCGGCGCGGAAGACGGAGGACGCGTAGCGCCTGGGCGGCGCGTTGTCCCGCGCCGCCGCGGGCCCGGGCCCGGCATCCCCGCCGGGGAGGGGGCGGTCGCCCCGACGGCGAGTTCTCCCACGCCGGGAGGACCCGTTGTTCACCACTGCCCCGGGTGCCATCTGGCTTCATCACCGCCCTATGGGCCCCGGCACCCCGCCGCTCAGAGGCTCGCTGGGCCCAGGAAGGGCTGTGCCTAGCAATGACGTTTTCGCCCCCGCCGCCCCTACCCATCCCGTACCTGGGGGCTCCGCCCCCAGCCCCCCAACCCCCAGAGCTCGAGCTACCTGGCGTCTGGGCACCGATCCGCGCAGAAGCTCGCTGCGCCGGGCGTGCCCCCCGGACAGAAACGTCTGCCCCTCAAGGCCCCCGGACGGAAACGTCTACCCCTCAAGGCCCCCGGACAGAAACGCCTAACTCTCAAAGCCCCCGGTCAGAAACGCCTAACCCTCAAAGCCCCCGGCCAGAAACGCACCCCCCAAGGCCCTCGGCCAGAAAAACGCAGGGCCCCGGAACCGGCGCAGGTGGTTCCGGGGCCCGGTCAGGGGCGGGGCGGAGCGTCCCGCCCTTCGCAGGTGGTTACACCCGCCGCAGCACTGCCACGACCTTGCCGAGGATGGTCGCCTCGTCGCCAGGGATCGGCTGGTACGCGGAGTTGTGCGGCAGCAGCCACACGTGCCCGTCCTCGCGCTTGAAGCGCTTCACCGTGGCCTCGCCGTCGAGCATGGCGGCCACGATGTCGCCGTTCTCCGCGACCGGCTGGCGGCGGACCGTCACCCAGTCCCCGTCGCAGATGGCGGCCTCGATCATCGAGTCACCGACGACCTTCAGGACGAACAGCTCGCCGTCACCGACCAGCTGGCGCGGGAGGGGGAAGACGTCCTCGACGGACTCCTCGGCGAGGATCGGGCCACCGGCGGCGATCCGGCCGACGAGCGGTACATACGACGCGGCCGGCTTGCCCGCTGTGTCCGTGGGCTGCACCGACGACTGGTCGGACCCCCGGACCTCGTACGCGCGCGGGCGGTGCGGGTCGCGGCGCAGGAAGCCCTTGCGCTCCAGTGCCATCAGCTGATGCGCGACCGAGGAGGTGCTGGAAAGGCCGACCGCCTGTCCGATCTCCCGCATCGACGGCGGGTAGCCGCGCCGTTGCACAGAGTCCCTGATGACCTCGATCACCCGGCGCTGCCTGTCCGTGAGTCCGGAGCTGTCCGCCCGGATGCCTGGAGGTCGGCCCGGCAGGGAGCGCTTGGGTCCCTCATGGTTCACGGCTTCGTTCATCGCATGCACCGGCTCGAGTCGGCCCTGGGAGCGGTCCTGGGCAGTGATGGTGGCACTGTCTGCGGTGGTGGTCACGTCGGCCCCTCTCGATGGTCTCCCTGCTGGACAACGGTAGTTGCTTTCGAAAGGTTGCGCCAAACACACGTTCGAGTGAAAAAACGCGGATTACCTGACGCGATCATGTGTCGAGGTGTATGGCTTGCGCAGCAGTCGGCGGACAAAAGGACCCATTGTTGTACTCTTCACCGCCGGGGCGATGACCCTGCCGGCAGATGTGTGCCGCGGCCCAGTCTGCCATCCAGTACCCCGTCAACCGGGTACCGGCCCCCCTATCTGCACGGCCACCACGGTATCTCCGCGTGTCCGGGATCGGTATGGCCGTGCGGCACATGCCAATACGTGTGCGACACGCGCGTGGTGGGCCCATTTGCGCGCCGATCCCCACATCTAGTGGTTGGATTGCAAGAGCAGCCCAAGTGTTGTGGTCCCCCGGGTCTTCGAGCCTCCGGCCATCGCCTATGCTTGGGGCTGCTTCGAGGGGCCCGAGAGGTCTCACGAGGTCTATGAGTCGTGCTGTGAAGGAGGGTTGGAGCCATGCACTGCCCCTTCTGCAGGCACCCCGACAGCCGTGTCGTCGACAGTCGTACGACCGATGACGGCACGTCGATCCGCAGGCGCCGCCAGTGCCCCGACTGCTCCCGTCGTTTCACGACCGTGGAGACGTGCTCGCTGATGGTCGTCAAGCGCTCCGGCGTGACCGAGCCCTTCAGCCGTACCAAGGTCATCAACGGCGTGCGCAAGGCATGTCAGGGGCGGCCCGTCACCGAGGACGCACTCGCCCAGCTCGGCCAGCGGGTCGAAGAGGCGGTGCGTGCCACCGGAAGTGCCGAACTGACCACCCACGACGTGGGGCTGGCCATACTCGGCCCATTGCAGGAACTCGACCTCGTCGCCTATCTGCGGTTCGCGTCCGTCTATCGGGCGTTCGACTCGCTCGAGGACTTCGAGGCCGCCATCGCGGAACTCAGGGAAGAGACGAGGCGGCGCCCCGCTGCGGATGGGGCGGACGACGAAGACGCCCCCGCGGAGCGCCCGGAAAGCGACCGCGGGTCCGGAGGGACTGTCCAGGTCCCCGTGCCCGCCAGCGCCGCCGACTGACGGGAAGGCCGACTCGGGTCGGCTCGTCGGCGGCGACCACAGACCTGCTGCGGGCGGCCGCGTATGCGGCGCGCGCAGCACCAGACACACACCGTGCCACGGGAAGAACGGGGCACTTCAGGGCGTTTTAGCCTGATACAGGGAGGCGGCATGACAGAGACGGCGAGCGGTCCGGCACGAGGTTCCCGCGCCAAGGGCACCAAGGCCAGCAAGGGGCTGCGCATCGAGCGCATCCACACCACCCCCGGCGTGCACCCGTACGACGAGGTGGAGTGGGCACGCCGTGACGTCGTCATGACCAACTGGCGCGACGGCTCGGTCAACTTCGAGCAGCGTGGCGTCGAGTTCCCCGCCGAGTGGGCGGTGAACGCGGTCAACATCGTCACCAGCAAGTACTTCCGCGGTGCCGTGGGCACCCCGCAGCGCGAGGTGAGCCTCAAGCAGCTCATCGACCGCATCGTGAAGACGTACCGGAAGGCCGGCGAGGACTACAAGTACTTCGCCTCGCCCGCCGACGCCGAGATCTTCGAGCACGAGCTGGCGTACGCCCTCCTGCACCAGATCTTCAGCTTCAACAGCCCCGTCTGGTTCAACGTCGGGACGCCCCAGCCCCAGCAGGTCTCCGCCTGCTTCATCCTGTCCGTCGACGACTCCATGGAGTCGATCCTCGACTGGTACAAGGAAGAGGGCATGATCTTCAAGGGCGGCTCCGGTGCCGGCCTGAACCTCTCCCGCATCCGCTCCTCCAAGGAGCTCCTCTCCTCGGGCGGCAACGCCTCGGGTCCCGTCTCCTTCATGCGCGGCGCCGACGCCTCCGCGGGAACGATCAAGTCGGGCGGCGCCACCCGCCGCGCGGCCAAGATGGTCATCCTCGACGTCGACCACCCCGACATCGAGGACTTCATCGAGACCAAGGTCAAGGAGGAGGAGAAGATCCGCGCCCTGCGTGACGCGGGCTTCGACATGGACCTGGGCGGCGACGACATCACGTCCGTCCAGTACCAGAACGCCAACAACTCCGTCCGCGTGAACGACACGTTCATGAAGGCCGTCGAGTCGGGCGGCAAGTTCGGCCTGACGTCCCGCATGACCGGCGAGGTCATCGAGGAGGTCGACGCCAAGGCGCTCTTCCGCAAGATGGCCGAGGCGGCCTGGGCCTGCGCCGACCCGGGCATCCAGTACGACGACACGATCAACCACTGGCACACGTGCCCGGAGTCCGGCCGCATCAACGGCTCGAACCCGTGCAGCGAGTACATGCACCTGGACAACACGTCCTGCAACCTCGCCTCGCTGAACCTGATGAAGTTCCTGAAGGACGACGGCAAGGGCCACCAGTCCTTCCAGGTCGAGCGCTTCGCCAAGGTCGTCGAGCTGGTCATCACCGCGATGGACATCTCGATCTGCTTCGCGGACTTCCCGACCCAGAAGATCGGCGAGAACACCCGCGCCTTCCGTCAGCTGGGCATCGGTTACGCCAACCTCGGCGCCCTACTGATGGCGACCGGGCACGCGTACGACTCCGATGGCGGCCGCGCCCTCGCCGGTGCGATCACCTCGCTGATGACCGGCACCTCGTACAAGCGGTCCGCCGAGCTCGCCGCGGTGGTCGGCCCGTACGACGGCTACGCCCGCAACGCGCAGCCGCACCAGCGCGTCATGAAGCAGCACTCCGACGCCAACGCCGTGGCCGTCCGCGTCGACGACCTGGACACGCCGATCTGGGCCGCCGCCACGGAGGCCTGGCAGGACGTCCTGCACCTCGGCGAGAAGAACGGCTTCCGCAACGCGCAGGCCTCGGTCATCGCGCCCACCGGCACCATCGGTCTCGCGATGTCCTGCGACACCACCGGTCTTGAGCCCGACCTCGCGCTGGTCAAGTTCAAGAAGCTGGTCGGCGGCGGCTCGATGCAGATCGTGAACGGCACCGTGCCGCAGGCCCTGCGCCGCCTGGGCTACCAGGAGGAGCAGATCGAGGCGGTCGTCGCCCACATCGCCGAGAACGGCAATGTCGTCGACGCCCCCGGCCTCAGGCACGAGCACTACGAGGTCTTCGACTGCGCCATGGGCGAGCGCTCCATCTCCGCGATGGGCCACGTCCGCATGATGGCCGCGATCCAGCCCTGGATCTCCGGCGCGCTCTCCAAGACGGTCAACCTGCCGGAGACGGCGACCGTCGAGGACGTCGAAGAGGTCTACTTCGAGGCGTGGAAGATGGGCGTCAAGGCGCTCGCGATCTACCGCGACAACTGCAAGGTCGGCCAGCCCCTCTCCGCGAAGACCAAGGAGAAGGAGAAGACCGAGGTCACCGCCAAGGCCGAGGAGACCATCCGTACCGCGGTCGAGAAGGTCGTCGAGTACCGCCCGGTCCGCAAGCGCCTCCCCAAGGGCCGGCCCGGCATCACCACCTCCTTCACGGTGGGCGGCGCCGAGGGCTACATGACCGCCAACTCCTACCCGGACGACGGTCTCGGCGAGGTCTTCCTGAAGATGTCGAAGCAGGGCTCGACCCTCGCGGGCATGATGGACGCCTTCTCGATCGCCGTCTCGGTGGGTCTGCAGTACGGCGTGCCCCTGGAGACGTACGTCTCGAAGTTCACGAACATGCGCTTCGAGCCGGCCGGAATGACGGACGACCCGGATGTGCGGATGGCGCAGTCGATCGTCGACTACATCTTCCGTCGCCTGGCGCTGGACTTCCTGCCCTTCGAGACCCGCTCCGCGCTCGGCATCCACTCCGCCGAGGAGCGTCAGCGTCACCTGGAGACGGGCTCCTACGAGCCCGCCGACGACGAGGTCGACGTCGAGGGTCTGGCCCAGTCCGCGCCCCGCGCGCAGGAACTGAAGGCCGTCGCCACCCCCAAGGCCGAGGTCGAGGCGGTGGTGCCCGCCCCGAAGCAGGTGCACACCAGTGCCGAACTGGTGGAGATGCAACTGGGCATCCAGGCCGACGCCCCGCTGTGCTTCTCCTGCGGTACGAAGATGCAGCGAGCCGGTTCCTGCTACATCTGCGAGGGGTGCGGATCGACCAGCGGCTGCAGCTGATCCTGGTCGCCCGCTGGGCGTGAACTAGCTGGTGAGGGCGGTGGAGCCGGTACGTCGGCTGCACCGCCCTCGGCGTTGCGGAACGCGCTCCGGCGACGTCCGTAGCGGCCATTTCCGGAAGCCCGGGATATTTCTGTTTCCCCCACTAGCCGACCACCGGTTTGGCTTCCCCGGCGCGCATCGCGACTCCTTCGAGGTCGTCATATGGCGCCAGGACGACGTGCCACCCGATGACGCGGCGCTGCTCCGCGTCTCGAGCAGGGGCTGCCGACGGTCCCCGGCTGGACGGCCGGCTGATGACGGCCTCTCCCCACGTGGGCTCGCGGGCCGCCGAGGAGATCGGTTGGTCGAGAGCCGCGGAAGGGCGCGCGTCAGAGGTGAGTGACCTGCTCAGGACTCCTGGTGGCTTCCCATGACCCTGGCGAAGTGCACCGGGTCCGTGTCGTAACCGTGGATGCCCGGGTGGAAAGTCCACTCTCCGGAGTCGTCGCGGACGAACTCACCGATGGTGGCGGCCGTGGACCCGAGAACCTCGCCGAAGTCGTCCTCCGCCAGGACGGTGTAGCCCTCACGCATGCGAAAGGCGGGGTTGCGCACGCCTGCGAACGTCTTGTGTCCCGCGCGCTGTTGGATGAGAACGCCGACCACCACGCGCGCGTAGCGGCTGTCCAGGCGGTCGAGTTCCAGCGTCATGACCTCGTCCCAGCCGAAGCCCTTGCCGTCCTTGCTGTCCCGGTTCAGATAGATGGTTCCGTCGGGCGAGCGACTGTCGAAGTGCACTACGTAGGCAGGGCTTTCGTGCGGGGTCGACGCCAGAAAGGTCGCCGCGATGATGTCGAGATCGGTCGCGGGCTGACCGACGGGACTCGGATCCCACTTCACCGCCAGCTCGACCTTGCGGATGCCCTTGTTGAGACCGTTCACCGGATCTCCCCTCCCCGTTCCCCAAGTGTTGCCTGGCCCAACTACCCTGCGGTCAGGGCCGATTCTCCATCGTGCCACGTGCGCCGGGGCGCTCGCGCGGGTGTACTCCGCCGGAGCGTGACCGGCGCCACGCTCGGTGGCCTTACGATGGCGCGGTGCTGGTCAAGTGGATTCGCTGCACCGTGGTGGACCGCCGCGGTTTCGAACGCGGGCAGCGAAAGTGGGCGGGGCTTCTGGGGGAGCCGGGTTTCCGGGGACAGGGCGGGGGATGGAGCCGGGGGCGGTCCGGCGTCGCGCACATCTTCGCCTTCTGGGAAAGCCGCGCCTTCTACGACTCCTTCATGGCCCGCTCCCACGACCGGCTCGCTGCCGCGCAGTCGGGCACCTTCAAGGACTCCCAGGTCAAACTGTTCGATCACCGATTCGACGTGAAGACCGGATTCGAACCGCGCTTCACGGACGCCGACCTGGTGCGGGTGGCCCACTGCCGGATCCACGAGGAACGGACCGAGCACTTCGCGCTGATGCAGGAGAAGGTCTGGAACCCCGCGATGGCGGGCTCGCCGGGCATGCTGCGGGGCCTGTTCGGCGAGGGACCCGGCCACGAGTTCCTGATCCTTTCCATGTGGCAGTCGGCCGCCGAGCACGGCAAGTACCGCGCCGAGCGGGTGGAACGGCTCGCGCTGCGCGCCCAGATCGAGGCCGACGTCGCGGCCCTCGCCGGCGACATCGTGGAACTGGAGCCCAGCTGGACGGTCTGAGGGGGCAGCCGGGGGTGGTCTCAGGGGCTGGACGGTCCGGGGGAGTGGACGGTCCCAGGGGCTCGACGGTCCCAGGGACCAGTGGGTACCGAGCGACCAGTGAAGCCTTTTTCGGGCGGTCTCAGGGGCCATCTGTCGTGGTCCCCGTGTGCGGGAGCTGTGTGACCTACGCCGTATGAGGCCCGTACGAGTGCTCGATCGGGCGCGACACGATCTAGGGTCGTGGCATGGCACGACCGCGGCGCATCGTCCTTGTCCGGCACGGCGAGTCGGTGGGCAATGCCGATGACACCGTGTACGAACGCGAGCCCGACCACGGTCTGGCGCTGACCGAGAAGGGGTGGCAGCAGGCGGAGGACACCGGCAAACAGTTGCGGGACCTCTTCGGACGGGAGCGCGTAAGCGTTTACGTGTCCCCCTACCGCCGTACGCACGAGACGTTCCGCGCCTTCCACCTCGACCCCGAACTCGTACGGGTGCGCGAGGAGCCGCGGCTGCGCGAGCAGGACTGGGGCAACTGGCAGGACCGCGACGACGTACGCCTCCAGAAGGCATACCGGGACGCTTACGGGCACTTCTTCTACCGCTTCGCGCAGGGCGAGTCCGGCGCCGACGTGTACGACCGGGTCGGCGGTTTCCTGGAGAGCCTGTACCGCAGCTTCGAGGCCCCCGACCACCCGCCGAACGTGCTCCTGGTGACCCATGGCCTGGCCATGCGGCTGTTCTGCATGCGCTGGTTCCACTGGACGGTCGCGGAATTCGAGTCCCTGTCGAATCCGGGGAACGGGGAGACACGGATGCTCGTTCTGGGGGAGGACGGCAGGTACACCCTTGACCGGCCGTTTGACCAATGGCGTGATCCGGAATCGTACGGAGTCACCGGATAGAGTGGCAGGGCGATGACCGCTGACTCCTCTCCCGACGGGCGCCTGGACCGCGCCCTGGCCAGCCTGCGCGGACTCGCGGTGGGAGACGCGCTGGGCTCACAGTTCTTCGTGCCCGCGAACTACCCGCTGCTCAAGCGCCGTGAGCTGCCGTCCGGTCCCTGGCAGTGGACCGACGACACCGAAATGGCCTGCTCCGTAGTGGCCGTTTTGGCCGCGCACCGCCGCATCGACCAGGACGAACTGGCCCGATCCTTCGCCGAGCACCACGATTTCGACCGGGGCTATGGCCCCGCGGTCAACAGACTGCTCCGGCTGATCCGGGAGGGTGGCGACTGGCGCGAGCTGGCGTCCGCCCTCTTCAAGGGCCAGGGTTCCTGGGGCAACGGCGCCGCGATGCGGATCGCCCCCCTGGGCGCCTGGTACGCGGACGACCCGGAGCAGGCGACCCACCAGGCGGAGATCTCCGCGTACCCCACGCACCAGCACCGCGAGGCCGTGGTCGGCGCCATGGCCGTCGCCGCGGCCGCGGCGCTGGCCGCCGACCCGGCGGGACCGCCGAGCGCCGAGGCGCTGCTCGACGGCGTCGTCGCGCTCGTGCCGCGCAGCGCCGTCGGCGCGGGTCTGCGGCGCGCCCGGGACATGCTGGACTACGGCGACGCCGCGACCGTGGCAGCCGTACTGGGCTGCGGACGGCGTACGTCGGCACACGACACCGTCCCGTTCGCCCTCTGGTCGGCTGCCCGGGCCCTCGGCGACTACGAAGAAGCCTTCTGGGTCACCGCCCAGGCCGGCGGCGACGTGGACACCACCTGCGCCATCGTGGGCGGCGTCGTCGCCTCCGGGAAGGCGGGGGCGCCACCGGGAGTGTGGGCGGAGCGGACGGAGGGGCTGCCGGAGTGGGTGCCGGGTCCCGCGTACGGCCGTACGGTGAGTGGCGCCTAGGCTTCGTACGGTCTGATGGGTGTGTACGGCTCGATGGGCGTGTACGGCTCGGCCAAGACCGAGGCCGACCCCGGGCCGAGACCGGTGCCGTACGGTCTGACACGGGTGCACGGGTGCACGGGTGCACGGGTGCACGGGTGCAGGGGGCGTAGGGCGCGCGCCGCCGTGACCCCGGGGCCGAATTGACTGGCATGCCACTGTCACAGGCTTGCTACAGCCCTGCCGCCCCTCTCCGAGCCGTGTTGCCCGTGGATACCCTGTCCGCCACGCCGCCTGTTGATCATGACGGGCGTTCGCCGACGAGACACCGGCAGCAGCCTTCCGCCGCAGTGGCGTGACGTGGGCTGCCCAGAGGCCGGCTGGGAGGGGTCCCGTGTCCGACATAGCGTCCACGCCCGAGCCGAGAGGCCAGGAGCCGGGGGAAGCGGAGGAGCCGGCGGAGCCGGGGGAGCCGCGGGTGGCAGAGAAGCCGGGGGAAGTGGGGGAGCCGGCGGAGCCGGGGGAGCCGCGGGTGGCAGAGAAGCCAGGGGAAGCGGGGGTGGCGGAGGACGGCAGGGAGTCATGGCTGGCCGGCCTTCAGGTCAGGTCGCCGGCACCGGTGCGTACGGCCACGCTGTGGGCCGTGCTCGCCACCGGCCTGCTGAGCATGCTGCTCCTGGGTGACGGTCTGGCGCTCAATCTCCTGCTGGTCGCGATCCCGGCCGCGCTCGCCGCGTACTTCGCCGGGCGGGCCGCGGGACGACGCACGCGCGCGTGGACGCTTGTGTGGGGTGTCGGCGGCCTCGGTCTGCTGATCGTGCCCGCCCTGCGCGACGCGGACTGGCCCTCGTTCCTCGCCGTCGTCACGGCGATCGCGCTGGGCTCACTCGCCCTGCACGGCGGCCGCACCTGGCCCGCGGTCCTGCTCGGCCCCATCGGTGTCTTCAACTCCCTGGTCACCGGCCCCGCCTGGGGCTGGCGAGGACTGCGGGAACGGTTCGGCGGCGCCCGCCGGAGCGTGGGGGCGGGGTTGCGCGCGCTCGCGGTCAGCGCGGTCCTGCTGCTGGTCTTCGGGGCGCTGTTCGCGGGGGCCGACGCCGCCTTCGCCGACCTGCTCGGCGATCTGGTGCCGGACGCTTCGGTCTCCGGAGGCCCTTGGCACGCCGTGCTCCTGGTGTTCGGCCTGGTCGGAGCGCTCGCAGCGGCTCATACGGCCGCGGCGCCGGTCCAGTGGGACGGGGTCGAGGTGCCCGAGGGCCGCCCTCGTGGCCGTTTCGAGTGGGCGCTGCCGCTGATCGTGCTCGCCGTCCTCTTCGCGGCCTTCAACGCCGTCCAGCTCGCCGTGCTGTTCGGCGGATACGACGCCGTACTGAAGAACACCGGTCAGACCTACGCGCAATACGCGCGGCAGGGCTTCTGGCAGCTGCTCCTCGTGACCCTGCTGACCCTGCTCGTCATCGTCTTCGCGCTGCGTTGGGCACCACGCGACGACGCGGGCGACCGGAAGCTGGTGCGGGGTGTGCTGGGAACTCTGTGCGGTCTTGCGCTCGTTGTCGTCGCATCGGCTGTGCGACGTATGGACATGTATGTGGAGGCTTATGGACTGACGCGGCTGAGGGTCTCGGTGGTGGCCGTGGAGCTCTGGCTGGGCCTGGTCATCGTGCTCATCATGGCGGCCGGCGTCTGGGGCGCGCGTTGGCTGCCGCGAGCCGTCGCGGCCAGTGCGGCGGCCGGTGTGCTCGCGTTCGGGCTGCTGTCGCCCGACGGTCTGATCGCCGAGCGCAACGTCCAGCGGTACGAGGACACGGGCAAGTTCGACCTCGACTACGCGCGCGACCTGTCCGCCGACGCCGTACCCGCCCTCGACAGGCTGAAGGAGCCGCTGCGTTCCTGCGCGCTGCGGCCCATCGCGTACGACCTGGAAGCGGCTGACGCACCCTGGTACGCCACCAGTTGGGGCGAGGCGCGGGCCCGGGACATCCTCCACGACCGGCCTCCGGCGAAGGACCCGGACTGGAGTGCGTGCAGCCGGGTGGCGGACGACCTCATGTATCGCTGAGCGCCGGTTTCCCGGGGTACTGGCACCCCTTCTGAGGGGCGCCCTCGGTGTCGTACCGCGGGTGGCCGGACCGGCGTCGGTAGCCCGACGACGAGGACGCCGGTCCGGCCGTCCGCAGCGCCGCCGTCAGCCCGCGGCAGGGCCTGCCGTGCCGGCGAGGGCGTCCAGGTCGCTCCTGCGGACCCGGATCACCAGTGCGGCGGTGATCAGGGCCAGCACGGCCATCGCGGCCGCCGGTATGAAGGCGGTCGAAATGCCCTCGGCGAGCACCTGGTGACCCCAAGGAGCCGGCAGTTGGTGGGTCTTGGCGAACTCCGCCTTCTGCTCGGGGGAGGCGCCCGTCAGGAACTTCGGCATCTGCTTCTCCGCCTCGTCACGGCTGGCCGAGCCGAAGACCGTGGTGAGGATGGAGAGGCCGAGCGAACCGCCGACCTGCTGCGTGACGTTGAGCAGTCCCGAGGCCGCGCCCGCCTCGTGCTGGGCGACACCCGAGACCGCGGTGACCGTCAGTGTCACGAAGTTCAGGCCCATGCCGAAGCCGAACAGCAGCATCGGGCCGAGCACCCCGCCGACGTACGAGTTGTCAGGGCTGATGAAGGTCAGCCAGCCGAGTCCGATCGCGACGAGAGTCGAACCGACGACCATGAACGGCTTGGGGCCGAGCACCGGCAGGAACCGCTGCGACAGACCCGCACCGATCGCGATCGCGACCGTCACCGGAAGGAAGGCCACGCCCGCCGAGATCGGGCTGTACCCGAGCACGTTCTGCACGAAGAGCACGATGTAGAAGAACATGCCGAACATCGCCGCGGCCAGGCTCAGCATGATCACGTACGTGCCCGAGCGGTTGCGGTCGGCGAACATCCTCAGAGGTGTGATGGGCTCCTTGGCCCGCCTCTCGGTGATCCCGAAGGCCGCCAGCAGCACCACGGCCGCGCCGAACGACCCGATCGTGAGGCTGTCCCGCCAGCCCTCCTCCGCGGCACGGATGAAGCCGTACACCAGGGACGCCATTCCGGCCGTCGAGGTGAGCGCACCCGCGAAGTCGAAGCGTCCGGGATGGCGTTCGGACTCGTTGATGTACATCGGCGCGAGTACGGCGATCAGGACACCGATGGGTACGTTGACGAAGAGCACCCACCGCCAGTCGAGCCACTCCGTGAGCATGCCGCCCGCGAGCAGACCGATCGCGCCACCGCCGGCCGAGACCGTGGCGAAGACGGCGAAGGCCCGGTTCCGCTCCGGGCCTTCCGGGAAGGTGGTGGTGATGAGCGCCAGCGATGTGGGCGACGCGATCGCGCCACCGACGCCCTGGAGGGCCCGGGCGGCCAGCAACTGCCACGGTTCCTGGGCGAGTCCGCCGAGCAGCGAGGCGAAGGTGAACAGCAGGATGCCGGCCATGAAGACCCGGCGCCGGCCGAGGATGTCACCGGCCCGGGCGCCGAGCAGCAGCAGGCCACCGAAGGTGAGGGTGTACGCGCTGACCACCCACGTCAGGTCGGTCGTGCTGAACTTGAGCGCGTCTTGAATGTGCGGGAGCGCGATGTTCACAATCGTCGCGTCGAGTACCACCATGAGTTGGCAGGCCGCGATGACGGCGAGCGCGATGCCGGGGTGCCCCTCCCGGCGGGCCGCTCCCGACTTTGGACGCTCTGGATCCTGAATCAACTGAGAGGTTGTCACTATGGGTCCCCCACAAGTGCGTTAGTGAACGCTCGCGTTCACTGCCGCGTCAACGGTAGTGAGTCCCCAACAGTGAACGCAAGCGTTCACTGAATTCGCTGCCCCTGATGTCACACTCTTTCGCTCGCCCCTCCCCGGAAGACCCCGCTCCCCTTGCGCAACGGAGACACTCAGATGGCTACTTCGCGTTGGACGGCCGCCCCCGCTCGGACGGCCTCCTCGCGCCGACGCGGTGCCGTACTCGAGCGCGCGATCCTGGACGCCGCGCTGGAGCAGCTCGGCACGGTCGGCTGGAACGGCCTCACGATGGAGGGCGTGGCCGCGCGCGCCCAGACCGGCAAGGCCGCGGTCTATCGTCGCTGGCCGTCCAAGGAGGACCTTGTCGCGGACGCGCTCCAGGCCGGGCTGCCGAGCCTGACGGAGGCACCCGACCTGGGCGACGTCCGCGAGGACCTGCTCGAACTGTGCCGGCGAGTGCGCGAGACGATGTTCTCGCAGCCCGGATTCGCGCTGCGCTCCGTCCTTCACGAATGCGATGTCTCCCAGGCCGAGCTCTTCAACCGGGTGATCGTCGAAGGGGTCGTCGAGCCGACCATGCGCCTGCTTCGCGAGGTCATCCACCGCGGTATCGGGCGGGGAGAAGTGCGCCCCGACGCCGCGAACAGTTACGTCTTCGACGTCATCCCGGCGATGCTGATGTACCGCACCAAGGTGTGCGCGAGCGAATGGAGCGAGCGGGATCTGGAGGAGATGATCGACCAGCTGATGGTCCCGCTGCTGCGCCGCCGGGCCGCCTGACCGACTCCGGCGCGGATGCCCGGATCGCCCGGGGAACCTGGGTGTCGCGAGGGGCTCCGGGCGGCGTAGGCTGAGGGCGCCATGCCGTACGAACCACCCACCCACACCGTCGAGCGCTCCCTTCGCGCCACGACCGGGGCGAAGATCATTGCCGGTGTCGACGAGGTGGGCCGCGGTGCGTGGGCCGGCCCGGTCACCGTCTGCGCCGCCGTCACGGGGCTGCGCCGTCCGCCTGAAGGGCTCACCGACTCCAAGCTCCTGACCGTCAAGCGGCGCACCGCGCTCGCCCCGGAGTTGGAGAAGTGGGTGACCTCGTACGCCCTCGGGCACGCCTCTCCGGAGGAGATCGACGACCGGGGCATGACGGCCGCGCTGCGCCTGGCGGCCGGACGCGCCCTGGAAGCCCTGCCGGTCCGCCCCGACGCGGTCATTCTCGACGGGAAGCACGACTATCTCGGCGCCCCCTGGCGGGTCCGTACGGTGATCAAGGGCGACCAGTCCTGCGTCGCCGTGGCGGCGGCTTCGGTGATCGCCAAGGTTCGGCGCGACAAAATGATGGCCGAACTGGGTATCGACCATGCAGACTTCGGTTTTGCGGACAACGCCGGGTACCCGTCGCCGGTCCACAAAGCCGCGCTGGAGGAGCGGGGGCCCACCCCGTACCACCGGTTGTCGTGGGCGTATCTTGATGCGCTGCCCCAGTGGCGGCACCTCAAGAAGGTCCGCAGTTGGGCGGACGGAAACGTTCCGGAGATCGAGGGTCAGCTCGGCTTCGATTTCTGACGATTCCGCTCGCACTCATGTGCCACCCGCCGACGCGAGTCGCACCGGCGTTTGATAAATATCAGCTCATGCCTCTCATTCCCGAGGAGCCTCAGATTCACGAGAGTGCCCAGGGTCCCCGCGCCACTCCGGCCAGTGGCCGCACCGCGCCGACCCCCCGTCCCGTACCCGGACCCCGTCCCGCGGCCCCGCCGCGTCCCGGCCGCCCGGGTCCTGTCCGGCCGATGCCGGCCCAACGCACCCCGCGCGAGCCGGTCGTGGCGACGCCGGGACCGTCCGCACCGGCGGCCGCACCCGCTGCCGCCACCCCGCAGATCCAGCTGATCCCGGCCTCGGCCGAGGGCGCGCTGGACGCCGCCGAAGAAGCCGTCGACCTGCTGTTGGAGTCGGGCCGCGCCCCAGGTGAGGTGCTGGTGATCACCACCGGCGAACCCCACCCGTGGGCCGCGCACGAACTCTCCTTCGGCGAGGCCGCGTACTGGGCGCAGCACGACGCGGGCGACGACGTCTTCTACGCCGACGCCTCCGTCGCGGGCCGGGCCGCGTCCCGTCCCGTGGTCGTGGTCGCCGTCAACGGCGGTCCCGCCGCTGTCGCCGCCACCGCCCTGCCCTTGGCCCTCGGTCGGGCCGGCGCCCTGCTGATCGTCTGCGGCGACCCGCAGCAGATCAACTCGGTGCTGGGCGCAGGGGTCTGAGCGGGTTCCGGACGCCGTCCGGGATTCGTTCGGGCTTCCTGCGCCCGGGGCGCGTCGTCGCGGTCTGTCGTTGTGGCCCGTCGCTGCGGTTCGTCGTCCCGGTTCGTCTTCCCGGTTCGTCGCCGCGGTTCGTCGCCGTGGTGCGTCGTCCGGGTCGGTTGGGTGTACGGATCGCTGCGGTGCGCTGCGCTGTGGTGCGGTGCGGTGCGGTGCGGTTCGATTCGGTTCGGTTCGGTTCGGAGGACGCTGAGGGTGCCGCTGCGGCGGCACCTGTACGGCGGTCACGGCGGTCGTTCGGGCGCGCCTGCAGCGCGTACCGGTGCACGGAGTGTGCCTGTGGCGTACGCCCGATGCCCCCGTCGCGTTGGACGCCCGACGCTTGAGTCGTGCGCCCGACGCCTGAGCCGTACGCCCGACGCCTGAGCCGTGCGTCTTTCGCTCGGGCCGGAGGTCTGTGCCGGAGGTCTGTCTCGTACGTCCGGCGATCATGCCGGGAGCGGGCCTGTGGTGCGGCGCTGTATCGAGGGCCGCTGCAGCAGCGTCCGGATCGTCTCCCGCGGTTGGCTGGTTCGGCTGCCCGGGAGTGAGCCGACGCGGCTGCCTGGTGTGAGGTGGGCAGGGTCGCGCGGGCCGTGCACCGGCCAGGGCCGGAGCAGCGCCTCGCGGCGGGTGGCTCAGCGGGCGGCTGCCCGGCGCAGTACCTCCGACGCGACGCCTCCGGTGCGCGGCAGTGGCGGCAGCGCCTCGGCCGTGGCGAAGGGCTCCGGCGGTGAGTCCGCGTTGGGTCGGCGTCCGCCGCGGCCCTCGCCGAGGACCTGCCAGCCGTCACGCGTCAGGGTGATGTACGCCCCGCAGCGCAGCCCGTGGAGTGTGCAGGCATCCCGCAACCCCCACATCCACGCCCCGTCCTCCTCCGTCCAGCGCGCGTCGCCGTCGCGGCAGTACAGCAGCACTGCCGTGCGCACCGGGGTGCGGCGCCGCAGGTCGTGCGGAATGACCCGGCGCAGCTGCGCGAGCAGCGCGTTGCGGAACATCCAGCCGTCGGCCGGAGCCGGGCGCCGGACGAACGAGGCGCTGGCCGCCAGCCGATCGTCCGGATCGAGGACAGCCACTACCGCGGTCGAAGGACTGGGACTGTGCCGCGCGTGCAGTCCGCTGACGACCTCCCGCGGATTGCGCAGCAGCGGAATCCCGGCTGAGGCCCACTCGGCGGGTTCGAGCATCCGGGCCAGTGGGTTGGCGGAAGCGGCGGACAGGTCGGCAGACGACGACATGGATGCCGTCGAGGACGGAGCGAATCCGAAGGTCACGGTCCTCCCTTCGGCTACGCGCCCACACTGCGGGCGGGGTCGGACTTGGGAGCGCACGCCGCAGCAGAGCCCTACCGGACCACGGGCGAGCCGTGCGGGGAGCGGACTTCAATTCTTCCTGTCGAACTGGGTTGCGGCAACGAGCAATTGGGGCCACAGACCGTTTTCGGGCGATGCGTCGGCTATATCCATGCCCACTGTTCCGATCGGCGATGCGTGCGTCACGCCTGTACGGCGAGGACCAGCGGCAACACCCCCTGGGCACCGGCTCGGCGTAGCATGCGCGCGGTCACCGCGAGTGTCCAGCCGGTCTCCGTGGCGTCATCCACGAGCAGTACGGGGCCGGCCGCCTCCTTGAGGGCGGCCGCCAGCTCGGGAGGGACGGTCAGTGCTCCGTCGAGCGCCTTCAGCCGCTGGGCGCTGTTGCTCCGGGAGATCTGCGACACCTCTCCGACGTACTCCACGGAACCGAGCAGCGGCAGTCGGCCGATCTCCGCGATCCGTGCGCCCAGCGACTGGATCAACCGCGGCCGCGTACGCGACGCCACGGTGACGACGCCGACCGGGCGAGGCTGCGCGTCGGGCCGCCCCGAGGCCCAGCCGCCGGGTCCCTTCGCCCAGTCGGCCAGCACACCGACGACGGCCTTGGCGACATCGTCCGGTACGGGGCCGTCCGGAGCCTGGGGGGCGAGCATGGGGCGCAGCCGGTTGCCCCAGCCGATGTCCGAGAGTCGCCCCAAAGCGCGCCCCGGAGCGGCCTGTTCGCCGGCCGGGATACGTCCCTTCAGGTCGACGCCGACCGCCGGAAGTCCCGTCGGCCACATCTTCCGGGGCTCGACCTCGACGCCTGCGCGGCCGAGCTCGCCGTTGGCCGCGTCCAGCGCCGCGGGGGACACGGCGGGCTCGAACCGCGCTCCCGCGCAGTTGTCGCAGCGTCCGCACGGCGCCGCCCCCTCGTCGTCCAGCTGCCGCCGCAGGAACTCCATCCGGCAGCCGGTCGTCGTCACGTAGTCCCGCATCGCCTGCTGCTCGGCCGCGCGCTGCTTGGCGACCCAGGCGTAGCGCTCGGTGTCGTACGTCCACGGTGTGCCCGTGGAGATCCAGCCGCCCTGGACCCGGCGCACCGCCCCGTCCACGTCGAGCACCTTGAGCATGGTCTCCAGGCGGGATCTGCGCAGCTCCACCAGCGGCTCGAGCGCGGGCAGCGAGAGGGGCCGGTCGGCCCGGGCCAGGACGTCGAGCGTGCGGCGTACCTGCTCCTCCGGAGGGAAGGCGATCGAGGCGAAGTACTCCCAGATCGCCTGGTCCTCCTTGCCTGGAAGGAGCAGCACCTCGGCATGCTCCACACCACGGCCCGCGCGCCCCACCTGCTGGTAGTAGGCGATGGGGGAGGAGGGCGAGCCGAGGTGCACCACGAACCCCAGGTCGGGCTTGTCGAAGCCCATACCCAGCGCGGACGTGGCGACCAGGGCCTTCACGCGGTTGGCGAGCAGGTCCTCCTCCGCCTGCTGACGGTCCGCGTTCTCCGTCTTCCCGGTGTACGACGTCACCGTGTAGCCGCTCTGGCGCAGGAAGGCGGTCACCTCCTCGGCAGCGGCCACGGTGAGCGTGTAGATGATGCCCGAGCCCGGCAGGTCCTTCAGATGCTCGGCCAGCCAGGCCATCCGGTGGGCGGCGTCCGGCAGCCGCAGCACACCGAGGCTGAGGCTCTCCCGGTCCAGCGGCCCGCGCAGCACGAGTGCGTCCGTGCTGGCTCCGGTGCCCAGCTGCTCGGCCACGTCGGCCGTCACGCGCGCGTTGGCCGTCGCGGTGGTGGCCAGCACGGGCACGCCGGGCGGGAGGTCGGCGAGCATGGTGCGCAGCCTGCGGTAGTCCGGCCGGAAGTCGTGGCCCCAGTCGGAGATGCAGTGCGCCTCGTCCACCACGAGCAGCCCGGTCGCCGCGGCCAGCTTGGGCAGCACCTGATCACGGAAGTCGGGATTGTTGAGCCGCTCCGGGCTCACCAGGAGGACGTCGACCTCGCTCGCGGCGACCTCGGCCTGGATCGTCTCCCACTCCTCGGTGTTGGAGGAGTTGATCGTCCTCGCGTGGATTCCGGCGCGGGCTGCCGCCTCCACCTGGTTGCGCATGAGCGCGAGGAGCGGTGAGACGATGACCGTGGGCCC
Source organism: Streptomyces sp. NPDC058246 (assembly GCF_042881985.1). Taxonomy (NCBI): domain Bacteria; kingdom Bacillati; phylum Actinomycetota; class Actinomycetes; order Kitasatosporales; family Streptomycetaceae; genus Streptomyces; species Streptomyces sp. NPDC058246. The sequence continues at coordinate 313,143 of NZ_JBHVWZ010000005.1, read as the reverse complement.
GGCGCCCCGCTCGCGCAACAGGGCGGTCGCGACGAAGTACACCGCGGACTTGCCCCAGCCGGTGCGCTGCACGACCAGGGCTCTGCGCTTGTCGGCCACCAGAGCCTCGATGGCGCGCCACTGGTCCTCGCGCAGCCGGGCCTCGCCTGGCTGGGCCCCGACCAGGCGGGCCAGTACCGCGTCGGCAGCGGCTCGCAGGTCTTGGTCGGTGGCGGTACGCGGGTTTTCGGTGGCTGAGGGTCGCGGGTCTTCGTTGGTCATGGCCCCATGCAACCCGATGGGTCGGACATCGCGCGAACGAGGCCGTCGAGCTGTGGAAAACCCATGACGGTTTATGTCGTGTCCATGATCATGGTTATCCACAGGTCGAAGCGGAATTCCGTGATCCGCGGGATGGTCACGGCATGACGAATCACGACGAAGCAGCCGACAGGCCCGGCGACGAGGACATCTTCGGGCTCGATGCACGGGACGGGGACGGCGGGCCTTGCACTCGGGACGAGGACACCGGGTGTGCGGGGCGCGATGCGTCCAGTACTCCCGGTACTCCGGTGACTCCCGGTACTCCGGGCCCCCGTACCCCTAACGCTCACGGTGCTGGCGTTGATCCCGGTATCCCCGGTCCCCTTTACGCTCCCGGGGCTGCAGGCGGTCCTGGCGTTCCCGGCGCCGAGCATCAGGTCACCCTGCGCACCCCCGCCGAACTGGCCGACGCCCTGCCCTACTTGCTCGGGTACCGGCCCGAGGACAGCATCGTGCTGGTGGCCCTGCACGACCGAGAGCGGCGCGGCCGTTTCGGCGGCCGAGCGCGCCTCGGAATCCCCGCCCACGCGGAGGACTGGCCGTCCGTGGCCGAGCAATTGGCGCGGGGGCTGGTGACGGGTAGCGAGCGCAGAGGTGCCCGGCCCGAAAGCATGGTCGCCTACCTCTGCCAGGAACCCGGAAGCGGCGAATCGGGGCGGGAGGTGATGGAACGCCTGCGCCCGCTCGCGCAGTTGCTGCGCACGGCGTGCGGTCGCCTCGACGTTCCGGTGATCGAGGCCCTCTGCATCTCCGACGGCCGTTTCTGGTCGTACACCTGCCCCGGGCAGGGGTGCTGTCCGCCCGAGGGCGCGTCGATGGGGCTGCCGGGCACGTCCGTCCTCGCCGCCGCCGCGACGTACGCAGGTCTCCAAGTGCGCGGATCGCTGAGGGAATTGACGGCCAGGTTTCTGCCGTGGGAGGTGGCGGCCGCGCTGGAGCAGGAGGCCGCGCTCGACACGGCGAGTATGGCGCTGGTCCCGAGGATTCTGGACGGCGAGAGCCGCGCCGCCGTGGCCGAGGAGGCGCTCGAACTGGCCCGGCGGATCATGAGGCGTCTCGGCGACGCTCCACCGGTGCCCGGCACGCGTCCGGCGGACCTTCGCGACGACGGGCTCCTGGAGCACCAGGAAGCCGCCACCCTGATCCTCGGTCTTCAGGACCGCACCACCCGTGATCGCGCCGCGGAGTGGATGGAGGGCGACGAGGCCGGCCCGGCCCTGCGCCTGTGGCGAGCGCTGGCCCGCCGCTGCGTCGGCCCGTACCACGAGCACGCAGCGGCGCCCCTCACCCTCGCCGGGTGGGTCGCCTGGTCCACGGGCGACGAACTGGAGGCCCGGGAGGCCCTCGCCATGGCGCTCGGCGCCGACCCCGACTACCTGTTCGCCCGCCTCCTGCACCAGGCGTGCAACGAGGGCCTGGACCCGGAGTCCGTCCGCCGCTGCCTCCGCGCCGAGCGCACAGGCCGAGCGGCGGCGGAAACGGAGCAGCCCAGTGAATTCACGGCGCCGCTCGCACCGGCTGGGCCCCCGACGAGTCTCCGGCAGCCGAGTGCGGGAGTCAGCACCCGGAGCCGGCGCCGGACGCGCTCTGACGGGCACGGCGGAGGGGCCCGTCCAGGTCGACGCAGCCCCGGAGCAGAGAGCGTCCGCCGACGCCGCCCCTCCGACAAGGCCTCGCCCGCCGGCGACGGGCCGGGGCGCGCGGCCGAGAGCACGAGCAGTCGGCCACGGGCGCGCCGCGAGGGCGGCAGGCACGACACAGGGGAGGACACGTGAGCATGGAAACCGCCGTGGGCGCGGGGCGGGCCGGATCAGGCTCGGCGAGGGGGTGGCTGGCCCGGTTACCGGGTTTGGTTTCGCGCGGGCGCGGGAGGGGCTGGTCGGCCCGGTGGCGGGGTCTGCGCTCGGGTGGGCGAGGGAGCCGGTGGCGTGTGCTTCCGGCTGGGGGAGCGGGGGGACGGCCGGCTCGGTGGCGGGCGCTGTTCTCGAGGGGGCGAGCGAGCTGGTGCGCGGCTCTGTCGCGGGGTCTGCTTTCGGGTGGGCGAGGGAGCGGCTGCCCGACTTTGTTCCGGGGGCCGGCGTGCGACTCGGTCCCGTCCCGCCGCCATTCGGTCGGCTTCCCAGACCGAAGGCGTGACCCCAGGCAGGGCCGCTCCGTTCACCTGAGTGGCGGAACCCGTGGCCGCGCCGCGCCGCCGCATCGCCCCCGACCCTACGGAGCCCCCCACCCGGCGCCGAGCGCGCTCAAGACGCACCGAGCGCGGAGGAAGCTGTCCCATGTCCTTGCCCCACCCGTCCTCGGCCCCCGACGGCGACCGCCCGCCGCTGCGAAAGATCCCGCATCCGGCAACCCGTCGGGGCGATCCGCCGACCCCGACCAAGGAAAGGGAATCGGCTCCGCTCGCGGAGAGGGACAACGCCTTGCCGTCCTTGGCGGGAGCGGGCGGCCAGGCGGCGCCCCAGCCGGCTTTTCCCGTGCCGCGCCGGACCGTGGACCTGCCGCCCGCCCACAGGGCCCTGATCTGCGTCTCCCTGCCTGGTCTGGCGATCTCCACCGAGACGGGGCAGTTGACCGGCCAGGGGTTGGAGGGGTTCTACCGAGCGGGTCGGCGCATGCTCTCCCGATGCCAGGTGCGGGTCGCCGGCCGGGAACCGCTCGCCGTGCAGGCTCGGATGGTCGGGGCCGACCGAGCCCGCTTCGTGGGGACGCTGCGTGCGTCCCGCGACGCCGGCCCGGACCCGGACGTCGTCGTCGAACGGATGCGCTACGCGGACGGCACCGAGCGGATCACCCTCCAGAGCTCAGCCCCTCGTACCCTGCGCCTGCCCGTCGAGGTCGCCCTCGGCACGGACCTCGCGGAACTGGGCTCGGTCGCCGCGGGCCGAGCCGGACCCGAACTGCCCGCCAGCGTCCACGGTTCCGGCCTGCGCTGGTCCTGCCCCACGGGGCATGCGGCCGTCACCGCGGACCCGCCGCCCACCGACGCCTTGGCCTCCGCCGGGCTGTTGCGCTGGGAGCTCGAACTGCCGCCGGGCGGCACCCGGAGCGTGGAACTGCACGTCCGGCCGGACGGTGGGGGACCCATCAAAGCGGCGGGACGCGGCGCGGCGAGCCCGTTCGCCCAGGCCAGGGCTACGGGAGACGACCCCAGAGTCCCGGCACTCCTGCGCACCTGCGTCGAGGATCTCCAGGCACTGCTGCTGCGCGATCCCCGGCATCCTGCGGACACGTACCTCGCGGCGGGGGCTCCCTGGCGGTGCGGCCTGGCACCGGCGGAGGCACTGGTCGCGGCGCGGATGGCCTTGCCCCTCGGCACTCGTCTCGCCGTGGGCACCCTGCGCACTCTCGCCCGTACTCAACTCGCCGGTCCTGGAGCGCGGTCGGGCCTGATTCCCGGGCCGCTCCGGGACGGAGGACCGCATCTGCCGCCAAGCTGCGCGGCGACCGAGGCGACCCTGCTCTTCCCCGTACTCCTCGCGGAGGCCCGTCGCTGGGGGCTACCCGACCGGGAGGTCGAGGAGCTGCTGCCCGCGGCCGAGCGGTGCCTTACGTGGCTGCGGACCACCGTCGGCGACGGCACCTATCTGCCCGACCCGCACCCCGGCGGGCCGCTCCGCTGCGAGACACAGGCACACGCTCACCGGGCGGCGCTGCTGGGCGCCGATCTGCTCGACGCACATGGTCGGCCCGGTGGCGAGGGGCTGCGCCAGTGGGCCCAAGAGCTGCGGGCGGCGTTCTGCGACGATTTCTGGCTCGAGGACCGCGGAGGTGGCAGACCGGCGGCCGCCCGGGCTCGGGACGGGCGCCTCGCACCGCACCTCGGTTCGAGTGCCGCCCACCTGCTCGACACCGGTCTGCTGGGTTCCGGGGCGCTGGCCCCCGGCCTCCTCGACAAGGCGCGGACCGAGCAGCTCGCGCGGCTGCTCGGCGGCCCGGCCATGGACTCGGGATGGGGGCTGCGCAGCCTGGGGGCGAAGGAGACGGCGTACAACCCCTTCGGTCATCGCGGGGGCGCGGTGCGGGTGCCGGACACCGTGGTCGCCGCTGTGGGGCTGGCCGCAGCGGGCTACGAGAAGGAGGCGAGTTCGCTGCTGCGGGGCGTCCTCGCGGCGGCCGAGACGTTCGGCCACCGGCTGCCCGAGATGTACGCGGGGGAGCAGCGGACGGAGGAGAGCGCCCCGCTGCCCCATCCCGCGGCGTGCCGACCGGCGGCCACGGCCGCGGCCGCAGGGGTGTTGCTGCTCACCTCCCTGGCCGGGATCCGCCCCGATGCCCCCGCCGGGACGGTGACCCTGCGCCCGGTCCGCGGTGCGCCGCTGGGCGAGATCGGACTGACGGGACTGCGGATCTCGGGCGCCCCCTTCTCCGTACGTGTCAGCAGGCTCGGCCTCGCCATGGTCGAGGAGGCGGCCGACGGACTGCAGTTGGGGGTCTGACGGGGTGTGAGTTTGCGACCGTGTCCCCGGACGGTGGCCGGCGGCGGTCGGTGGGCGGCGTACCGGACGGAAGTGGATCAACTGTGGATGCGGCTGGTGAAGGGAGTGTTTATCGTCAGGCAGACGACTATGATCGCGGCATGCCCTACGACCCGTCGGCCTTTCCGCCCTTCGCCGTGACCGTGGACCTGGTCGTGCTAACCGTGCGCCGCCACGCCCTGTGCGCGCTGGCGGTACGGCGGGGCGAGCAGCCCTTCCAAGGGCGGTGGGCGCTCCCCGGCGGGTTCGTACGGACCGACGAGGATCTGGCTCAGGCGGCGGCGCGCGAGCTGGTCGAGGAGACCGGGCTGCGCGCCCACGACCCCTCCGCGCCCGCGCAGGACAACGGCGCGCATCTGGAGCAGCTCGCGACGTACGGCGACCCCAAGCGCGACCCGCGGATGCGGGTGGTCAGCGTCGCCCATCTCGCGCTGGCCCCCGACCTGCCCGCGCCCCGGGCGGGCGGCGATGCCAACAGTGCGCGCTGGGCGCCCGTCGAAGAGCTACTGCAGCAGGGTGGCTACGGGCGTGACGGGGAGCAGGCGGCGCCGCTCGCCTTCGACCACGCGCAGATCCTCTCGGACGGTGTGGAGCGCGCCCGGTCCAAGATCGAGTACTCGTCGCTGGCCACCGCCTTCTGCCCGACCGAGTTCACCGTGGGTGAGCTGCGCCGCGTGTACGAGGCGGTGTGGGGCGTCGCACTCGACCCGCGCAACTTCCACCGGAAGGTGACGGGCACGCCGGGCTTCCTGGTGCCCACGGGCGGCACGACCACGCGCCAGGGCGGCCGCCCCGCCCAGCTCTTCCGCGCAGGGGGCGCCACGTTGCTCAACCCGCCGATGCTGCGCCCCGAGGTCTGACCGGGGGCAGGGAACGCAGGTCCCGCCTACGGCGGGCCGTCGTGTGCCCGCAGGAGGTGTGAGGCCCGAGACGAGGCTCAAGGTGCCCGGAAAATCGGAAATGTCACGCTATCTTGCTTTGGGTGATCGAGGCCATCGGACTGACCAGCAACCCTCGCAAGGAGCTTCCGCTCGCCGTCGACGACGTGTCCTTCGAGGCGCGCGCGGGCCATGTCACGGCGGTCCTCGGAGCCCCGGGCGCGGGCAAGACGACGGTGCTGAAGCTCATGCTCGAACTCCAACAGGGTCGCGGAATCACCTACTTCAGAGGCCGCCCGCTGCATCGGATCGCCCATCCGTCGCGTGAAGTCGGCGTCCTCCTGGGCGAGGTGCCCGGCCATCCCGCACGGACAGTCCGCGGCCAACTCCGCATGCTGTGCGCGGCGGCCGGCGTGCCCGTTCGGCGCGCGGACGAAGTCCTCGAAGTGGTCGGGCTCGTCGGCCTCCGTGACGAGCGCCTGGGCACCCTCTCGCGCGGCATGGACCGGCGACTCGGCCTGGCGTGCGCACTTCTGTCCGACCCGCACACCCTTGTCCTGGACGACCCCGCGGACGGGCTCTCCGCCCTCGAAGGACGCTGGCTGCACGGAATTCTGCGTGCGCACGCCGACCAGGGCGGCACCGTGCTGTTCACCACGGACGACCCCAAAGAGGCCGCGCGAGCCGCCGACCGGGTCGTCACACTGCAGGAGGGCCGACTCGTCGCCGACCAGCAGGCGGCGGACTTCGCCCGCACCCGGCTCCGCCCCCGCGTCGCCGTCCGCAGCCCGCACGCCGCCCGCCTCGGTGCCCTGCTGACCAAGGAGGCCCGCACCGCACAGCGCTCGGTCGAGGTGGTCCGCGAGGACGGCAATCGGCTCTCGGTGTACGGCAGCACCTGCGCCGACATCGGCGAGACCGCCTTCCGGCACGGCATCCTCGTCCACCAACTCGCCGACGAAATCGGTGACATGGGACCGGTGGCCACGCCGTCCGCGGCGGAGGAGGCGCACGAGACCGACGCGCCGCGCCCGGCCGACACGCTGGCCTCGAATGCCCTGCCGCCCCTCCCGCCGCCCATCGCCGTACGCCAGGCCCCGAGCCCGCTGCGTCCCCTGCGCTACGAACTGCGGCGCTCCGCCGGAGTAGGCACGGGTTACCTGACCACCGCCGCCGTACTCGTCACCTCGGCCCTCCTGTCCGTCGTCCTGGCCAGAATCGGTCACACGCCCCAGCCGCGCCTCCTCGCGGCGTGGCCGCAGGAACTTCCTCTGCCGCCCGCCGCGCTCGGCGCGGGGCTGCTCGGCGCCGTCGCATTCGGCGAGGAGTTCCGCCACCCCGCCCTGGCCGCGGATCGCGGGACCGTCCCCCGCCGTCTGGGGCTGCTCGCCGCCAAACTCCTCGTCGCCACGGCCACCGCGCTGATGCTGGCCTTCCTCACCGTGGGCTGCGACCTGGAATTGCTCTACCTCGTCTACGGAAGGGAGCTCACCGGAGTTCCCGCAGAGTGGCTTTCCCTGAGCGCGAGTTGGATCGGCCTCGTGGTGGGCTGCGCCTGGGCCGGTGTGCTGGCCGCGGGCATCTTCCGGTCCACGGCCGCCGGGCTCGCCGCGGTGCTGGCCGTGCCGATCCTCGTCGTACCCCTCGTACAAAAGGCCTTGGCAGGGCCTTCTGTACGGACCGCGGCGGGGTTCCCGGGGAGGCTGCGCGAGCTGCTGCTGATGCCGTGGCCGTTCGGCGGCGAGCGCTATCTGGAGGCCGTGGTGCGGGTGATCGTCCAACCCGTGGGCAGTGCCCTCATGTTGTCGCTGACCGCCCTGCTCTGCGCATATCTGCTCACGACCCTGCGGAGCAGGGCCCGATGACGACCGTCCGCGCCCTTCGGTTCCCGCCCTGCGCACAACTCCCCGAAGAAAGCCCATTTCTTTCCGATAAGGCGTCAATTGCGACGGGGTGAGCGATCACCCTTTCGTGTGCTTTTCACCAAAGACCTCAAGGGAGTTGGAGCCAGCGCCGACAAAGGATCCGTGAGTACCCTTGCGCAGACCATGATGACCGCCGCCCGCTCCGCAGACTCCGGCCTGGCCGGACCGGGCGAACTCGACCGTTACCCCTATGCCGAGGCCCCTGGCGTCGACCGCATGGGTGCCCCCGCGTGGGAGAGCGCGGACCCGGAGCTCGGCCGTGTGGGCCGACGTACCGCGGGCAGCCGCGGACGCGGGCTGCACGGCCAACTCGTCCAGCAGTTGGGCCAGATGATCGTCTCCGGCGACCTGGGCGCGGACCGTCCGCTCGTCCCCGAGGAGATCGGCCAGCGGTTCGAGGTCTCCCGTACCGTCGTCCGCGAGTCGCTCCGCGTCCTGGAGGCGAAGGGACTGGTCAGCGCGCGGCCGAACGTCGGCACGCGGGTGCGCCCGGTCAGCGACTGGAACCTCCTCGACCCGGACATCATCGAATGGCGGGCCTTCGGACCGCAGCGCGACGACCAGCGACGTGAGCTGAGCGAGCTGCGCTGGACCATCGAGCCGCTCGCCGCACGCCTCGCGGCCGGGCACGGACGTGAGGAGGCCCAGCAGCGGCTCGGCGACATGGTCGAGATCATGGGTCACTCCATGGCACAGGGTGACGCGCTCACCTTCTCGCGGGCCGACGCGGAGTTTCACTCGATGCTCATCCAGCTCGCGGGCAACCGGATGCTGGAGCACCTCTCCGGGATCGTGTCGGCGGCGCTCCAGGTCTCCGGCAACCCCGTCACCGGCTGTGACCGGCCGACGGATGTCTCTCTGGCGCACCACGCCCGCATCGTCGACGCCCTGGCCGCGGCCGATGGAGCGGCGGCCGAGGCGGCCATGCGCCAACTGCTCACCGTCCACCCCGATGTGGAGCGCGTGGTGCCCGCGCCGCGCGAGCACTGACCGCGCACCGAGGGCGGCGCGGTCCGGGGCGTGTGCCCTCTCATGGCATCGCTTGCACCGCATGGCCGGTGAACCGTCGCCCGTCGGGACCCCGTCGGATCCATTCCTGGACCCGGCGGGGTCCGGCGGCGCGAGGCGGACGTGGGTCATCGGCTGACCTTGTCTGACCGTATCTGGACGCTTTTGACCGCTTACGGGGTGTGACTCGGGCCACGCGGATTGGGCGTAACGCTCTTCGGAACAGCGCGATGACCTAAGAGGTGACAGCCGCGGAGGGAATACGGACGCCGGTAACGGCGCTGTGCATCTTCCCGGCCCCCGCCCGCGCCGTCGACCCATCCCCAAGTCGGCGGTCGTCGGTTCCTGTCCACAGTGGACGGGGCCGGAAGCCGTTTTCCAACGTTCCGAGAGGTTGTTCGTGTCGGCCAGCACATCCCGTACGCTCCCGCCGGAGATCGCCGAGTCCGTCTCTGTCATGGCGCTCATTGAGCGGGGAAAGGCTGAGGGGCAGATCGCCGGCGATGACGTGCGTCGGGCCTTCGAAGCTGACCAGATTCCGGCCACTCAGTGGAAGAACGTACTGCGCAGCCTCAACCAGATCCTCGAGGAAGAGGGTGTGACGCTGATGGTCAGTGCCGCGGAGCCCAAGCGCACCCGAAAGAGCGTCGCAGCGAAGAGTCCGGCCAAGCGCACCGCCACCAAGACCGTGGCGGCGAAGACGGTGACCGCCAAGAAGGCCACCGCCACGGCTGATCCGGCGATGCCCGCCGCGGGCGATCCGGCTGAGGACGCGCCCGCACAGAAGGCCGCTGCCAAGAAGACGGTCGCCAAGAAGGCCGTCGCGAAGAAGACGGTCGCCAAGAAGACGGCGGCCAAGAAGACCACCGCCAAGAAGGACGACGTCGAGCTGGTCGACGACGAGGCGGTCGAGGAGACCCCCGCACCCGGCAAGGGCGACGAGCCCGAAGGTGCCGAGAGCGCCGGCTTCGTACTGTCCGACGAGGACGAGGACGACGCGCCGGCGCAGCAGGTTGCCGCTGCCGGTGCCACCGCCGACCCGGTCAAGGACTACCTCAAGCAGATCGGTAAGGTCCCGCTGCTCAACGCCGAGCAGGAGGTGGAGCTCGCCAAGCGCATCGAGGCCGGTCTGTTCGCCGAGGACAAGCTGGCCAACGCCGACAAGCTCGCCCCCAAGCTCAAGCGCGAGCTGGAGATCATCGCCGAGGACGGCCGCCGAGCCAAGAACCACCTCCTGGAGGCCAACCTCCGTCTGGTGGTCTCCCTGGCCAAGCGCTACACCGGCCGCGGCATGCTCTTCCTGGACCTCATCCAGGAGGGCAACCTCGGTCTGATCCGCGCGGTCGAGAAGTTCGACTACACCAAGGGCTACAAGTTCTCCACGTACGCCACCTGGTGGATTCGTCAGGCGATCACCCGCGCCATGGCCGACCAGGCCCGCACCATCCGTATCCCGGTGCACATGGTCGAGGTCATCAACAAGCTCGCGCGCGTGCAGCGTCAGATGCTCCAGGACCTGGGCCGCGAGCCCACCCCGGAGGAGCTGGCCAAGGAACTCGACATGACCCCCGAGAAGGTCATCGAGGTCCAGAAGTACGGCCGTGAGCCCATCTCGCTGCACACCCCGCTGGGCGAGGACGGCGACAGCGAGTTCGGTGACCTCATCGAGGACTCCGAGGCCGTCGTCCCGGCCGACGCGGTCAGCTTCACGCTCCTCCAGGAGCAGCTGCACTCCGTTCTCGACACCCTGTCCGAGCGCGAGGCAGGCGTTGTCTCGATGCGCTTCGGTCTCACCGACGGTCAGCCGAAGACCCTCGACGAGATCGGCAAGGTGTACGGCGTGACGCGTGAGCGGATCCGCCAGATCGAGTCCAAGACGATGTCGAAGCTGCGTCATCCGTCGCGCTCCCAGGTGCTGCGCGACTACCTCGACTAGGTCTCGGCCGTACGTCACCGAGGGCCCGACTCCCGCAGGGGGTCGGGCCCTCGACGTGTGCGCGGAATGCGTGCCCGCGTGCGCTGGATCACTCTGGGTGTTCCATGACCATCCCAGAGTGAGGAACGCGCATGCGCCGTCCCTTTGCCTCAGTGCTGGCCCTCGCGGCCGCCGCCTCCGTGATACCACTGGCGAGCCCCGCTCCGGCGGCGGCCGACAGCATCGTCATCGGCGGCTATCCGGTGGAGATCTCCGAGAGCCCGTGGACCGTGGCACTGTCCAGCCGTGACCGGTTCGGGGGTACGCGTGCAGGACAGTTCTGCGGAGGAGTGGTGATCAGCCCGTCCACGGTGCTGACCGCGGCCCACTGCCTGGGCGCGGACGTCCTGGGGGTGCCACCGCGACAGGTACGTGACCTGAAGGTCATCACGGGCCGCGGAGACCTGCTGTCGAGCGACGGCAAGGAGATCCCGGTCCGTGACATCTGGGTCAACCCGCAGTACGACAGCTATACGAACGCCGGGGACTTCGGCGTCCTCACACTCAGCTCCCCCCTTCCCGAGAGCTCGGTCATCCATACGGCGTCCTCAGGGGACACCGCGTACAAGCCGGGCACGGCCGCCGTGGTCTACGGCTGGGGCGATACGACGGGCGGGGGCGACTACGTACACAGTCTGCGCGCCGCGCACGTGGACGTGCTCCCGGACACCGCCTGCCAGCGGGCCTATCCGGGCAGCGCCGACGGTAAGTACGAGGCTCAGTCCATGCTCTGCGCCGGGAAGCTCGCGGGCGGCCGGGACGCCTGCCAGGGGGACAGCGGCGGGCCGCTGGTCGCCCAGGGGCGGCTCATCGGCCTGGTGTCGTGGGGCATCGGCTGCGGGCGGCCTGGTAGCCCAGGGGTCTATACGCGGGTGTCGGACGTGACCCGGGCGCTCGGTGGAAACACTGCACGGTGGTCCAGGCGTACGAAGGGACCTGTGACGGCAGGGCCCGCGGCAGCGGGTACGGTCCAGGGCGCGCGCCACGGGAGCCGCTGAAGGTTGCTCCAGGCGTCCGACGGGGCCTGCTGTGGCCCGGGGCCCTGCTGGACAGGTTCTCCGGCTGTCCTAGGCGCGCTGTGGGAGCCGCTGGACGGCGTGTTCAGGCGCGCTGGGGCCGTCCGTGACACGGTGGTCCGGACGGCGGTGAGAGACGCTGGGGCGCTGCCCTCGCGGCTCGGGGGAGCCTATGGGGTGCTGGGCCGGAAAGACGCTAGCGCCCCGGGCGATGCGGTACGAGTACGGGCGGCCACTCCCTGTGTCCAGGGAGTGGCCGCCCGTACACCGGCCTGATGCCGGCACTCGCTCGTCGTTGATGCGAAGTGTCAGCGTTCTTCGTCGTTGACGCTTTCGGGAACGGACGTCAGTCGCTCCGTCTCGTCCTGTATCTCAGCGGCGATCTTCTTGAGTTCCGGCTCGAACTTGCGACCGTGGTGGGCGCAGAAGAGCAGTTCTCCGCCGCTCAGGAGGACGACGCGCAGATATGCCTGGGCGCCGCAACGGTCGCAGCGGTCAGCGGCCGTCAGCGGGCTCGCGGGGGTCAGAACAGTAGTCACGTCGCCTCTTCTCTAGCTCGACGAGCTGTCGTACCAGGGTCAACATCCAACCAGGCCGAAAACGTTCCCGCTCGTGGCTTTTCCTCGAAAATTTCTCTCCGGGGCGGCTGTCTGCTGCCGGGTGGCGGCGAATGAGCCGTATTACGTGTCTTCGTGTCTTACGGGTTCGCGCTGTCTGTCAGGGTCGGCCCTCCCGGCTGGCTTGCCGGTTGTTCATGAGGACGTGCCCGGAGCCTAAATGGTTCATGCCTGGAAGGGAACGTGATATGTACTTCACTCCATCGAGGGATCGAACACCCATGCGAGCCTGGACTAGTCTGAGTTCATGCGAGGGTGGCGTTACAACGGCTCTACCAGGCCTCGGTACCCTCTGAGCGGCGACCGAAGCCGGGCCCTTACCCAAAAGGGTCCCATCTGAAATTCAGCGAGGAGCGAACCGCGTGACCGCCGAAACGTCCGTGCCGTCCACAGCGCTGCTGACCGGAGCAGACCGGGACGGTTCCAACTACACCGCGCGGCACCTGCTCGTCCTCGAGGGGCTCGAGGCCGTGCGCAAGCGCCCTGGCATGTACATCGGGTCGACCGACAGTCGCGGCCTGATGCACTGCCTGTGGGAGATCATCGACAACGCCGTGGACGAGGCCCTCGGCGGCTACTGCGACCACATCGACGTCATCCTGCACGACGACGGCTCGGTGGAGGTGCGGGACAACGGCCGCGGCATCCCGGTCGACGTGGAACCCAAGACCGGTCTGTCCGGCGTCGAGGTCGTGATGACCAAGCTGCACGCCGGCGGCAAGTTCGGCGGCGGCTCGTACGCGGCCTCCGGCGGCCTGCACGGCGTGGGCGCCTCCGTGGTGAACGCGCTCTCCGCCCGCCTGGACATCGAGGTGGACCGCAGCGGCCAGACCCATGCGGTGAGCTTCCGGCGGGGTACTCCCGGGGTGTTCAAGGCGGACGGCCCCGAGGCGGCCTTCGAGGCGACCAGCGGGATGCGCAAGATCAAGCGGATCCCCAAGACCCGCACCGGCACGCGCGTGCGCTACTGGGCCGACCGCCAGATCTTCCTCAAGGACGCCAAGCTCTCGCTGGAGAACCTGCACCAGCGCGCCCGCCAGACGGCCTTCCTGGTGCCGGGCCTGACCATCGTCGTCCGCGACGAGTACGGACTCGGTGAAGGGGGCAGCAAGGGCGAGGAGTCCTTCCGCTTCGACGGAGGCATCAGCGAATTCTGCGAGTACCTGGCCAGTGACAAGCCGGTCTGCGACATCCTCCGCTTCTCCGGGCAGGGCTCCTTCAAGGAGACCGTCCCGGTCCTGGACGACCACGGACAGATGACACCGACCGAGGTCACCCGGGAGCTGGGCGTCGACGTGGCCCTGCGCTGGGGCACCGGCTACGACACGACCCTCAAGTCGTTCGTGAACATCATCGCCACCCCCAAGGGCGGCACCCACGTCGCCGGCTTCGAGCAGGCCGTCACCAAGACGATGCTCGAGGTACTGCGTGCCAAGAAGCTGCTGCGCGTCGCCGAGGACGACATCGTCAAGGACGACGCCCTGGAGGGCCTGACCGCGGTCGTCACCGTGCGGCTCGCCGAGCCGCAGTTCGAGGGCCAGACCAAGGAGGTGCTCGGCACCTCGGCGGCCCGCCGCATCGTGACCAATGTGGTCTCCAAGGAGCTCAAGGCGTTCCTGACCTCCACGAAGCGGGACGCCGCCGCACAGGCGCGCGTCGTCATGGAGAAGGCCGTCGCCGCCGCCCGTACGCGGATCGCGGCCCGCCAGCACAAGGACGCGCAGCGCCGGAAGACGGCCCTGGAGTCCTCCTCGCTGCCCGCCAAGCTCGCTGACTGCCGCAGTGACGACGTGGAGCGCAGCGAGCTCTTCATCGTCGAGGGCGACTCCGCGCTCGGCACGGCCAAGCTCGCCCGGAACTCAGAGTTCCAGGCGCTGCTGCCGATCCGCGGCAAGATCCTCAACGTTCAGAAGGCGTCCGTGACGGACATGCTGAAGAACGCCGAGTGCGGGGCGATCATCCAGGTCATAGGGGCGGGGTCCGGCCGGACCTTCGACATCGACGCGGCGCGCTACGGGAAGATCATCCTTCTCGTCGACGCCGATGTCGACGGCGCGCACATCCGGATTCTGCTGCTGACGCTGTTCCAGCGGTACATGCGGCCGATGGTCGAGGCGGGGCGGGTGTTCGCGGCGGTGCCGCCGCTGCATCGGATCGAGCTCAGTCAGCCCAAGAAGGGGCAGGACAAGTACGTCTACACGTATTCGGACCGTGAGCTGCGCGAGACGCTGCTGGAGCTGCAGCGCAAGAACGTGCGGTACAAGGACTCGATCCAGCGCTACAAGGGTCTGGGCGAGATGGACGCCGACCAGCTGGCCGAGACGACGATGGACCCCCGGCACCGGACGCTGCGTCGGATCAACATCTCCGATCTTGAGGCGTCGGAGCAGGTGTTCGATCTGCTGATGGGGAACGACGTGGCTCCGCGCAAGGAGTTCATCTCCAGTTCGGCGGCGACGTTGGACCGGTCGCGTATCGACGCGTAGACGCTGCCGCTGGACTGGGTGGTTCGCCTGCCGGTGTGATCTACGAGGTGGGCAGGGGCAGGGGCGAAGAGACTTCCCCCTGCCTCTGCCCCGGCCCCCTGCCCGGGGCGGTGCCTTGCCCGGGCCCCCGGTCCCGGGCGCCGGAAGTCGGCGGAGGCCTCCACCCCTGGGTGGAGGGTCGGGGTGGTCTGGGATCCACCCGTGATCCACCCTGGCTCCGATCTGCTGACCAGCCGATTTCCGTAGCGTCGAAGGCGTCGACAGCTCCCGCTGCCGCTACCGCTCTTCCTCGCCCACGGAGGCCGTGATGTCCGGGCTCGTCAATGCATTGGTGATCTGCGCTGTTGTCGTGTTGGTGATCGCGCGCCAGTTCCGCACGAGCCGGGTCGGCACGGACAAGCGCTGGTGGGTCGTGCCCGCCGTCCTGGTCTTCATCGCGGCGCGTGAGCCCGGGATGATCGACGCCCACCATCGCACCGAGGCCATCGTGCTACTGGGTGCGGAGCTGCTCATAGGGCTGGCCACCGGCGCCGGCTGGGCGTGGACCACGCGGATATGGGCAGAACCGGACGGCTCGGTGTGGAGCAAGAGCACCAAGGCCAGCGTGGCCGTCTGGATCGTGGGCATAGGCCTGCGCGTGGGGCTGTTCGGCATCGGCGCCCTGCTCGGTGTGCACCAGGGCTCCTCCGCTCTGCTGCTCGCGCTCGCGGCCACCCTGCTCGTCCGTTCCGGTCTGCTGGTCTGGAGGTCTCAGTCCCTGGCCCCGGCGTACGAGCAGAGCCCGGCGTACGAGCAGAGCCCGGCGTACGGTGACGACGTCCCGCAGGGCGCGTGGAAGGAGCGTGTGTGACCGAGAACGCCTGGAAGCGGTGGCCCTCCCGCGAGGCACTCTCCCGAGAGGGAGTGCCCAGGGCGCGGCGCGCGCTCGCCTGGACCACGCGGGCCATCGCCCTCGGCGCGCTCATCGGGACGACCTTCGCCAACAGTCACCTGGACGGTTGGGGTGCGGCCGCGGGCGTTGTGGGAATCCTCGTGTGCGCGGTCGCCGCATGGGGCTTCTGGCGGACTACGCTCGAACACCGTCTGCTGCCGTCTCTGGCACTGCTCACACTCCTTCTCACGATTGCGACGGTGGGACAGGGTGCGGGCTTCCGGGTGCCTGCGCTGGTCCTGTGGTGCGGGTGCGCCATCAGCGCCATCGAGCGGCTGCCTCTTGCAGCAGCCCTGCCCGTCACCTCCGTGGCGATGGGCGCGTACGCGGCGGTCAACAACGATGTCTGGCTGACCACCGTGGCCACGACGGCGGGCCTCATCCTGGGCGGATACGTGTTGCGCCTGGACGCCGAGGCTCGGGGCAGTGCCCATCGGCTGCTCGCCCAGGAGCGCGCGGCGCGTGCGGCCGAGGCGGAGTCGGCGGCTCTCGCCGAGCGGGCCAGGATCGCGCGGGATATCCACGATGTGCTGGCCCACAGCCTCTCCGCGCAGCTCGTGCATCTGGAGGCGGCCCGGCTGCTCATCGAGCGGGGCGCGGACCGGGAGACGATCCTCGAACGGGTGGTGGCGGCGCGGGGGATGGCCCGGGAGGGGCTCGCGGAGACGCGGCAGGCACTTTCCGCGCTGCGGGGAGACATGTCCCCGCTCGAGGACTTCCTCAGCGAACTCGTCGCCACGGCCGACGGCGCCGACGTCACCGTGACAGGCGCACGGCAGGCGCTGCGCGCCGAGGCCTCGCAGGCCGTCCGCAGAGTCGCGCAGGAGGCACTGACGAACGTACGCAAGCACGCTCCGGGCGCCAAGGTCCACGTACGGCTGGACTACGGCGAGCGCGAAGTGACGCTGGACGTACGGGACTCGGGCGGCCCGCCGGGCGAACTCAGCGGCTCGGGAGCCGGGTACGGTCTGCTGGGCATGCGGGAGCGTGCCGAGCTGCTGGGTGGCTCGTTGGAGGCCGGGCCGGACGAGGAGGGGTTCGCGGTGACGCTGAAGGTGCCTGTATGACGGAGACCGAGGGGGTGGGCAGGAAGCCGGCGCGGGTCGTGGTGGCGGACGACCAGACCGTGGTGCGCGAGGGCATTGTGATGCTGCTGGGGTTGTTGCCCGGGATCGAGGTCGTCGGAGCGGCCGGTGACGGGGACGAGGCCGTGGCGCTGGTCGCCGAACTCGCACCGGACGTCGTGCTGATGGACCTGCGCATGCCCCGTTGCGATGGTGTCGAGGCCACTAGGCGCATCCGAGCCGAGCACCCCGGGACGCAGGTCGTGGTGCTCACCACGTACGCGGACGACGAGTCACTGTTTCCCGCGCTCAGAGCGGGAGCCCGCGGTTATCTCACCAAGGACGCGGGAGGCGACGAGATCGTACGGGCGGTGGAGAGCGTGTTGTCCGGGGACGCGGGGCTCTCGCCGAGCGTCCAACGGCGGCTGCTGGAGCGGCTGTCGGAGCCGGAACGCGATCCGGCCCCGCCCGCGGAGGCGCCGGACGGGCTGACCACGCGCGAGACAGAGGTACTTCTGCTGATCGCCGAGGGGCTCAGCAACCATGAGATCGCCCGGAAGCTGCATGTCTCAACGGCCACCGTGAAGACCCACATCAACAACCTCTTCGCCAAGGCCGGTCTCAAGGACCGGGCTCAGGCAGTCCGTTACGCGTATGGGAAGGGTCTGGTACGGCCACCGGCGGATTGAGTCACCTGATGGGGTGAAGACCACGGGGAGAAGAGTCCGGGATCTTCCCGATCTGCACATCCTTGGGCACGCGGTCGAAACGGGCCGCGGACAAGGAGAGTTCGGTGGAGAAGCACGACGGCGGCGACACCGGGAAGGTCCGGTTCGACGACCCCTGGTACGACGCGCTCGCCTCCGGCTGGGGTGAGTTGGACGGCACGGGTGCGCCCGCTCCCGCCGTGCCGCCCGCGCGCCCGGAGCACGAAGGACGGACGGGCGGGGCGGCCGACGTCTATCTGGAGGTGCAGCGCAGCGCCGCCTTCCAGGAAGTGCGCAGCCGGTACCGGAGGTTCGTGGTGCCGGGCACGGCCGTGTTCTTCACCTGGTATGTGGGCTATGTGGTGACCGCGACGACGGCGCCCGGCTTCATGGCCCGGCCCGTCGCCGGCTCGGTGAACGTGGCGCTGGTCGCGGGGCTCGGGCAGTTCCTCACGACGTTCCTGTTCACCTGGGCCTACGCGCGGCATGCGCGGCTGCGCAGGGACCGGGCCGCGCTCGACCTGCGTTGGGACACCCAGGAGCTGACGCGGAACGTCCGAGGGGATGAGCGGTGACCGGCAACCATCAGACGCTCGCCCTGCTGCTGTTCAGCGCGTTTGTGGCGGTGACGCTGGCGATCACGACGTG
This sequence comes from Streptomyces sp. NPDC058246, assembly GCF_042881985.1. Classification (NCBI taxonomy): domain Bacteria; kingdom Bacillati; phylum Actinomycetota; class Actinomycetes; order Kitasatosporales; family Streptomycetaceae; genus Streptomyces; species Streptomyces sp. NPDC058246. Next base: position 295,110 of record NZ_JBHVWZ010000005.1, on the reverse strand, counting down.
GGTGAGCCGCAATCGGCATGGTTCGGCGGAGGAGTTCTACGCCGGAGGGCGGTTGTTCTCGCCGATGGAGAATGGTTTTGCCATCTCCGGCGACTACATGTCGGCGGCTTCCTTCCTGGGCGTCACCGGACTCATCTCGCTCTATGGCTACGACGGGTTGTTGTACGTCGTGGGGTTCCTTGTCGCGTGGCTCGTGGTCCTGTTCCTGGTGGCCGAACTGGTGCGCAACTGCGGGCGGTTCACGCTCGCCGACGTGGTAGCGGCGCGGATGAGCGAGCGGCCGGTGCGGATCGCGGCGGGAACGTCCTCGGTGACCGTGTCCGTTCTGTATCTGGTGGCGCAGATGGTGGGAGCGGGCAGCCTGGTCGCGCTGCTTCTCGGGGGCACGAGCGAGGCCGCGCGGAACTGGACGGTGATCGGCGTCGGCGCGCTCATGGTGATCTACGTGTCGCTGGGAGGGATGCGGGCCACCACATGGATCCAGATCGTCAAGGCGGTGCTGCTCCTGAGCGGGTCCATGGCGCTGACCGTGCTCGTCCTGGTGCGTTTCCACGGGGACTTCAACCAGCTGCTGCATGCGGCGGCGGAGCGCAGCGGACACGGTGCGGCGTTCCTGGCGCCCGGGCTGAAGTACGGCGGGAGCTGGACCGCGCGCTTCGACTTCATCAGCCTGGGTCTCGCACTCGTGCTCGGCACGGGCGGGCTGCCGCATATCCTGTCCCGGTTCTACACGGTGCCGACGGCGAGGGCCGCGCGCCGCTCGGTGGTCTGGTCGGTCGGGCTCATCGGGGGCTTCTACCTCATGACGATCGTGCTGGGCTTCGGCGCGGCCGCGCTCGTCGGCCCCGAGGCGGTACGCGGGTCGAACGCGGCCGGGAACACGGCGGTCCCGCTGCTGGCACTCGATCTGGGCGGCGGCGTGAACTCCACGGGAGGAACGGTTCTCTTCGCGATCGTCGCCGCGATCGCCTTCGCCACCATCCTGGCGGTCGTCGCCGGAATCACGCTCGCCTCCTCGGCGTCGGTGGCCCACGACCTGTACGCGTCGTTGCGCCGGCGGCACGCGAAGCCGCGCAGCGAGGTGGCCGTGGCGCGAGCGGCGGCCGTCGGGATCGGTGTCGTCGCGATCGCGCTAGGGCTGCTCGCCCGCGATCTCAACGTGGCCTTCCTGGTGGGCCTCGCCTTCGCGGTCGCCGCGTCCGCGAACCTGCCCGTGCTGCTGTACTCACTGTTCTGGCGGTCCTTCACGACGCGCGGCGCGGTGTGGGCCGTATACGGCGGCCTGGTACCCGCGCTGCTGCTCGTGCTCCTTTCACCCGTGGTGTCGGGCAGCCCCGAATCGCTGTTCCCGAGCGTGGACATCCAGTACTTCCCGCTGCAGAACCCGGGCCTCGTCTCGATCCCTCTGGGCTTCCTCGCCGGCTGGCTCGGCACGGTCACCTCCGCGGAGCCGCCGGACGAGGCCAAGCACGCCGAGATCGAGGTGCGCGCGCTCACGGGCGCCGGGGCCGTGTGAGGCCGCCTCCGGCGGTGTGAGCGGCGAACCGGGGAAGCCCACCAGGTACGTACGGAACAGTCGTACGCGAGGGGCTAAGGGGCCACCCAGGCGTACCGGTGCTCCGGGCGTCCCGTGTCGCCGTACTTGAGCGAGAGGCGCAGGCGGCCCGCCTGTTCGAGGTGGCGCAGATAGCGCTGGGCGGTGGAGCGGCTGAGGCCGGTCTCGGCGGCGACTTCGTGGGCCGACAGCGGGTGTCTCGCGCGGTGCAGGACATCGCAGATGAGGTCCGTGGTCGGCTCCGAGTGACCGGTGGGCAGCCCCGGTGACGAGGGCACGGGCGCGGTGCGCAGAGCGCCGAAGATCCGGTCGACCTGCTCCTGGCCGGCCACGCCGCGGCCGCCCACCCGGTCGACGGTGCGGCGCAGGGCGGCATACGAGTCGAGTCGGGTGCGCAGGGCGGCGAAGGTGAACGGCTTGACCAGATAGTGCAGGGCGCCCAGGCGCATCGCGGCCTGGACGGTCGTCACGTCACTGGCCGCGGTGATCATGATCACGTCGGTGCCATGGCCGCGTTCGCGCATCCGGTGGACCAGTTCGAGGCCCGTCCGGTCGGGCAGATAGTGGTCGAGCAGCACCAGGTCGATGGGTGCGCGCTCGACGGCTGCCAGGGCCTGGGCAGCACTGTGCGCGCGGGCGGCCACCCGGAAGCCGGGAACCTTACCCACGTACTTGGCGTTGATCTCGGCGACGCGGAAATCGTCGTCCACGACCAGGACGTCAATCATCGGGCCTCTTTCCCTCAAGCCCTGGCGAGCGTTAAGCCCGTGTTTCGGCTCCGCTGTTGTAGCGCGAGCAAAATGAGCACAACAGGCTGTTGCAAGCAAAAGAACTCCATGCGCCCAGAAGACTGATGCTGTGGCCCCGCCACATCTACGTTCCCGGGCCATGAGCGCAGACACCAGCCCCGCCATCGAGCTGCGGGGCGCGAGCAAGATCTTCAAGACCCCGTCAGGGGGTTTGCACACGGCGGTCAGGGAACTGGACCTGACCGTCGGCCGGGGCGAGTTCGTGGCCGTCGTCGGCCCCACCGGGTGCGGGAAGTCGACGACGCTGACCCTGGTGAGCGGCCTAGAAGAGCCCACCGAGGGCGACGTCCTGGTCGCCGGTGAGCCGGTCGCCGGCGTCGGTGACAAGGTCGGCTTCGTCTTCCAGCAGGACGCCACCTTCCCCTGGCGTACGGTCCTGTCGAATGTGATGGCGGGGCCCCGCTTCCGTGGCGTGCCCAAGGCCGAGGCGAAGCGGCGGGCTCGTGAATGGCTGGCCCGGGTCGGGCTCTCGGCCTTCGAGGACCGCTACCCGCACCAGCTCTCCGGCGGCCAGCGCAAGCGTGTCGCCCTCGCCGCGACCTTCGTCAACGACCCCGAGATCCTGCTGATGGACGAGCCCTTCTCGGCGCTCGACGTACAGACCAGGGCCCTGATGTCGGACGAGCTGCTCGAACTGTGGGAAGGCACGGGCGCCTCGGTCGTCTTCGTCACCCACGACCTGGAAGAGTCCATCGCGCTCGCCGACAAGGTCGTCGTGATGACCGCCGGCCCCGCCACCGTGAAGCAGGTCTTCGACATCGATCTGCCGCGGCCGCGCAAGGTCGAATCGGTGCGTCTGGAGCCGCGGTTCATCGAGATCTACCGCGAGATCTGGGAGTCCCTCGGCGAAGAGGTCCGCATCACCCGCGAGAGAGGTGCGGCCCATGTCGCCTGAGACCCTGCCCGAGGCCGTCGTCGCCCCGACCGTGTCCGAGCCTGCCAAGACGGACCGCGCGCACTCCCGCGCCCGCGCCGCGCGCCGACGCAAGATCGTGGTGGGCACCGCCCGTGCGCTGCTCCTGGTCGCGGTGCTCGGCCTGTGGGAGGTGCTCTCACGGGCCAAGGTCATCGACCCGTTCAACTTCTCCATGCCGTCGAAGATCTGGGACCAGATCTACACGTGGGTGATGCATGGGACCGCGCTCGGCTCGCTCGGCGAGCAGATCTGGTACACGCTCCATGAGGCGCTGCTCGGCTGGGTCATCGGTGTGATCGCCGGTGTGGTCTTCGGTATCGCGCTCGGGCGTATCGCCTTTCTCGCCGATGTCCTTGGTCCATACATCAAGGTGCTCAACTCCATACCCAGGATCGTCCTCGCACCGATCTTCGTGATCTGGTTCGGGCTCGGACCGGCCTCCAAGGTCGCGTCGGCCGTGGTGCTCGTCTTCTTCCCAGTGTTCTTCAACGCCTTCCAGGGCGCCCGGGAAGTGGACCGCAACCTCGTGGCCAACGCTCGCATCCTCGGTGCGAGCGACCGCCGGGTGACGCTTCAGGTCGTCATCCCGTCCGCCACCTCGTGGATCTTCACCAGCCTGCACGTCAGCTTCGGTTTCGCGCTCATCGGCGCCATCGTCGGCGAGTACATCGGGGCGACCAAGGGCATCGGCCTGCTCGTCGCGCAGTCGCAGGGGACCTTCAACGCGGCCGGCGTGTACGCCGCGATGGTCATCCTCGCGGTCGTCGCCCTGCTCGCCGAGGGGCTGCTGACCTTCGCCGAGAGCCGCATCTTCCGGTGGAAGCCGTCGGACTCCGACCGCTGATCCCGTCGTACGCACCCACTCTTCTCTCTCACAAGGACGTGACCCACCATGCGCAAGACCGCCAGATACTCCGCGCTGGCAGCCGCCGGTCTGCTCGCTCTCACCTCGCTCACCGCCTGCGCCAACGACGCGGCCAGTTCGACGGCCGACTCCGGAAGCAACGGGGGTGGCGGCAAGGGTGAACACGTCAAGATCATGGTCGGCGGCCTGGACAAGGTCATCTATCTGCCCGCGATGCTGACGCAGCGGCTCGGCTACTTCAATGACGAGGGTTTGGATGTCCAACTCCTGAGCGAGCCGGCCGGTGTCCAGGCCGAGACCGCCCTGGTCTCCGGGCAGGTCCAAGGAGCCGTCGGCTTCTACGACCACACCCTGGACCTGCAGACCAAGGGCAAGTCCGTGGAGTCCGTCGTCCAGTTCTCGCACGCGCCCGGCGAGGTGGAGATCGTCTCCAACAAGCGTGCGGGGGACATCACTTCGCCCAAGGACTTCAAGGGCAGGAAGCTCGGCATCACCGGCCTCGGCTCCTCGACCGACTTCCTCACCAAGTACCTCGCGGTCAAGAACGGTGTGAAGGTCAGCGAGTTCACGCCGGTCGCCGTCGGCGCCGGACCGACGTTCGTCTCCGCCCTCCAGAAGGGGGCCATCGACGGCGGTATGACGACCGATCCGACCGTCGCCACGGTTCTCCAGAAGAACCTCGGCAAGGTCCTCATCGACATGCGTACGCCGCAGGGGTCGCAGGAAGCGCTCGGCGGACCGTACCCCTCGTCCAGCCTCTACATGCAGACGGACTGGGTGAACGGCCACAAGGAGACGGTCCAGAAGCTGGTCAACGCTTTCGTCAAGACCCTCAAGTGGATGTCCACGCACACCGCGTCCGACATCGCCGCCAAGATGCCCGCCGACTACTCCCAGGGCGACAAGACGCTCTACGCCGGGGCGATCAAGGCCACGCTGCCGATGTTCACCAACGACGGCGTGATGCCCCAGGACGGGCCCGAGACCGTCGAGAAGGTCCTCAAGGCGTTCAACCCCAACATCAAGAATGCCAAGGTGGACCTGAGCAAGACGTACACCACGGAGTTCGTGAAGAAGGCGGCCACGGGCTGAGTACGACGGCAGCCGCCTTCACGGTGGGTGGCCGCCTCCTCAGCCGTGCCCTCAGACGCGGGTCGCCCAGACGTAGCGATGCTCCGGGCGGCCCGCGTCGCCGTATTTGAGGGTCAGCCTGGCCCTCCCCGTGCGCTCCAGGAGCTTCAGATAGCGCTGGGCGGTCTGCCGGCTCAGTCCGGTCTCCTCCGCGATCTCCTGGGCCGACAGCGGGCCCTCGGCGTTCACCAGGGCACGGCGTACGAGCTCCGCGGTGCTGGGGGAGTGGCCCTTGGGCAGATCGGGTTCCGCGCTCGCCGACAGGGCGCCGAAGATCCGGTCCACCTCGGACTGTTCGGCCTCCCCGCCGCCGTCGAGGGTGCGGCGCAGACCCGCGTACGCCTCCAGCTTGGCGCGCAGTCCCGCGAACGCGAACGGCTTGACCAGGTACTGAAGCGCGCCCTGCCGCATCGCCGCCTGGACGGTCGAGATGTCACGCGCCGCGGTCACCATGATCACGTCGGTCTGATGGCCGCGCCGACGCATCTCCTGGACGACCGCGAGGCCCGTCTCGTCCGGCAGATAGTGGTCCATGAGGACCAGGTCCAGATGCGGCAGCGACTCCATTCGGTGCAGCGCTTCGGCCGCGCTGTGTGCCTCGCCCGCGACGTGGAAGCCCGGCACCTTCTCCACGTAGGCGGCGTTGACCCGCGCGACCCGGGTGTCGTCGTCCACGACCAGGACCTCGATCATCGCGACTGCTCCTTGTCGTGCTCGGCGTCTGTGGCGGGGGTGACGGGGGTGGCGGGTGTCTGTGGTGCAGGCGTCGGCTTCGGCACGCGCTGGGGGCGGTCGTGCTCCGGCGCCAGGCCCGATTCCGGAGCCGCCGGATCGTCCGAGCGTGGCGCGAGGGCCGGTGCCGGAGTGATCGGACCCTCCGAGTGTGGCGCCAGGCCCGGTGCCGGAGTGATCGGATCCTCGGGATGAGGCGCGCGCTCCTGCTCCGGCGCGCGCTCCTGCTCCGGCGCGCGCCGCGGCTCCGGGGTGAGCTCGGGTTCTGGGATGAGCTCGGGTTCCGTCAGGGCCTCCGGCAGTACGACCGTGAACTCGGCGCCCCCGCCGTCCGCCTCGGCCACCTCCGCGCTGCCGCCCTGCCGTTCGGCGAGGCGGCGCACCAAGGAGAGGCCGATTCCGCGCTTGCCGTGGGCCGGTGGCTTCTTGGTGGTCCACCCATCGGTGAAGATCAACTCGCGCCGCTCCTCCGGGATTCCGGGCCCGGTGTCGCGTACCCGCAGTACGGCGGTTCGCCCATCAACCCGCAATTCGACCTCCACGCGCGCGTGCGGCGTGCCCGCGACGGCGTCGAGCGCGTTGTCGACGAGGTTCCCGACGACGGTCACCAGCCCCCGGGGGTCGATCAACCGGTCCGGCAACAGGGTCCGGTCCGAGATCCACAGAGCCACTCCGCGCTCGGCGGCGACGGTCGCCTTGCCGACCAGCAGGGCGGCGAGCAGCGGATCGTGGATCTTCTCGGTGACCTGTTCCGCCGTCACCCTGTGGTCCCCGACGACCTCGCCGACGAACTCCACGGCGTCGTCGTACATCTCCAGTTCGAGCAGTCCCAGAAGCGTGTGCATGCGGTTGGCGTGCTCATGGTCCTGGGCGCGCAGCGCGTCGATCAGGCCGCGCGTGGAGTCGAGTTCGCGGCCGAGCTGCTCCAGCTCGGTGCGGTCGCGCAGGGTGGCGACGGCGCCGCCGTCGTCGGTGGGCATGCGGTTGGCGACCAGGACCCGCTGTCCGCGGACGGTGAGCAGGTCGGTGCCGGTGACGCGCCCGGCCAGCACATCGGTCGTACGGCCCGGGCCGAGCGCGTCGTCGAGCGGCTGCCCGATGGCCTCGGCGTCGACGCCCAGCAGACGTTGCGCCTCGTCGTTGAGGAGGCGCACACGGCCGCCGCGGTCCAGAGCTACGACGCCCTCGCGGATGCCGTGCAGCATCGCCTCGCGCTCCGCTAGCAGCGCCGAGATATCGGAGAAGGCCAGGTCACGGGTCTGTCGCTGCACTCTTCGGGAGATCAGATACGCGGCCAGCGCACCGACGGCCATGGCCCCGCCCGCGTATCCGAGGAGGCCCGGTATGGCATCGATCAGCCGGGCGCGCACACTGTCGTACTTGATGCCGACCGAGACCGCACCGACGATCCGGTTGTCGGCGTCGCGCAGCGGTACCTTGCCACGGGCCGAGCGGCCGAGAGTGCCGTTGTCGATCTCCATGACCTCGTCGCCTGCCAGGGCCTGACGGGGGTCGGTCGAGACCTTCTTGCCGATCTGCGTCGGATCGGTGTGCGACCAGCGGATCCACTTCATGTTCATGACCACGATGTACTCGGCTTTGGTGGCCTTCCGAATCCGCTCCGCCTCGGCCTGTACGGGCCCGTTCACGGACGGACGCGTCGTCTGGAGGTCTTCGGCGATCTGCGGCTGCTCCGCCGTGGTCTGCGCGATGGCGAGCGCGCGGCGCATCGCCTGGTCGTCCAGCTGCGCGCTGAGCGGCGCGAGGAACAGTCCGGTGGCGAGCACAGCGACGCCGGCCGCGATCGCCACCTGCATCAACAGCACCTGCGAGAACACCCGCCGCGGAAGACCGAGGCGCAGTCGTCGTGCGGGGGGAGTGGGGCTCATGCCTATGACGGTACGGGGGCGGTCGGACATCGCCGTAGGGGATGTGGCGTGGATCTCTTGATCGTCAAGTGGGAGAGCTGTGAGGTGGTCGTGGCGGAGGCCCCTGGGGGAGGGGTACGCGTACGAGGGCCACGAGCGCGGGATCCGGGGCCGGCGGGAGAAGGGCAGGCCTCGCGGGGTGATGCGGGCGGGACGGCTTCATGGGGCGTCGACGGGGGACGAATCGGCCTGCGGCGGCGATACGGGCGGCTGCCTGCCGGGGCCGTAGGGGCAGCGGGACCGGTCGTCAGCAGGGTACGGCGAACGCCGTCGTCGTCAGCTCCCGTACCGCCACCACGTCCATCCGGGCCGGCGAGCCCAGCGGCGAACCGCAGCTCTCCGGGCGGGGCGGCAGTGAGGCGCCCTGCGCGACGATGACGCGCCACAGACGGCCGTCGGTGTGGGTGACAGTGACCTCCCAGCGCGGCGCGGCGCCCTCCGTGCGCACCACGGTCAGGGCGTCAGCGGAGTGCTCTCCCGCGGCTGTACGCACGGCCAGCTCGGCCGCCTGCCCCGGCCGCTCCCAGGTGGACCTCCCACGGCAGCCCTCGACGACGACGCGCCCCTCCCCGACGCCCTGGAGGACCTCCTTGACGGCGTGGGACTCCGCGCGCCCGTACGCGTATCCGTACGGCAGGACGAGCAGCGTGGGCGAGAAGCGGTGACCGCCCAGATGGGTGACCTCCCAGACATCCTCCACCCCGGAGGAGCTGAGCTCGGTCGCGAGAGGGCGTCCGAGCAACGCGCAGCAGCGGTCGCGCTTGCCGTTGGTGCAGACAAGGGCGAGCGGGTCACCCGTGTGGGGCCGGCCCTGGAGAACCGCGTCGAAGGTATGTGGGTCACCCATACCGAGTGCGGCGAAGTCGAGGTCGAGCACCTGCTCGGGAGCACAGGTTGTGGCGCTGTGCAGCCATACGTTTCCCGGAGTGGTGTGGGCCGCATACACATGGCGCTCGGCGGAGTCACCGCAGTCGGCGTGCCGTCCGGGGCGGCGGATGAGGGCGATCCGAACGCCGGTGCCGTCCGCGGCCGCTTCTAGGGCGCGGCCGAGCGCGGGATCCAGGTGGCTCGAAGTGAGCGCCTTGGCACCCCAGGGCCCGGACTGCTCGATCAGCAGCCATGTCCTCGCGGTGGCCGCGGTCCCCGCGAGGGGCTCGTCGAGGTGCCGCGACGCGCTCGTGCACGTACTCACAGAGGTGAGCCTAACCTGACTTGAGCGAGGGCGACTTCCGGCCGCGCGCATGGGGGCGCAGGGAGGGAAGTCTTGGCGTGCGGCGGGACGTGGGGGCGCGTGGTGGTGTTTGGGGGCGCGCGACGGAGTGGGGGCGGGTGCGGCGGGCCGCGGGAGCGTGCGATCCGGAGGTGTGAGGTGGGGGGCGCCCTGGGCACCGACGGGCTCCGCCGGGGCATGCGCCTATCTGCCGGCCGCCTGGCCCGGGAGCGGCTGTGGCGGGCGCTCGCCCACGTACCGACCACTCGGGCGCATGCGCAGGGGGCGCTCCTCGTACTCCTCCAAGGTGTGGGCGATCCAGCCCGCCGTCCGGGCGATCGCGAAGACCGTCTCGCCCGCCGAGGCCGGCATGCCGGAGGAGACGGTGAGGACGGCCAGGGCCAGGTCGACGTTGGCGTGCAGCGGCGTGTGGCGGGCGGTGGTGGTCACGACGTCACGGGCCGCCGCCAGGGCGGGTGCCGCGCCCGGCATCTCCTCCAGGAGGGCGAACAGGGCACGCGCGCGTGGATCCACTTCGGGGTAGAGCCGGTGGCCGAGCCCCGGGACGCGGCGTCCGGCGCGCAACTCGTCCGCGACCACGGGGGCCGCGGTGCCCCTGTCAAGGACGTCGAGGAGCAGCCGGTGCGCGAGCCCGCTGGCAGCGCCGTGCAACGGGCCCTCGAGCACGCCGAGACCCGCGGAGACGGCCGCGTACGCATGGGCCCGGGCCGACGCGGCGACCCGGACCGCGAGCGTCGAGGCGGCCAGGTCGTGGTCGACGAGCAGCCCGAGTGCCGTGTCCAGCACGCGCAGTGATGCCTCGTCGGGCGTGCGTCCGGTGAGCCGACCCCACAGGCGGTGGGCCAGCGGGCCCTCGTCGCGGTGGTCGTGTCTCAGCGGCGGAAGCGCGGCGACGAGGGTGGGGATGAGGGTGCGTCCGGTGCCGAGGACGGCGTCTTCGGAGAGGTCGAAGCGCAGCGGGTCGGCGGCCGCCGCGGCGATCGTGGCGACGCGCAGCCGGTCCGTCGGGCCGCTGTGTTCCGGCAGCGCGTCGACGGCGCGTCGGGCGGCGGCGATGGACGCCTCCGGGGCGGTGAACGTGACGCCGGGACGCAGCTCTCCGGTCCACAGCCACTCGGTGATCTCCTCGTAGGAGTACCGCGCGGCCAGTTCCGTGGCGTCGACGCCACGGAAGTAGTACCGGTCCTTGTCGATCAACGTGATGCGGGTACGGACCGAGAGCTCGCCGCCCGTGTTCGAACTTCCGCTCGTCTCCCGCCTGTTGCGCCGCGCGAGCGCCCCCACCTCCTTGGCGTCGAAGGTGCTCCCGCGCCCTCCGGATTCGCGCCGACTGCTGAGCTGACCGCGGCTCACATATGCGTACACGGTCTCGGGCTTCACGCCGAGCAGTTCGGCGGTCTCCTTGGTGCTGAGCCGTCGGCCCTCGTGCTCCGGCGTTGCGGCTTCTCGATCCCTCATGGTCGCCACCGTATCCGTGTATCGATGTATTGACTGGATCAACATTGACAGAAATTGAGTCAAGCATGGACAGTCGAATCAAGTCCAGGGAGGAAACATGCCGATCAGCCGGGCCGGATCCACCTCTGTCGATGTGCCGCGAGGACTCGCGGGCGTCGTCGTCACCGACACCCAACTGGGTGACGTCAGGGGGCTGGAGGGCTTCTACCACTACCGCCAGTACTCGGCCGTAGAACTCGCGCAGACCCGCGGCTTCGAGGACGTCTGGCATCTGCTGGTCCACGGTGAACTGCCCGACGCGGAACAGCGGGCCGCGTTCACCGCGCGGACGGCGGAGCTGCGCCGACTGCCCGACGACGTACGGGCCGCACTGCCCGCGATCGCCGCGGCGACAGGCCTCTCGGGGCCGCTCGCCGGGCTGCGCACCGCGTTGTCGCTGCTCGGTGCGGCGTCGGGGTTTCGGCCGGTGTACGACATCGACGCCGACCGGCGTCGCGCCGACACGCTCGCGGCGACCGCGGCCGTACCGACGCTGCTCACCGCGCTGTACCGGCTCGGGCAGGGGCTGGAGCCGGTGGAGCCGCGGGACGACCTCGCGTACGCCGCCAACTACCTTTACATGCTGACGGGTTCGGTGCCGGACGTGGCGCGGGCGCGGGCGGTCGAGCAGTACTTGATATCCACCATTGACCACGGATTCAATGCATCAACCTTCACGGCAAGGGTGATCACGTCGACGGGGGCGGACGTGGCGGCGTGCCTAGTGGGTGCGGTCGGTGCCCTCTCGGGCCCGCTCCACGGTGGTGCTCCCAGCCGCGCTCTGGACACCCTCGACGCGATCGGGACACCTGACCGCATCGACCCATGGATCCGCGCACGCGTCCTCGCCGGCGATCGCATCATGGGCTTCGGTCACCCCGTCTACCGTACGGAGGACCCGCGTTCGCGCATGCTCCGTGGCATCGCTCAGCGATTCGGCGGTCCGCTGGTCGACTTCGCGGTCGAGGTCGAACGCCAGGTGGAAGCGATCCTGGCCGAACTCAAGCCCGGCCGCGCCCTGCGCACCAACGTGGAGTTCTACGCCGGCGTGGTCATGGACCTGTGCGGTCTGCCCCGCGAGATGTTCACCCCCACCTTCGCCGCCGCCCGCGTCGTCGGCTGGAGCGCCAACATCCTGGAACAGGCGGAGGACCCGAAGATCATCCGGCCGGCGGCTCGGTATGTGGGGCCGGAGGCGCCGGTGGCGGTGCCTGCCGTGGTCTGATCGCGGAACCGGGGGGGGTTCGAGCGGAAACGAAACGGGCTCGGCACCGAATTCGGTGCCGAGCCCGGGACATGGACGACCGCTTCCGCTGGAGAGCTGCCGCTAGGCGCGGGGGATGTCTCTCCTGGCTTGGATGAGTGTCTCGCGGCTGATGATCACGATGCGTTCGTAGTCCGCGCGAGCGGCGTCCGCGGGGAGTTCGCCATCGAGTTCCGCCGTGGCTTCTGTGCCAATGACGGCGTAGTTGCCGTCGCTGAGTTCGAAGATGTCGGGACAGGTCTGTCCTGACGCGCTGCCTCGGGCGCTGGGAGAGACGCCGATCCGACGGACGATGGTCGCCATGTCTCGGCCTTTCGTGCTGTGACCCGGAGGTCATGGTGTGGGCCGTCCCATCGCGTCCTGCCGGAAAAGGCGCAGGACGAGTCGGGACCACCGAGGGCGAAACGAACGCACGTTGATGTGATGATGCCGTGCTTGAGTGAGCGTACGGCTGTGGCCGACTATGCGTCCGGGATATCCACCTTCGCGTGAATGAGGGTTTCGCGGGTGACTACGACGATGCGTTCGTAGTCGGCGCGCGACGCGTCGGCGGGGAGTTCGGCGTCGAGAGTGTCGGTGACATCTGTTCCGATGACAGCGAACCTTCCGTCGGACAATTCGAAAATGTCTGGGCAATTGGCTCCGGTCGTGCTTCCTCGCGCGCTCGGAGGAGTGCCAATCCGACGGATGATGTGGCTCACTGTTCTTGATTCCCTTTGGTCTCGACGAGGTGGGATGTACCTGCGCGCGCTGTTGCTGCGCGGCGCGATGCGGCCCTGTGGGGCTGCGGCCTCGACGACCGAGCGGCGTGGAGCGGCGGTTCAGCGGGGGATCGACCCGTACGTGATCGCGCAGTAGTCAACCCTGTTGGCAACTGTGGAAACGCGGCGGTTTACTGGTTCGTTATCGCCCGGGAGTGTGATCCGCTCGGGAGGGTGGCGCGGGGCGAGGTGTTTACCACCGGTGCGCAGATGACGGAAGCTGCTACTCGGTCGGCGGCTCGCCGACCACCCACCACTCGTCGATGTCCGTTTCCTCCAACTGGACCAAGAGATCCTCGACCATACGTCCGATTTCGGCTTCGTCGGAGGTGTCGATGAGGGTTGCCCGATGGGGGCGTGTCGCGTACCAGTACTCCCGGAAAATGGGGTGTTGGAGCATGCCTCGGGCAAAGCCGAAGAATTCCTCGCGGGTGATGTTGCCCATGCGGTAGTAGCAGAGGGCGTTGGTGTACAAGGCGTTGGCGAAGAGGAACTGGCGCTGTTTCCTGGGGGAGACGGTCCCCTCGTAGGCGTTCAGTACCTCGGCCAGTTCGGGATCGTCCATCGCCTTGCTCAACAGCTCCCAGTGCAGCCGCTGCTGATGGGCGAGGTTGGCCTGGCGCTGGATCTGCGCGGCTTGTTCCAGTACTTCGATGCGTGCGTGCAACGCGTCCAGCGTGGTGCGTTGGGCGGCCAGGGTGACGGCGGCTCCTGTCACCAAGCCGATCGCTGCGGCGGCGGCGGAGCCCAAGCTCCGTACCTTGACTTTCCGTGTGACCATGTCAACCCCCGAATCAGGCGACCGTCCGCCGGTCGTCGGGTGTGGGGCGACAGGGAGCGGACCGGCGAGCGGTGGGCGGCGCGCTTGCCGTCTCCCAGTTTTGCCGAGCGGCTCTGATCGGCGGGGAGGCGGAGAGGAGGCGCACGGAGGGAAGTGCGGGTCGCGTGTCCCGGCGCCATGTCCAACGTGTGCCCCGCGAGCGCCGCTAACAATCGTTCACTTCGGGGCGTTTCCTCCTGCTCGTATGCTGGGTCGGCATTCATTCCTCGTACGAGTGCCAGGGCGTGAGCCGCCCTCGTACGGGAGCCGGTCCGCGCGCCGGCGTACGCGACGGTTCAGAGAGGGCGCACGTTGAGTCAGCAGAGTCCACAGCAGATCCCGGTCGTCGTCCTCGCCGGATTCCTGGGCTCCGGAAAGACCACTCTCCTGAATCATCTGCTGCACCGCAGCGGAGGCAGCCGCATCGGGGCCATCGTCAATGACTTCGGCGCGATCGAGATCGACGCCATGGCCGTGGCGGGAGCGCTGGGGGATTCCACCGTTTCCCTGGGGAACGGGTGTCTGTGCTGCGCCGTCGACGCCAGTGAGCTGGATGTGTATCTGGAGCGGCTCGCTCAGCCCTCGGCCGGTATCGACGTCATCGTCATCGAGGCGAGCGGGCTGGCCGAGCCCCAGGAGCTCGTGCGGATGGTGCTCGCCAGTGAGCATCCGCGGGTCGTGTACGGGGGGCTCGTCGAGGTGGTCGACGCGGCCGAGTTCGACGGTACGCGCGCGAAGCACCCCGAGATCGACCGGCATCTCGCCCTCGCGGATCTCGTCGTCGTCAACAAGATCGACCGGGCCGACGACGGCGAGCGCGTGCTGGACGTCGTCCGCGAACTCGCCGATCGCGCCGCCGTCGTGCCCGCCACCTACGGCCGGGTCGACCCCGAGTTCCTCTTCGACTGCAGGCCGAGCGAGGAGCGTATCGGGCAGCTGTCCTTCGACGACCTCCACGACGTCCACGACCGTCACGATCACGACCTTGACGACCGTCACGACGAGCACGCCCACGCCGGCCATCTGCACTCCGCCTACGACACCCTGTCCTTCACCTCCGACGTCCCGCTCGGCCCCCGGCGGCTGATGGAGTTCCTCGACAGCAGGCCCGAGGGGCTCTACCGCATCAAGGGGTACGTGGATTTCGGCGTCCAGGACCGTGCCAACCGGTACGCCGTGCACGCCGTCGGGCGGTTCCTGCGCTTCTACCCGGAGCCCTGGGCTCCTGCGGAGGGCGCCGACGCGCGTCTCACCCAGCTCGTCCTCATCGGCTCCGGCATCGACACGGCGGCGCTGGCCAAGGAACTGGAGGCGTGCAAAGACGACGCCCCACACGCCGACGAGCACAGCATGTGGGGCGTCCTCCGCTACGTACAGGACAGGGATCCTGACGCTCGCGACGTACAGGACAAGGATCCTGACGCACGCGACGCTCAGGACAAGGATCCTGACGCGACCGGTTGATCTACACCGGCCCCGCCACCACCGCCACCGTCTTCGCCAGGGACACGCCCGAGCCGTCGCGGCGCGGGTCCATCTCCGGCAGCTCGGCGGGCGTGCCGTTCTTCTGCGCGGCACGCGCCGGCACCGGGCCGGCCCAGGCCAGCGACAGGCAGTCCTCGCCCTTCAGGAACCGCTGGCAGCGCACGCCACCGGTGGCGCGGCCCTTGCGCGGGTACTGGTCGAACGGGGTCAGCTTGGCCGTCGTCTGGACGGAGTCGTCCAGAGTGCCGCGCGAGCCCGCGACCGTGAACACCACCGCGTCCACCGCGGGGTCGACCGCCGTGAAGGAGATCACCTTCGCGCCGTCGATGAGCTTGATGCCTGCCATGCCGCCCGCCGCACGGCCCTGCGGGCGCACCTGCGAGGCCTGATAGCGCAGCAACTGGGCGTCGTCCGTGATGAAGACCAGGTCCTCCTCGCCGGTGCGCAGCTCGACCGCGCCGACGATGCGGTCGCCGTCCTTGAGGGTGATGACCTCCAACTCCTCCTTGTTCGTGGGGTAGTCGGGCACCACGCGCTTGACGACGCCCTGTGCCGTGCCGATCGCCAGGCCCGGCGAGGACTCGTCGAGGGTCGTCAGGCAGATCACCGTCTCGTCCGCCTCCAGGGAGGACAGGAACTCCGAAATCGGTGCGCCACCGGAGAGGTTGGGTGCCGAAGCCGTCTCGGGCAGTTGCGGGAGGTCGATCACGCTCAGGCGGAGCAGGCGGCCCGAGGACGTGACCGCGCCGATCTCACCGCGGGCCGTCGCCGGCACCGCGGAGACGATCAGGTCGTGCTTGGTGCGCTTGGTCTCCTCATCGACCTCTCCGAAGGGGTCGCCGTTGGCCGTACGGGCGAGGAGGCCGGTCGAGGACAGCAACACGCGGCACGGGTCGTCGGCGACCTGGAGCGGGACCGTCGCGGCGGGGGCGCCCGCCGACTCCAGGAGCACGGTGCGCCGGTCGTTGCCGAACTTCTTGGCCACCGCGGCCAGTTCGGCGGAGACCAGCTTGCGCAGCTCCGCATCCGAGTCCAGGATGCCGGTCAGCTCGTCGATCTCGCCGTTGAGCCGGTCGCGCTCCGACTCGAGCTCGATGCGGTCGAACCGGGTCAGACGGCGCAGCGGCGTGTCCAGGATGTACTGCGTCTGGATCTCGGAGAGCGAGAAGCGCTCGATCAGGCGCTCCTTGGCCTGCGCCGAGTTGTCGCTGGAGCGGATGAGGCGGATGACCTCGTCGATGTCCAGGAGGGCGACGAGGAGACCCTCGACCAGGTGCAGCCGGTCGCGCTTCTTGCCGCGGCGGAACTCGCTGCGCCGGCGCACGACCTCGAAGCGGTGGTCCAGATAGACCTCCAGGAGCTCCTTGAGGCCCAGGGTGAGCGGCTGGCCGTCCACCAGCGCCACGTTGTTGATGCCGAAGGACTCCTCCATCGGCGTCAGCTTGTAGAGCTGCTCCAGGACCGCTTCCGGCACGAAGCCGTTCTTGATCTCGATGACCAGGCGCAGGCCGTGCGCGCGGTCGGTGAGGTCCTTCACGTCGGCGATGCCCTGCAGCCTCTTGGCGCCGACCAGGTCCTTGATCTTCGCGATCACCTTCTCCGGGCCGACGGTGAAGGGCAGTTCGGTGACGACGAGGCCCTTGCGGCGCGCCGTCACGTTCTCCACCGACACCGTGGCGCGGATCTTGAAGGTGCCGCGGCCCGACTCGTACGCGTCCCTGATGCCGGAGAGACCGACGATCCGGCCGCCCGTCGGCAGGTCGGGGCCCGGGATGTACTTCATCAGCGTGTCGAGATCGGCGCCCGGGTAGCGGATCAGATGCCGGGCGGCGGCGATCACCTCGCCGAGGTTGTGCGGCGGCATGTTCGTCGCCATGCCGACGGCGATGCCCGACGAGCCGTTCACCAGGAGGTTCGGGTACGCCGCGGGAAGGACGTCCGGTTCCTGCTCCTGGCCGTCGTAGTTCGGCGTGAAATCGACCGTGTTCTCGTCGATGGACTCGGTCATCAGTGACGTGGCGTCGGCCATCCGGCACTCGGTGTAACGCATGGCGGCCGGCGGGTCGTCGTTGCCGAGCGAGCCGAAGTTGCCGTGGCCGTCCACCAGGGGCAGGCGCATGGAGAAGGGCTGCGCCAGCCGGACCAGCGCGTCGTAGATCGACGCGTCGCCGTGCGGGTGGAGCTTACCCATGACCTCGCCGACGACGCGGGCGCACTTCACATAGCCGCGGTCGGGGCGCAGGCCCATCTCGTTCATCTGGTAGACGATGCGGCGGTGCACGGGCTTGAGGCCGTCGCGCGCGTCCGGCAGGGCTCGCGAGTAGATGACCGAGTACGCGTATTCGAGGAAGGAGCCCTGCATCTCGTCCACGACGTCGATGTCGAGGATCTTCTCCTCGTACGAGTCGTCGGGCGGCGGGGTCTTCGTGCTGCGGCGGGCCATCGCTGCTGCGGCTCCTTCACAGTCTCTGCCGGGGCATGAACGGGTTCTGACGCGGACCATTGTGGACCGCCCCACTGACAACGCCGACCGCGACCCGTCCGTAGCGGGCCCCGGGGGGCCTCGTGGGACACGCCCGAGCCGTCCGCGAGTCTCGCTCTGGGCGTACGAGGCGCGGGAACTTCGCCAGCTGTCGGCGCGCTTGCATACAGTGGCAGGACCGACAGGAAATATGCAGTTTCCGCGATCGAAGGGACGTACATGCCCATGGGTCACACGGCCACAGCTGAGGCAGGCTCCGGCGGCCTGACAGCGACCGAGCACCGCCTCGCCAACGGCCTGCGCGTGGTGCTCTCCGAGGACCATCTGACCCCGGTCGCGGCGGTGTGCCTCTGGTACGACGTCGGCTCGCGCCACGAGGTCAAGGGCCGTACCGGCCTGGCTCACCTCTTCGAGCACCTGATGTTCCAGGGCTCGGGCCAGGTGAAGGGCAACGGTCACTTCGAGCTCGTCCAGGGCGCGGGCGGCTCGCTCAACGGCACGACGAGTTTCGAGCGCACCAACTACTTCGAGACCATGCCCGCCCACCAGCTGGAGCTCGCGCTCTGGCTGGAGGCCGACCGCATGGGCTCGCTGCTCGCCGCGCTCGACGACGAGTCCATGGAGAACCAGCGGGACGTCGTCAAGAACGAGCGCCGGCAGCGCTACGACAACGTGCCCTACGGCACCGCGTTCGAGAAGCTGACCGCGCTCGCGTACCCCGAGGGCCACCCGTACCACCACACCCCGATCGGGTCGATGGCGGACCTGGACGCGGCCACCCTGGAGGACGCCCGCGCGTTCTTCCGGACCTACTACGCGCCCAACAACGCGGTCCTGTCGGTCGTCGGCGACATCGACCCGGAGCAGACGCTCGTCTGGATCGAGAAGTACTTCGGCTCCATCCCCGCGCACGACGGGAAGCCCGCTCCGCGCGACGGCGCGCTGCCCGAGATCATCGGCGAGGAGCTGCGCGAGGTCGTCGAGGAAGAGGTCCCGGCGCGTGCCCTGATGGCCGCCTACCGGCTTCCGGAGGACGGCACGCGCGCGTCCGACGCGGCCGACGTGGCGCTCACCGTCCTCGGCGGCGGCGAGTCGTCCCGGCTCTACAACCGGCTCGTACGCCGCGACCGTACCGCCGTCGCGGCCGGATTCGGCCTGCTGCGGCTCGCCGGAGCGCCCTCCTTGGGGTGGCTGGACGTGAAGACGTCCGGTGACGTCGAGGTCCCGGTCATCGAGGCCGCCGTCGACGAGGAACTCGCCCGGTTCGCCGCGGAGGGCCCCACGGCCGAGGAAATGGAGCGCGCCCAGGCCCAGTTGGAGCGCGAGTGGCTGGACCGGCTCGGCACGGTCGCAGGCCGCGCCGACGAACTGTGCCGGTACGCCGTCCTGTTCGGCGACCCGCAGCTCGCCCTGACCGCCGTGCAGCGCGTCCTGGCCGTCACCGCCGAGGAGGTCAAGGAGGTCGCCCAGGCCCGCCTGCGTCCCGACAACCGTGCGGTGCTCGTCTACGAGCCGATCGCTACCGAAGCCGCTGAAGCCGCGGAAGACACCGACGAGGACGAGGAGTCGGCGAAGTGACCGAGCTCGCGAACATGGAGTTCCACCCGCAGCCCCAGGCCGGCGAGGCCAAGCCGTGGGCCTTCCCGGCCCCCGAGCGCGGCGCGCTCGACAACGGCCTGACCGTCCTGCGCTGCCACCGCCCCGGCCAGCAGGTCGTCGCCGTGGAGGTGATCCTCGCCGCGCCCCTGGAGGCCGAACCGGCCGGCCTCGACGGCGTCGCCACGATCATGGCGCGGGCCTTCTCCGAAGGCACCGACAAGCACTCCGCCGAGGAGTTCGCCGCCGAGCTGGAGCGCTGCGGCGCCACCCTGGACGCGCACGCCGACCACCCCGGCGTACGTCTGTCGCTCGAAGTCCCCGTCTCGCGCCTGTCCAAGGGGCTCGGTCTGCTCGCCGACGCGTTGCGGGCACCGGCGTTCGCGGACAGCGAGGTCGAGCGGCTGGTCCGCAACCGGCTCGACGAGATCCCGCACGAGACGGCCAACCCGGCCCGCCGGGCCGCCAAGGAGCTCTCCAAGGAGCTGTTCCCGGCGACCTCGCGCATGTCGCGTCCGCGCCAGGGCTCCGAGGAGACCGTCCAGAGCATCGACTCGGCGGCCGTGCGCGCCTTCTACGAGAAGCACGTACGCCCGGCGACGGCCACTGCCGTCATCGTCGGTGACCTCACCGACGTCGACGTCGACGGGCTGCTCACCGACACGCTCGGCTCCTGGACCGGTTCGTCCGCCGAGCCGCGCCCCGTGCCGCCGGTCACCGCCGACGACACCGGCCGCGTGATCGTCGTGGACCGTCCCGGTGCCGTCCAGACCCAGCTGCTCATCGGCCGCGTCGGCGCCGACCGGCACGACCGCGTGTGGCCCGCCCAGGTGCTCGGCACGTACTGCCTCGGCGGCACCCTCACCTCGCGCCTGGACCGCGTCCTGCGCGAGGAGAAGGGCTACACCTACGGAGTGCGGGCGTTCGGCCAGGTCCTGCGCGCCGCGCCGGACGGCACCGGCATCGCGATGCTCGCCATCAGCGGCTCCGTGGACACCCCGAACACCGGCCCGGCGCTCGACGACCTGTGGAAGGTGCTGCGCACCCTCGCCGCCGAGGGCCTGACGGACGCCGAGCGCGACGTCGCCGTACAGAACCTGGTGGGTGTGGCACCCCTCAAGTTCGAGACCGCCGCGGCCGTCGCGAGCACGCTCGCCGACCAGGTCGAGCAGTACCTGCCGGACGACTACCAGGCGACGCTGTACCAGCAGCTCGCCGCGACCGGCACCGTGGAGGCCACCGCGGCCGCCGTGAACGCCTTCCCGGTCGACCGTCTGGTGACCGTCCTGGTGGGTGACGCCGCGCAGATCGAGGAGCCGGTCAAGGCCCTCGGAATCGGTGAAGTGACCGTCGTACGGGCCGAGTAGCGCGGCCCGGCTCCACGAGGGGCCACCCGAGGACCCAGGTGACCGAAGCGTCACCTGGGTCTCCGTTTGCCCGGACTTCGTCCCCTCATCGCGGACTTCGTCCCCAAGGTGTCCGTATTGGTAGGGAGGTTGCCTGTCTGCCCTGTGGCATGCGCTACAAAAGCCGTGATCCGTTTGTCGATTGAAAGATGTCCCGTTTAGCGTCGGTCCGGCTGTTCGTCACGCAGTGCGCCGCGCCCGCGGCACCGGACAGTCATCGCCGAGTCCCCGTACGGCGCGAGCCAGGGGAGCCGGGGACCCATACGCAGTCCCTGGGGTGAATCGGACGCCCTCCCTTGGAGGGGTCCGTAGGAGACCTTCCTGCTCCGAACCCGTCAGCTAACCCGGTAGGCGAGAGGGAAGGAAAGGATCAGCCCCTACATGGCGTTCATCTGTGGCACCGGGAAGCATCGTCGACCGGGCCGCGCACAGCGCACGACCGCCAACGCCGTCGGCGTCGCCGCGCTCGCCACCACCGGTGTCATCGGAACCCTCGCGTCCCCGGCCCTCGCCGCGGAGCCCTCCGTCGAGCAGACCGGCCTCACACCCGTGATCACCATCGGCGACACCATCGCCGAGAAGATCGACGCGCAGGCCGCCGCCCAGCAGTACGCCGCCGACGAGGCTGCGGCGCAGAAGAAGGCCGAGGAGGCCGCCCGGAAGCAGGCCGCGAAGAAGGCCGAGCAGGCGCGTGAGGCCAAGGAACGCGCCGCCCGCGCGGCCGAGCGCAAGCGCCTCAACTCCTTCGTCCTGCCGATCACCGGTTCGTACATCTCCACCGGCTACAAGGCCGGCGGCAGCCTCTGGTCCTCCGGCAGCCACACCGGCGTCGACTTCCACGCCGCGTCGGGCACCCCGGTGCACGCCGTCGGCTCCGGCACTGTCGTCACGGCCGGTTGGGGCGGGGCCTATGGCAATCAAGTAGTGATCAAGATGCACGACGGCACGTACACCATGTACGGCCACCTGTCGTCCATCGGTGTCTCCGTGGGCCAGACGGTCACCCCGGGCGGGCAGATAGGCCTCTCCGGGGCCACCGGCAACACCACCGGGCCGCACCTCCACTTCGAGGCCCGCACGACCCCGGAGTACGGCTCGGACATCGACCCCGTCGCCTACCTCCGCTCGCACGGTGTGAACGTCTGACGAGCGCGTCACCTCTTCTTCGGCCTTCCGATGCCCCGGCTCAGCCAGCCGGGGCATCGTCGTTTCACGCGGCCGCCTGTCCAAAAAATATCCATGGATTCCGGCCCGCCATCGGAAATTCAGGCTTTCTGCAATAGAGTCACTGAACAAGCGTCAATCGACGGCGTTTCACGGGGATTAAAGCGGAGGTCCGGTCATGCGTATTCCGGCGCACTCGGTATGCACGGCGATCCGTGACGACATCGTCGCGGGGGTCTACGAGCGAGGCGGCCGGCTCACCGAGGAACTGCTCGCCCGCCGCTACGGCGTCTCGCGCGTCCCCGTGCGCGAGGCCCTGCGCACCCTGGAGGCCGAGGGCTTCGTGGTCACCCGTCGGCACGCGGGCGCGTGCGTCGCGGAGCCCACCGAGCAGGAGGCCTCCGACCTGCTGGAGATGCGCATGCTCCTTGAGCCGCTGGGCGCGGCGCGGGCCGCACAGCGCCGCACCGAGGCCCACCTCAAGGTGCTCCGAGGCCTGGTCAGGCTGGGTCAGGAGCGGGCCAGGAGGGGGCACAGCGAGGATCTGCGTTCGCTGGGCGGCTGGTTCCACGAGACCCTCGCGCAGGCCTCCGGAAGCTCCGCGCTGACCTCCACGCTCGCCCAGCTGCGGCACAAGATCGCCTGGATGTACGCGGTCGAGGCGCCGGCCAACCCCGCGGAGTCCTGGGCCGAGCACGGCGGCATCGTGGACGCCGTCGCGCGCGGGGACAGCGAGCGGGCCCGGGCGATCACGGCGCTGCACACCGAGCGCGCCACGGCCGCCCACCGGCTCCGCTTTCCCGGCGGCGGAGATCGACCGGAACGTGTGAGGAGTTCGCAACATCCCGTAAACATGACGGGCCTGCGGCATTAACACGAGGGCCGTATACAAAGAGAAGTAATTCGCGGGGGATTATTTCTGCTGCCCGCAATCCGGAAAAGCAAAGGGCCCGCCCGATGTTTTCGGGCGAGCCCTTCGATATGTCTCCGAAATGTGTGCTGGGTGACGCCCTGGGGGCGAAGGCACCGCTACGGAGGCGTTGCTCAGACGGTCTCGGGAAGCTCCTCGAGCCCCTCGGAGACCAGCTTGGCCAGACGGTCGAGGGCGGCGTCCGCACCCTCGGCGTCGGAGGCGAGGACGATCTCCTCGCCGCCCTGGGCGCCCAGGCCGAGGACCGCGAGCATGGAGGCCGCGTTGACGGGGTTGCCGTCGGCCTTGGCGATCGTCACGGGGATGCCGGAGGCCGTGGCGGCCCGGACGAAGATGGAGGCGGGGCGGGCGTGGAGGCCCTCAGCCCAGCCGACGTTGACGCGGCGCTCAGCCATGTGATGCTGCCCTTCAGTGTTCAGGGTTGTCTAGACCAGTGTCCCATATCGTGAAGCGTGCCCGGAGCGGCCGTGGGTCCCGTCCCGATCCAGAAGGCTGCTTGCGTTCCCTCAAGATCCGGAAGGGTCCCCGCGTTCCGTCCCGAGTGGTGTCGGATCGCGGCCTCGATCCGACCTCCGTCCCCCACAGACTGCCTCGCGCCGTTGTCGGACGCGAGCCGTACTCTGGGGCCCATGCAGACCTCGTCGGACCGGCACGAGTACCCCGCCCACTGGGAAGCCGACGTGGTGCTGCGCGACGGCGGGACCGCACGCATCAGGCCCATCACCGTTGATGACGCCGAGCGCCTGGTCAGCTTCTACGAGCAGGTATCGGACGAGTCGAAGTACTACCGCTTCTTCGCGCCCTACCCGCGACTGTCCGCCAAGGACGTCCACCGCTTCACGCACCACGACTTTGTGGACCGGGTGGGTCTCGCGGCCACGGTGGGCGGCGAGTTCATCGCCACCGTACGCTATGACCGCATTAATGCCGACGGCCTGCCCGCGTCCGCTCCCGCCGACGAGGCCGAGGTCGCTTTCCTCGTGCAGGACGCGCACCAGGGGCGCGGTGTCGCCTCCGCCCTCCTCGAACACATCGCGGCCGTGGCCCGCGAGCGCGGCATCCGCCGCTTCGCCGCCGAGGTGCTGCCCGCCAACACCAAGATGATCAAGGTGTTCACGGACGCCGGGTACCAGCAGAAGCGGCACTTCGAGGACGGTGTCGTACGCCTGGAGTTCGACCTCGAACCCACCGACCGGTCGCTCGCCGTGCAGCGCGCGCGGGAACAGCGCGCCGAGGCCCGGTCCGTGCACCGGCTGCTCGCGCCCCGCTCGGTCGCCGTCATCGGTGCGGGCCGCACCCCGGGCGGGGTCGGTCGCAGCGTCCTCACCAACCTCCGGGACGGCGGATTCACCGGCCGTCTGTACGCGGTGAACAAGGCGCTGGAGGAGAAGGAGCTCGACGGCGTCCCGGCACACCGCTCCATCCGCGAGATCTCCGAGCCCGTCGACCTCGCCGTCGTCGCCGTGCCCGCGCCGTACGTCCCGGAGGTCGTCGCGGAGTGCGGTGAGCACGGGGTGCAGGGGCTGGTGGTCGTCTCCGCCGGGTACGCCGAGAGTGGGCCCGACGGGCGCGAGCGCCAGCGCGAACTGGTCCGCCAGGCGCGTACGTACGGGATGCGCATCATCGGGCCGAACGCCTTCGGGGTCATCAACACGTCCCCCGATGTGCGCCTCAACGCCTCGCTCGCGCCCGAGATGCCGCGCCCCGGCCGGATCGGCCTGTTCGCCCAGTCCGGTGCCATCGGCATCGCGCTGCTCTCCCGACTGCACCGGCGCGGCGGCGGTGTCACGGGCGTGACCGGCGTGTCGACCTTCGTCTCCTCCGGCAACCGGGCGGACGTCTCGGGCAATGACGTACTTCAGTACTGGTACGACGACCCGGACACCGACGTCGCCCTGATGTACCTCGAATCCATCGGCAACCCCCGCAAGTTCACCCGCCTCGCGCGGCGGACGGCGGCGGCGAAGCCGCTGGTCGTGGTGCAGGGGGCGCGGCACGGTGGCGCGGCTCCCCAGGGACATGCCGTGCGGGCCACCCGGTTGCCGCACGCCACCGTGTCGGCGCTGCTGCGGCAGGCCGGGGTGATTCGGGTGGACACGATCACCGAGCTCGTCGACACGGGACTGCTGCTGGCGCGCCAGCCGCTTCCCCTCGGGCCCCGGGTCGCGATCCTCGGGAACTCCGAGTCGCTGGGGTTGCTCACGTACGACGCGTGTCTTGCCGAAGGGCTCCGGCCGCTTCCTCCGTCGGATCTGACCACGGGGGCGTCGGCGGAGGACTTCCGGCAGGCGCTGTCGGAAGCCCTCGCCGACGGGGGGTGTGACGCTGTGGTGGTGACCGCCATTCCGGCGGTGGGGGAGACGTCGGCGGCCGACGAGGCGCTGGCCCAGGCTCTCCGCTCTGCCGCCACGGCGTTTCCGGCGAAGCCGGTGCTCGTGGTCCACGTCGAGCTCGGCGGGCTTGCCGAGGCTCTGTCCGCTGCCGCCGTCACCGCACCACAGGCCGGCCCGAAGGCACCCGGCACTGCAGGCGGCGCCCGCCCTTCCCCACTCTCGGCCTCGCCCGAGCGGGGTGCCCCCCGTCGCCCTGCGGAAGGCCTGCCCACCGCGGCAAGCGGCGACCCGGAGTCCGACCCCCGCCTCATCCCCGCCTACCCCGCCGCGGAGCGTGCCGTCCGGGCCCTCTCGCAAGCCGTGAAGTACGCCCAGTGGCGGCGCGATGCCGGGGAACCCGGGAGGGTGCCGGAGTATGAGGACATCGATGAGAAGGGGGCTGCCGGGCTGATCGACGGGCTGCTCGTACGGGGGGAGGGGCTGACCCTCGGCGGCGAGGAGACGGGCGCCCTGCTCGGTCGGTACGGCATCGACGTACGCCGGGCGCTGCCCGCACCCACGCCGGACGCCGCCGTGGCGGCCGCGCGCACCCTGGGCTACCCCGTGGCCCTCAAGACCACCGCCCCGCACCTGCGGCACCGCGCCGACCTGGGCGGCGTCCGGCTCGATCTGGCGGACGAGGAGCAACTGCGGCGGGCATACACGGAGTTGACCGAGCTGTTCGGGACGCCGGAGGAGCTTCGGCCGGTCGTGCAGGCGATGGCCCCGCGCGGGGTCGACACCGTCGTACGGGCGGTGATCGATCCGGCGGCCGGCGCGGTGCTGTCGTTCGGGCTCGCCGGTGCCGCCTCGGAGCTGCTCGGGGACATGGCGCACCGGCTGATTCCGGTCACCGACCGGGACGCGACCTCGCTCGTCCGGTCGATCCGGACCGCGCCGCTCCTGTTCGGCTGGCGGGGCTCCGCGCCGGTCGACACGGCGGCCCTCGAAGAGCTGATGCTGCGCGTGTCCCGGCTGGTCGACGACCACCCGGAGGTCGTCGCGGTCTCCCTGGAGCCCGTGGTCGTCGCCCCGCGCGGCCTGAGCGTGCTGGGTGCCACCGTGCGGCTGGCCCGCGCGCCCCTCCGCGACGACCTCGGCCCGCGGACGCTCCCCGTCGTCTGAGCCGGCGCTCATCCGCTCGCGCATCCGTTCCGTCCACGACGGACAGCCGCGAGCGGTGCCTCGCAGTCAGTGGGCCCCCGTAGGATGGACGTCATGGCCAAGACCAGTACGACGACCCAGGGGCTGCGAGCGGCGATCGAGCGCAGCGGCTACTACCCGGCCCTCGTGGCCGAGGCGGTGGAGGCCGCGATCGGCGGCGAGACCATCCGGTCGTACCTGGTTCACCAGGAGACCACGTTCGACGCGAACGAGGTGCGGCGGCACGTCACCGTGCTCGTCCTCACCGACAACCGCTTCATCGTGAGCCACACCGACGAGCAGAACGCGGACACGACGTCGCCGACGCCCTACGCCACGACGTCGACCGAGTCGGTGAAGCTCGGCCGGATCTCGTCGGTCGTCGTCAGCCGCGTCGTCGCCAACCCCGAGTCGTACACGCCGGGCACGCTGCCCCGCGAGGTCGTCCTGACCATCGGCTGGGGCGCCGTCTCCCGTATCGACCTGGAGCCCGCCGCCTGCGGCGACCCCAACTGCGAGGCGGACCACGGCTACACCGGCAATTCGACGGCGGACGACCTGAGCCTGCGGGTCAGC
Organism: Streptomyces sp. NPDC058246; assembly: GCF_042881985.1. Classification (NCBI taxonomy): domain Bacteria; kingdom Bacillati; phylum Actinomycetota; class Actinomycetes; order Kitasatosporales; family Streptomycetaceae; genus Streptomyces; species Streptomyces sp. NPDC058246. Next base: position 268,446 of record NZ_JBHVWZ010000005.1, on the reverse strand, counting down.
GAGGCCGGGGACGGTCCGGAGACGGTCCGCCAGGCCCTCGCCTTCGCGCAGTCCCTCTCCGAGGCGACCGCGGACATCACGCGCTGATGGCACTGCCCGCCTGGGACCACCCCGAACCGCTCGCCGTCGACTCCGCGCCCGTCCCCGAGTACGGCACCGGTTCGCTCGCCGACCTGCTGCCCACGCTGGCCGCGGGCATGGCCGTGCCCGGCATGACCGCCGCCATACCCGAGCTGACCGAGGCCGACCGGAACTGCGTCTTCCTGATCGACGGCCTCGGCTGGGAGCAGCTGAAGGCGCACCCCGACGAGGCGCCCTTCATGACGTCGCTCCTGGCGTCCTCCCGCGGGGGCAGCGGCCGACCGATCACGGCGGGTTACCCGGCGACCACGGCGACCTCCCTCGCCTCCGTCGGCACCGGCCTGCCGCCCGGCGCGCACGGCCTGCCCGGTTACACCGCGCGCAACCCGGCGACCGGTGCTCTGATGAACCAGCTCCGCTGGAACCCGTGGACCGACCCGCACGCCTGGCAGCCGTACCCCACGGTCTTCCAGCTGGCCGACGCGGCCGGTGTGCACACCGCCCAGGTCTCGTCCCCGACCTTCCAGAACACCCCCCTGACGAAGATCGCGCTGAGTGGCGGCACGTTCCACGGGCGGCTGTCCGGCGAGGAGCGCATGGACCTCGCGGCCGAACAACTGGCCGCCGGGGACCGCTCGTTGGTCTACACGTACTACGCCGAGGTGGACGGCAAGGGCCACCGCTTCGGCGTCGACTCGGACCCGTGGCGCGGCCAGCTCATGTACGTCGACCGCCTGGTCCAGCGCCTCGCCGAGCAGCTGCCGCCGCGGACGGCCCTGTACGTCACCGCCGACCACGGCATGATCGACATCCCGTTCGACGAGCAGCACCGCATCGACTTCGACGAGGACTGGGAGCTGCGCGCCGGGGTCGCCCTGCTGGGCGGCGAGGGCCGCGCCCGCCATGTCTACGCCGTTCCGGGCGCCGAGGCGGATGTCCTGACCTGCTGGCGCGAGGTGCTCGGCGAGCAGTTCTGGGTGGCCTCGCGGGACGAGGCGATCGCGGCGGGCTGGTTCGGCCCGCAGGTCGACGACCGGGTGTACGCCCGGATCGGCGACGTCGTCGCGGCGGCTCGCGACGACGTCCTGATCATCGCGACCGAGCGCGAGCCGAAGGAGTCGGCCATGGTCGGCAACCACGGCTCGATGACCCCCGTCGAACAGCTCGTACCCCTGTTGCAAGTACGCTCCTGAAGCCTCGCCCCTCCCGATCCGTCCCTTCCGATCCGTCCCTCCCGCTCCGCCCGCCCCTCCCGATCCGCGGTTGCCGAAAGGTGCTCAACTCCCCATGCCCGAGCTGGTGTTCTTCTCCGGAACGATGGACTGCGGGAAGTCGACGCTGGCTCTCCAGATCGAGCACAACCGCTCGGCCCGGGGCCTGCAGGGCATGATCTTCACGCGCGACGACCGCGCGGGCGAGGGCAAGCTCTCCTCGCGCCTTGGCCTGGTCACGGACGCGGTCGAGGTGGCGGACGACCAGGACCTGTACGCGTACCTCGTCGACCATCTCTCGCAGGGCGGCCGGGCGGACTATGTGATCGCGGACGAGGCGCAGTTCCTGGCGCCGGCGCAGATCGACCAACTGGCCCGTGTGGTGGACGACCTGGACATCGACGTCTTCGCCTTCGGCATCACCACCGACTTCCGCTCCAAGCTCTTCCCCGGCTCCCAGCGCCTGGTGGAGCTGGCCGACCGGGTCGAGGTCCTGCAGGTCGAGGCGCTGTGCTGGTGCGGCGCCCGCGCCACCCACAACGCCCGCACCATAGGCGGCGAGATGGTCGTCGAGGGCGCCCAAGTGGTCGTCGGCGACGTCAACCAGGCCGAGGACATCGGCTACGAGGTCCTGTGCCGCCGGCACCACCGCCGCCGTATGACGGCCGCCACGACCCGCGCGGGCGCCCTGTCACCCGACGTGCTGCCGATCGCCTCGGCCTGAGCCTGGCCCGCCGTCGGCCCGCTCAGCGGCCGGCGTGAATCAGCGAGAACATCGCGCCCTCGGGGTCCGCCACCGTCGCCACACGCCCGTACGGCGAGTCGTGGGCGGCTTTGAGGACGTGTCCGCCGAGCTCGACGACACGGTGGACGGCATCGTCCACGTCCGCCGCCTCGAAGTACGTCATCCAGTGCGGGCCCCGGTCGCGGGGCAGGCCGCGTCCGACGCCGTGGACGCCCGCGACCGGACGGCCCCCGACGTGCAGCGTCACATAGTCGAAGTCGGCCGAGACGACCGGCTCCAGCTCGTAGCCGAAGACCCCCTGGTAGAACTTCACGACGCTCTCGGTGTCGCGAGTCACGAGTTCGTTCCAGGCGGGGGTGCCCGGCACGCCGGTGATCCCGATGCCCAGATGGGCCGCGGCCTGCCAGATGCCGAAGACGGCACCCGTCGGGTCCGAGGCGATCGCCAGGCGCCCCGCCTCGGCGGCGTCGAGGGGACCGACGCCCACGGTGCCGCCGCTGTGCCGCACCGTTTCGGCGGTCAGGTCCACGTCGTCCGAGGCGAGATACGGCGTCCAGGCGATGGGCAGATGCCGGTCGGGCGGCAGCTGGCCGATCCCCGCCACCTCGCGGCCGTCGAGGAGCGCCCGCGCGTAGGGGCCGAGCTGCTGTGGTCCCGGCTGGAACTCCCAGCCGAACAGCGCTCCGTAGAACTCCTGGGTCGCGGCCATCCCGTGCACCATCAGGCTCACCCAGCAGGGTGTGCCGGGCGCGTGCCGAGCGCCCGCTGCGCCGTTCAGGCCGGCCGACCCCCGTGCCTCGGTCATCGTCACTCTCTTCTCGGCCCCTCGCGGTGGCCGGTCACCTTCCGCCTACGAACACGCGTACCGCGCCCACGTGCGTGCACGCCCCGTGCCGATGGTCGCACCACGCGTCACACCGCGCGTCCCGGCCGCGCCGCCCGTTCAGCGGCGCACGGCCGGAGCATGCCCGATGTGCCGTCTCTCACCCGTTTCGGGCCGATTGCCGTATGGAGTCCATCGGCTGTACAGCATGTGCCCGATCCCATACGCCACGTGATCGGACCTGCCCGGCGGAGCAGAGTAGCCGGACCTGGACGACGCGGCCACCCCGTGCGCAAGGATGGTGGCCATGAACGCCATCATCTCCGCGCCCGAACTCGCGAGCGACCTGGCGGGACCGAACCCTCCCGTCCTCCTCGATGTCCGCTGGCAGCTGGGCGGTCCGAACCTGCGCTCCGAGTACGAGGAGGCGCACATTCCAGGGGCCGTTTTTGTCGATTTGGATTCCGAACTCGCCGGTCCGGCGGGGTCGCGGGGCCGTCATCCTTTGCCCGATCTTGAGGTCTTCGGTGCGGCGATGCGGGCCGCCGGAGTCTCTGCGGACCGCGACGTCGTCGTGTACGACGGCGGTCTGGGCTGGGGCGCCGCGCGTGCCTGGTGGTTGCTGGGCTATACGGGTCATCCGTCGGTTCGTGTGCTTGACGGCGGGTTCGCCGCCTGGAGCGGGCCGGTGTCCTCGGAGGTCCCCGCGCCCGCTCCCGGAAGCTTCGTGCCGGCGCCCGGTGCCCGGCCGCTGCTCGACGCCGACGGAGCGGCGGCCCTCGCTCGCACGGGGCTGCTGCTGGACGCCCGGGCCGGTGAGCGCTACCGGGGCGAGGTAGAGCCGATCGACCCCGTGGGCGGCCACATCCCCGGGGCGGTCTCCGCGCCGACCACGGAGAACGTCACGGGCGACGGACGGTTCCTGGCCGCCGCCGAGCTCGCGGACCGCTTCAAGTCCCTGGGTGCGACCGGCGCTTGCGAGGTCGGCGTCTACTGCGGCTCCGGCGTCTCGGGGGCGCACGAGGTGCTCGCGCTGGCCGTCGCGGGCATTCCCGCCGCCCTGTACGTGGGCTCCTGGTCGGAGTGGTCCCGGGCCGAGAACCGCCCGGTGGCGGTGGGCCCGGACCCGCAGTAGCGACACGGCACAGGGGATCCGGACCCGCAGTGGCGACACCGCACAGGGGGCCCGGACCCGCGGTAGCGACGTGCCACAGGGGACCCGGAACCGCGGTAGAGGCCCCGCGGTCCGGGACCCGGTCACCGGTGACAGCGATGGGGCCCGCACCGACCTGGCGCGGGCCCCATCGACGTACAACGGACTAGTCCTGCTTCTTCCGTCGCGTGCCGAAGACGATCTCGTCCCAGCTCGGGACCGCCGCTCTGCGGCCCGGGCGGACGCCGTCGGCCTCGGCCTGGCGGTCGGTCGCTCCGACGAGCCGGTCGCGGTGGCTGCCGACCGAGCGGGGCATCAGGACGTCCGCGTAGGCGGAACCCGCACCCGCCGAGGCCGCGGGAGCCGGCGGCTCCTCCGACTCGGGCTCGGGCGCCGGTTCCTCCGCGGCGGGACGCTCCGTGGTGGAGGGCCGCTCGGGCACCACCATGTCGCCCCGGAAGCTGGGCACGGCCTCCAGAAGGCTGGTGAGCGAGTCCCGCTCGCTCGTGGACTCCTCGACCGGCTCGGGAGACGGCGACGGCAGGCTCGGCCGCTCCATCTGCCGGTCCAGGGCGCGGTCCAGCGGACGGTCCCGGGGCAGCCGCGCGATCCGCGGCACGAACGGGAAGCTCGGCTCGGGCGCCGCCGCGAGGTCGTCGGACTCGCCGATCAGCGAACGTGCCTCGTCGTCGACGGCCTGGACGAGCCGCCGGGGCGGGTCGTACGTCCAGCTCGCCGAGTGCGGCTCGCCCGCGACCCGGTAGACCAGCAGGACTTCCCAGGTGCCGTCGTCGCGGCGCCATGAGTCCCACTGGACGGTGTCCTTCTCGGCGCCCCGGATCAACAGCCGTTCCTGGACGGCCTCGCCGAGCTGGGGTCCGGCGTTCTCACCGGGGCGGCGGACGGGAGTCTTCCGCGCCCGCTCCGCCATGAAGGCGCGCTCGGCGAGCACGGGGCCCTCGAAGCGGCGTACGCGATCGACGGGGATTCCGGCGAACTGGGCGACTTCCTCCGCGGAGGCACCGGCACGTATCCGCGCCTGGATGTCCCGGGGGCGGAGATGGCTCTCCACCTCGATCTCGATCTGGCCGAGGCGGGGACGGTCGCCGCGGACGGCGGCGCGCAGACGCTCGTCAATCGGAAGCGTGTACTCCGTGCTGTCCGCAGCCTTCAGCACCAGCCGTGTGCCGTCGTTAGAGACGGCCACGACACGCAGTTCGGGCATGGGGACCTCCCGGGTGGTGCCTGCCGACGTCACGTGCGTCGCTGCTTCCGCTAGTCGAGTGTGGCCTGCCCGGGTGCAGCCTGCCACAACCTTGCCGAGTTGCCCGGCGTGTCGGGCACAGACCCGGGATCGCCGTTATGGCACGGTTACCTATTCGCAACGCTAAGTGACGAACTCCATCACCCTGTGCAACGAGCCCCCTCCCGGCGGTCCTGCAAGGCCCCGGACACCCTGGCGGGAGTCCGGACCCAGGGCTCGCAACAGTACTCCATTCGGGCCACGTGCGTGGATCGGCGCGCCGCCCAACTTCTGGCGGGGGGTGGCAGTTGGGCGCCCGATGCGCCGTTTTCGTGACCACTAAACGTGGCGTACTTCACGCAATCACCTGAAATGGAACTAAACGTTTCGCCCGTCCGTCCCTTTCTCGTGCAGTCGGTCGATGAAGTACGGGAAAGGCAGGCAAGGTCCGGGGATGCGTGAGAAGTCGGATGCCGACGAGGAACCGAAGGCGAAGCAGGGGGAGTCGAAGAAGAGGCGGGTGGATCTGAGCCTGCCGCAAGTGGCGGGCAGCGCCGTGGCCGCGGTGGTGGCGGCCAAACTCGCCTCCTGCTTCGGGGTGTACGGGACGATCCTGGGCGCCGGACTGATCAGCGTGATCGCGACCTGCGGGAGCACCGTCTTCCAGCACTTCTTCAAGCGCACCGGTGAGCAGCTTCGCGAGGTGACGGTCCCGACCAGACCGAGGCCCCAGCGGGCGGCCGCCGTGGGGGAGTTCACCGAGGGCACCGTCTACCGCGCGCGGGTCAAGAGCTGGAAGCGGCCGGTACTCGCCGCGACGCTCGTCTTCGGCGTCACGATGGCGGGCATCACGACGTACGAACTGGTGTCGGGGCAGAGCTTCAGCGGCGACGGGAGGAACACGACCGTCGGCGACGCCTTGAAGGGGAGCCGCTCCCACTCGGGGAACGCGGAGCCCCGTACGACGCCGTCCGCCGGCCCCTCCGCTTCGGGTGGATCCTCCACCGAGCAGCCGTCGTCCGGCGGCAGCGCTGCCGGTGCCACTCAGGAAGGCGGGAGGGGTACGACGCCGACGCCGACGCCGAGTTCCAGCGCCGCCTCGCAGGCGCCGGCCGACAGCCCGACGCCCACGTCCAGCGCGCCTACGAGCCCAACACCCGGCGCAAGTAGTCATTCCCGAAGCGCCGATCCGGGTCCAGTCGATCCCTCAGCGCGGTGAACTCGCCGAAGCGCGGGTAGACCTCGGCGAAGTACTCCGCGTCGCGCGTGTGCACCTTTCCCCAGTGCGGCCGACCCTCGTGCGCGGTGAAGATCCGCTCGGCGGCGGTGAAGTACGCCTGATAGGGGGTGCCCTTGAACATGTGGACGGCGATGTACGCGGTGTCCCGCCCCGACGCCGTGGAGAGCGTGATGTCGTCGGCGGGGGCCGTGCGCACCTCCACGGGGAAGCTGACCCGCAGCGACGAGCGGTCGACCATCGACTTCAACTCGCGCAGCGTCTCGACCAGGGCCTCGCGCGGGACGGCGTACTCCATCTCCACGAAGCGCACCCGGCGCGGAGAGGTGAAGACCTTGTAGGGAATGTCGGTGTACGTCCGGGCGGACAGCGCACGACTGGAGATCTTCGCGATCGTCGGGATGGTGGCGGGCACGGCGCGGCCGAGCAGATTGGCCACCTGGAAGACGCCGTTGGAGAGGAACTCGTCCTCGATCCAGCCGCCGACCGGCCCGACCGGCTTCTCCGGGCCCGCGCTGCGATTGTTGCGCTTGGTGTTGCAGTTGCCGGTGTGCGGGAACCAGTAGAACTCGAAGTGCTCGTTCTCGGTGAAGAGTTCATCGAAGTCGGCGGTGACCTGGTCGAAGGTCATCGGCTCCTCGCGGGCCGTGAGCAGGAAAACGGGCTCTACGGAGAAGGTGATCGCGGTGACGATCCCCAGGGCGCCGATTCCTATGCGGGCCGCCGCGAAGACGTCGGGGTTCTCCTTCTCGGAGCAGACGAGGACCGAGCCGTCCGCCGTGACCAGCTCAAGGCCCTTGATCTGAGCGGCGATCGAGGCCGAGTCGCGGCCCGTGCCGTGCGTTCCGGTGCTGGTCGCCCCCGAGACCGTCTGCTCCATGATGTCGCCCATGTTGGTGAGCGACAGTCCCTCGCGCGCGAGAGCCACATTGAGACGCTTGAGCGGGGTGCCCGCCTCAACGGTGACGGTTCCGGCTTCACGATCAATGCCGCGGATACCGGTCAAGAGTTGAGGGCGGATCAACACACCGTCGGTCGCGGCGGCGGCCGTGAAGGAGTGCCCGGTGCCGACCGCCTTCACCTTCAGGCCGTCGTCGGCGGCCTTCCGTACGGCGGCGGAGAGTTCTTCGACCGAGGCGGGGGCGACCTCCCGTACGGGACGGGCGGTGACGTTCCCCGCCCAGTTACGCCACGTGCCGCTCTTCCCGCTCACTGTGGTGCTCATGGGTCCCCTCCCGCTGCGGAACCGGCCTCTTCAGCCGGCGATACCCCAGGAATCCGACCGCGACCGCGACGGCCCCGGACACCGCCGGAACCCCGTACCCGGCCTTCGCACCGGCGGCGTCGATCACCCAGCCGGCCACGGAGGAGCCGAGCGCGACGCCGACCGCGAGTCCGGTGCTCACCCAGGTCATGCCCTCGGTCAGTTTCGCGCGTGGTACGTGCTGTTCGATGAGGGACATCGTCGTGATCATCGTGGGAGCGATGGACAGGCCCGCAACGAACAGCGCCACGGCCAGAAACGGCAAGTTTCCGACCAGTAGCAGGGGGATCATACTCACGGCCATCGCGCATATGCCCAGCAGCCACCGACGTTCGGGCGCCCCCTTGAAGTGCAGCAGTCCGAACACGGCTCCGGCCACGCAGGAGCCCGCCGCGTACAGCGCCAGGACGACGCTCGCCGCGCCCTTGTGGCCCTGCTCCTCGGCGAAGGCCACGGTGACCACGTCGACGGCCCCGAAGATCGCCCCGGTCGCCACGAACGTGGCCACCAGGACCTGGAGTCCGGGCGCGCGCAGCGCCGAACCGCCGGTGTGCTGCTCGCGCGGGTGCGGCTCGGGCTCGGTGGCGCGCTGGGAGGTCAGCCAGAAGACCCCGGCCGCCAGGAAGCAGGCGGCGAGCAGTGGTCCGGCCTCCGGGAACCACACCGTGGACAGGCCGATGGAGATGATCGGCCCGAAGATGAAGCAGATCTCGTCGACCACCGACTCGAACGAGTAGGCGGTGTGGAGCTGCGGGGTACCCCGGTAGAGGGCCGCCCAGCGGGCCCGGATCATCGCGCCGATGCTCGGGACGCAGCCGATGCCGGCCGCGCAGACGAACAGCACCCAGTCCGGCCACCCGAAGTGCGCGGTGAGCAGCAGCCCGGCGGCCGCGGCGAGCGCGAGCAGCGTCACGGGACGCAGCACCCGCCGCTGCCCGTACTGGTCCACCAGACGCGACACCTGCGGGCCGAGGGCCGCGGCGGCGAGCGCCATGGTCGCCGACAGCGCGCCCGCGAGCCCGTACCTTCCGGTGAGCTGGGAGATCATCGTGACGATGCCGATGCCCATCATCGACAGCGGCATCCGGCCGAGGAAGCCCGCGGCGGAGAAGCCCTTGGAGCCGGGGGCGGCGAACAGGGCGCGGTACGGGCTGGGCACGGAGGTCTCCGGTCGGCTCGGCTCGGCCACCCGGTCACCACGGGCGGTCCGAACTCCGGTAAGGCGTGAAGCTGGCCGGTACAGCTTACGGGTGAGGTGATCCCAACGCACCCACTCGTACCCGCTCCTGACGTGGCCGTCGCCCGGCTGTCAGCGACGGGTGGCAGGATCGGACACATGCCAGATGCGCTCGATGCCACTCCCTACGACGCCCTGCTCCTGCTCTCGTTCGGCGGCCCCGAAGGCCCGGACGACGTGGTCCCGTTCCTGGAGAACGTGACGCGGGGGCGCGGCATCCCCAAGGAACGGCTCAAGGAGGTGGGGCAGCACTACTTCCTGTTCGGCGGGGTCAGCCCCATCAACGACCAGAACCGCGCCCTGCTCGACGCCCTCCGCAAGGACTTCGCCGCCCACGGCCTCGACCTGCCCGTCTACTGGGGCAACCGCAACTGGGCGCCGTATCTGACCGACACCCTGCGCGACATGATCGCCGACGGCCGGCGCCGCATCCTCGTCCTCGCCACCAGCGCCTACGCCTCCTACTCGGGCTGCCGCCAGTACCGCGAGGACCTCGCCGAGTCCCTGGCCACCCTGGAGGCCGAGGGCCTTGAACTGCCGAAGATCGACAAGCTGCGGCACTACTTCAACCACCCGGGCTTCGTACGCCCCATGATCGACGGCATCCTCAAGTCGCTCGCCGAACTCCCCGAAGGCGTACGCGAGGGCGCGCACCTCGCCTTCACCACGCACTCCATCCCGAACTCCGCGGCGGACACTTCGGGACCGGTCGAGGACCACGGAGACGGCGGCGCGTACGTCAAGCAGCACCTGGACGTCGCGCGGCTGATCGTCGACGCGGTGCGCGAGCAGACCGGCGTCGCGCACCCCTGGCGGCTCGTCTACCAGTCGCGTTCCGGGGCCCCGCACATCCCGTGGCTGGAGCCCGACATCTGCGACCACCTGGAGGAGCTGCACGGCGCAGGGGTCCCGGCCGTCGTGATGGCCCCCATCGGGTTCGTCTCGGACCACATGGAGGTGCTGTACGACCTCGACACGGAGGCGAAGGCCAAGGCCGAGGAGCTGGGGCTGCCGGTGCGCCGCTCGGCCACCGTGGGTGCCGACCCGCGGTTCGCCGCGGCGATCCGCGACCTCGTCCTGGAGCGCGCCGCGACCGAGAGCGGGCGGCAGGTGACACCCTGCGCCCTGGGTGCGCTCGGCGCGAGCCGGGACCTGTGTCCGGTGGGCTGCTGCCCGGCCCGTGCCCCGAAGCCCGCCGCCGCGGGTGCCGACAGCCCGTACGCCTGAGGAGCCCCGTGACCGAGCCCCTGCACACCGAACTGCTCCAGCTCGCCCTCCAGGCCGCCCAGCGCGCCAGTGAGCTGCTGCGGGACGGACGCCCGGCGGACCTCGCGGTCGCCGCCACCAAGTCCAGTCCGATCGACGTCGTCACCGAGATGGACATCGCCGCCGAGAAGCTGATCACCTCCCTGATCGCCGGGCACCGCCCGGACGACGGCTTCCTCGGTGAGGAGGGCGCCGCCACGGAGGGCACCAGCGGCATCCGCTGGGTCGTCGACCCGCTCGACGGCACGGTCAACTACCTGTACGGGCTCCCGACCTGGGCGGTGTCCATCGCGGCCGAACAGGACGGCGAGACCGTCGTCGGAGTCGTCGCGGCCCCGATGCGCGGCGAGACGTACCACGCCGTGCGCGGCCGCGGCGCCCGGGCCACCGGAGCCTGGGTGGGCGAGCGCCGGCTGGCCTGCCGCCCGTCGCCGCCCCTGGACCAGGCCCTGGTCTCGACGGGCTTCAACTACGTGGCCGACGTCAAGGCCCACCAGGCCGACGTCGCCCAGCGGCTGATCCCGCTGCTGCGCGACATCCGGCGCAGCGGCTCGGCCGCGGTCGACCTGTGCGACGTCGCGGCCGGCCGCCTCGACGGCTACTACGAGCGCGGACTGCACCCCTGGGACCTCGCGGCGGGCGACCTGATCGCCCGTGAGGCGGGCGCCGTGACCGGTGGACGGCCCGGAGAGCGCCCCGCACGCGATCTGGCGATCGCTGCCTCACCGGGCGTCTTCGAGCCCCTCCAGCGGCATCTGGAGGACTTCGGCGCCTGGCACGACTGACAGCGCGTGATGACACGACGCGAGCGGGGCCCCGGCACTGGATCGATGCCGGGGCCCCGCTCGCGTACGAACCGATCAGACGCGCGTCGCGCCGACCTCCACACCGTGCTCGGCGGCGAGGCGGTGCAGGTCGTCGAGCTCGGCCTGCTCGACCTCCGCGAGGAAGTCGTCGCCTGTTTCGCGAGCCCGCGTCAGGTCGGACTCGGTCGCCCTTATGCGCTGCAGAAGTCCTGCGGTGAATGCGTCCATGCTGCGCCCCCTCGTCCTGGGTCGTGGGTCGGTGGCACGGGGGTGTGCCGTTCGGAAGGGGCGATCACGTCTCCAGATGGGTGCCCAGCGCTGCCCAGGCTGGGCGGCGACGGTGCCGGACACCCACGCCCGCTCTGCGGAAGCGGTTGGACGTACCACAAGGTGGCTTGCCACATGCAGAGCGTGATCGCGGGGTGTAAAGCCGTCCTCCCCCCGCTCCCTTCCGTGGAAACCTCAACCCACCGAGAAAATCTCGCATTCCCGTACCCGCGGATCGGCTTCCGGAACGTCTCCACACCCGCCTTACAGCCGGTTTACGGCCGAAAAGGGCAGGATGGAGACCTCATCCGTGACAGACCTGCCCACGTGGTGCCCTGAAGCGTGCCACGCGGGTGGACAGAGGAAGGACAAGCGACGTGCGCGTACTCGTCGTCGAGGACGAGCAGCTGCTCGCCGATGCGGTGGCCACCGGACTGCGCCGGGAGGCCATGGCCGTCGACGTCGTGTACGACGGTGCGGCCGCCCTGGAGCGCATCGGCGTCAATGACTACGACGTGGTCGTCCTCGACCGCGACCTCCCGCTCGTGCACGGCGACGACGTCTGCCGCAAGATCGTGGAGCTCGGCATGCCCACCCGGGTGCTGATGCTCACCGCCTCCGGCGACGTCAGCGACCGCGTCGAGGGCCTGGAGATCGGCGCCGACGACTACCTCCCCAAGCCCTTCGCGTTCAGCGAGCTGACGGCACGCGTGCGTGCCCTCGGCCGCCGTACGAGCGTGCCGCTGCCGCCCGTCCTGGAGCGCGCCGGCATCAAGCTCGACCCGAACCGCCGCGAGGTCTTCCGCGACGGCAAGGAGGTCCAGCTCGCGCCCAAGGAGTTCGCCGTCCTGGAGGTGCTGCTGCGCAGCGAGGGCGCCGTCGTCTCCGCGGAACAGCTCCTGGAGAAGGCCTGGGACGAGAACACGGACCCGTTCACCAACGTCGTGCGCGTCACCGTGATGACCCTGCGCCGCAAGCTCGGCGAGCCCCCGGTGATCGTCACCGTGCCCGGCTCCGGCTACCGGATCTGACCCGCCGTGGCCACGACACCCGCGCCTCCCACGGCGCCTCCCAAGCCCACCTGGGACCCCAGAAGGCAGGAACCCCCGTTCCCCTGGCTGCGCCCGACCATCCGGATACGGCTCACGCTGCTGTACGGAGGCATGTTCCTGATCGCCGGCATCATGCTGCTGTCGATCATCTACCTGCTCGCGGCGCAGGCGCTGAACACGGGCAACGAGCCGCTCTTCAAGATCGTCGGTGGTAGCGCGATCAAGGTCGCCAGCACCACCTGCCCGGCGGTCGACGGCGGCAACAACGTGCCGCTCGACGAGTTCAACACCGCGATCAGCAACTGCATCGACCACCAGCGCCAGGCGGCCCTGGACAACCTGCTCAGCCGCTCGCTGCTCGCCCTGCTCGGCCTCGCCATCATCGCCTTCGCCTTCGGCTACGCGATGGCCGGCCGGGTGCTCTCGCCGCTCGGCCGGATCACCCGCACCGCGCGCGCGGTGGCGGGCTCGGACCTGTCCCGGCGGATCGAGCTGGACGGGCCCGACGACGAGTTGAAGGAGCTGGCGGACACCTTCGACGACATGCTGGAGCGGCTGCAGCGAGCCTTCACCGCCCAGCAGCGGTTCGTCGGGAACGCCTCGCACGAACTGCGCACCCCGCTCGCGATCAACCGCACCCTCCTGGAAGTGCACCTCTCCGACCCGGGGGCACCGATGGAGCTCCAGCAGCTCGGCAAGACGCTGCTCGCCACCAACGAGCGCAGTGAGCAGCTCGTGGAGGGCCTGCTGCTGCTCGCCCGCAGCGACAACCAGATCGTGGAGCGCAAGCCCGTGGACCTCGCCGAGGTCGCCTCGCAGGCCGTGGACCAGGTGCGCGCCGAGGCGGAGGCCAAGGGCGTGGAGATCCGCGGCCGACAGGCCCCGGTGGTCGTCCAGGGCAACGGCGTCCTGCTGGAGCGCATCGCCCTGAACCTCGTCCAGAACGCCGTGCGGTACAACGTACCCAAGGGCGGCTGGGTCGAGGTCACGACCGAGGCCCAGCACGGTCAGGCGGTCCTGGTGGTGTCGAACACGGGTCCCGTGGTGCCCGCGTACGAGATCGACAACCTTTTCGAGCCCTTCCGACGGCTGCGCACGGAGCGCACGGGCAGCGACAAGGGCGTGGGTCTCGGCCTGTCGATCGCCCGGTCGGTCGCCCGCGCGCACGGGGGCCACATCGTCGCGGAGCCGCGTGAGGGGGGTGGGCTCGTGATGCGTGTCACCCTTCCTATCTGAGACCATGACGCCGACACGCGACGTTGTTCGCTTTGCGCGGAATTTTCTGGGCACTCGCCCGGGAGACTCGTGTGTGATCGATCACAAGGGCGAATTTCCGGCCATTTACTCTCCGTGATCATGCAAGTTGCCGGAAAGCCGGGAAAATCCGGGTTTTCAGGGGTCTTGATCACGGGAAGTACACGGTGGGACGCCTTTGAAGTGCGCCTTCGGACCGTGTACGGTCCGCATCGCCATCCAAGCCGATCACTCTTGAGGAGTCCGGTTGGGTGTCGATTGAGTAACAGACCTTGATGTGAGGCAAAATCTCCGCCTCGGGTCGGGCACAAGTCCGGCCTCTCACGCGTTACGTGCGCTGGAGACACCGCAGACACCCAGAGGGGGAGAGCGACATGGCAACGGATTACGACACCCCACGCAAGACCGACGACGACGTCGACTCGGACAGCCTTGAAGAACTGAAGGCTCGCCGGAACGACAAGTCGACCTCGTCCGTCGACGTAGATGAGTTCGAGGCCGCAGAAGGCCTGGAGCTGCCCGGAGCCGACCTCTCGAACGAGGAGCTGGCCGTCCGGGTCCTGCCCAAGCAGCAGGATGAGTTCACTTGCATGAGCTGCTTCCTGGTGCACCACCGCAGCCAGCTGGCCCGCGAGAAGAACGGTCAGCCGATCTGCCGCGACTGCGACTGAGGCAGGGTCGGCCGTGACTGGCTCGACCCCACCTTGGAAGCGCCGCTTCCCCGGACGGGGAGCGGACGAAGGGCCGTCCGACGGCTCTGAAGGCGTGCGTGACGACGAGCGGGGCTCTTCCGAACCGGGAGCAGCCTCGCTCGAGCGGGCGTCCGCCACAGGCGCCCTGCCGGCCCCCCAGGGCACCCCCGCGCCCGTCGCCAGGCGCCGCGCGGCGGTCGTCCGGGACGGGATCAGGAAAGGCGTCCAGAAGGGCGGCAGCCGGGCCAGGGCGGGCCTGGCGTACGTCGCCGACCGGATCATCGACATCGCCCCGCGGATCCCCGTACGGGACCTGCCGACCCTGCGCAGGCAGTTCCCGGACCTCGGTCCCGAGCAGCTCGCGGACAAGCTCGTCGCGGGCGCGGCCGCCGCGACGTCCACGGTCGGTGCCGGGATCGGCGCCGCCGCGATGCTGCCGGTGCCGCCCGCGATGCCCACCGAGCTGGCCGCCGAGATCACCGGCGTCGCCGCGATCGAGCTGAAGCTGATCGCCGAACTCCACGAGGTCTACGGCCTGCGGCCGCCGGGCACCCTCACACAGCGCAGTACCGCGTATCTGAACTCCTGGTCAGGAGAGCGCGGGATCGACGTGACCAAGCCGTCGACGATCAACGCCGCGTTGGGCGGCCAGATGAAGCGCGAGCTGCGCCAGCAGATCATGAAGCGCACGGTTCGGGATCTGCCCAACCTGATGCCGTTCATGGTCGGAGCCGCGGTCGGGGCGGTCATGAACCGCCGCGACACCAAACGCCTCGCGGCGCGTATCCGCAAGGACCTGCGGAAGATGCAGGTGCCGTGGGACGCGCTGCCCGATCTGCCGCCGCTGGAGAAGCCGGCGGATCCGCTGCGGATGGGGGAGATCCCCAAGGAGCTGGGGCACTAGCCAGCCGGCCAGCCAGCCCGCGCGGCGAGGCTCGCGACCTTTTCAGACCTCGCCAGGGCTTCCTCGCCCGTCCCGGGGGTCCTTGCCCGTCCCGGGGGTCCTTGCCCGTCCCGGGGCTTTGCCCTGCGGTCGGGCCCGCGTCACCGATGGTGCTGGGTCCGGCACCATCGGAGAGGGCCCGCGGAGAGGGCCGGCGTGGGTGCGCGCCGCTGGGGCGGAGGAGCATTGCCCGGCGTAGAAGAGCCAGGAACCAGCCTGGCCGGCCTGGAAAGCAGTGCTACGCGGCGGTCGCGCGTGCGGTCTCCAGCGCGGCGATCAGGCGCTCCGGCTCCCGCGTCGACAAGTACAGGTACGGCGTCGGGTCCGCCGGGTCCGTCACCTGGACGCGGAGGGCCGTGGGGATGTAGGCGCGCAGGAGCATGAAGGCGCGGGGGTCGGCCTTGTACGTGCGCCAGGCGCGCGCCTCCTCCTGGTCCAGGATCTCGGCGTCGCCCAGGGCCGTCACCGGGATCTTCGCCTCTCCCGCGATCAGGGAGTCGCCGACGACCCGGATGCGGATCGAGCCGTACGAGCTGGCCACGACGGCCGAGACCGCCGTGCCGCCGACCAGGGCGCCCAGCAGCGGCAGCGTGCCGAACGGGAGGAAGATCAGGGCCATCGCGATGCCGACCAGGAAGCAGATCGCCCACCAGGTGCGGGGTGCGGTGAGGCGTTCTTCGTACGGCGAGGCGGAGAGCTGCATGAAGCCAAGCTTGGCATGGTGCGAAGACTCGGTGGACGCACGGGTAGGGTCTGCGGCTGTGAGTGGTACTTCCGCAGCTCTGACGCCCCCCGCCGACGCCGTCGCGCCGGTGCGGCACCCCGACGCGCCCGCCCCCGGCGAGCTCCTCGGGCCGCACTACGAACAGTGTTTCGGTTGTGGTGGGGAGCAGCCCCACGGACTGCACCTGGAGGCCCGCGCGGGGGAGGGGGTCCGGATCACGGCGGAGTTCACCGTGCGGCCCGCCCACCAGGGTGCTCCGGGGCTCGCGCACGGCGGCGTCCTCGCCACCGCGCTGGACGAGACGCTCGGCTCGCTGAACTGGCTGCTGCGCACGATCGCCGTGACCGGGCGGCTGGAGACCGACTTCCGGCGCCCGGTGCCCGTCGGCACCGTGCTCCACCTGGAGGCCGAGGTCACCGCGGTGGCCGGCCGCAAGATCTACTCGACCGCCACCGGACGGATCGGCGGTCCCGAGGGACCCGTCGCCGTCCGCGCCGACGCCCTCTTCATCGAGGTCAAGGTCGACCACTTCATCGACAACGGCCGTCCGGAGGAGATCCGGGCCGCCATGAACGACCCGGACCAGGCCCGGCGCGCTCGCGCCTTCGAGGTGAACCCGTGACCCGTAACCCCGTGCACGTACTGATCCGGCGCGTCGACCCGGAAGTCCCGCTTCCCGAGTACGCGCACCCCGGAGACGCCGGAGCCGATCTGCGGACGACGGAGAGCTGCGAGCTGAAGCCCGGTGAACGAGTCGTTCTGCCCACGGGAGTGTCCATCGCGCTTCCCGAGGGGTACGCGGCCTTCGTGCACCCGCGTTCCGGGCTCGCCGCCCGCTGCGGTGTCGCCCTCGTGAATGCCCCGGGGACGGTGGATGCCGGGTACCGTGGGGAGATCAAGGTGATCGTGGTGAATCTCGACCCGCGCGAGTCCGTGCGGTTCGAGCGCTTCGACCGGATTGCCCAACTGGTCGTTCAACAGGTCGAGAAAGTCCGCTTCGAAGAGGTCGCGGAACTTCCCGACTCGGCGCGGGCCGCAGGGGGCTTCGGGTCCACTGGAGGTCATGCCGCCGTGGGCAGCACAACGGGTGGGAATCGATACGCTTCGGTCGTATCCGACCGGGAAGGACAGTGACGTGTTCGGACGTCGCAAGAAGGGCAGTGCCGCCGAGGACGCGGCGGGCGAGGCCGAGCAGGTCGTCGACGAGTTCGACACTGAGGCGGACGAAGCAGCCGAGCGTGAGCGCGTGCGGCTCGAGCCCGAGCCGCGGCCCGACGGGCCATGGGACGGCTCCGAGGTCCGCGATCCGGCCGAGGGCCGGGTGGACCTGGGCGGTCTCTTCGTGCCCGGAGTCGACGGCATGGAGCTGCGGGTGGAGGTCGCGGGCGATGCGATCGTCGCGGCCACCGTCGTGCTGAAGGACAGCGCCATCCAGCTCCAGGCCTTCGCCGCTCCCAAGCGCGAGGGCATCTGGGGCGAGGTGCGCGAGGAGATCGCCTCCGGGATCACCCAGCAGGGCGGTGTCATCGACGAGGTCGAGGGGCCGCTGGGCTGGGAGCTGCGGGCGCAGGTGCCGGTGCAGCTGCCGGACGGCACGGGCGGTTTCCAGGTCGTGCGTTTCGTCGGCGTGGACGGCCCCCGCTGGTTCCTGCGCGGAGTGATCTCCGGGCAGGGCGCGGTGCAGCCGCAGGCCGCGGGTCTGCTGGAGCAGATCTTCCGGGACACGGTCGTCGTCCGCGGCGAGGGCCCGATGGCCCCGCGGGACCCGATCGTCCTGAAGCTGCCTGACGACGCGCAGATGGTGGCCGAGGGCGTGCAGCAGGAGGAGCAGAGCGGTTCCCGCTTCTCCGGCGGCATGGGGCAGTTGCAGCGCGGGCCGGAGATCACCGAGGTCCGCTAGACGCGACAGTCGGTCACAGAGACGCGGCAGTTGGTGACATTTGGTCACACATGGATGGGCCGCACCCTCACCCGAGGGTGCGGCCTTTTCGTATGCCCAGGCCCGTCCGCCCGTCCGCCCGTCCGGCCGTCCGCCCCTCGGCCGGTTCGCCGGTTTCGCCCGCCAGCCGGAAGTCCGAGCGCCCGCAGCATCTGGTGGGCCCGTCAGTCCGCCCGGAGTCGGCACCGGCGCCTGTCTGCCCTGCGCCCAACTGCCCTGCGGCCGTATGCCCTGCGCATGCCTGCCCTACGGCCGTGTGCCCTCCGCCCGACTGCCCTGCGGCCGTCTGCCCTGCGCACGCCATGCCTACGGCCGAATGCCCTGCGCACGCCTGCCCTACGGCCGTACGCCCAGCGCCCGTACGCCCAGGTCACATCCAAGTTCTCATCCATGAACCTCAGTTGAGCTGCGCGTCTTCCTTCAGGTCTTGACGGACGACTGGTCTGTACCTATGGTCCCGGCCAACGCGTGTGTTCAGTCCCCAGTGCGTCGTTCACATACGAGAACGGATGGCCCCCCACATGCCCGACACCCCCGCAGCTCACCGCCGCGGACGGCGGCCGGCCCTGCTCGCCACCGTCGCCGCGGCGACCGCCGCCCTGGTCGCCGGATTCCTCTCCTGGCCGGGCGCGCACCAGGCGGAGGCGGCCCCCGCCACCTTCGTGCACCCCGGAGTCACCGTCTCCAAGGGGCAGTTGGACTTCGCCCGCACCAAGGTCAACGCCGGCGCCCAGCCCTGGAAGGGCGCGTTCGACCAGATGATGGCGAGCAAGTACGCCTCGCTGACCCGTACCGCCGCGCCCCGCGCGACCGTCGAGTGCGGCTCGTACTCCAACCCCAACTACGGTTGTACGGACGAGCGCGAGGACGCGATAGCCGCGTACACCGACGCCCTCGCCTGGTACATCACGCGCGACGACCGGTACGCGAAGAAGTCGATCGAGCTGATGGACGCCTGGTCGGCGGTGATCAAGGACCACACCAACAGCAACGCGCCGCTGCAGACCGGCTGGGCCGGATCCTCGTGGCCCAAGGCCGCCGAGATCATCAAGTACACGTACACCGGGACGTGGGCGAACTCCGGCCGCTTCGCGACCATGCTGCGCGACGTGTACCTCCCCGAGATCATCAACGGCTCCAATTCCAACGGGAACTGGGAGCTGTCGATGATGGAGGCCGCCATCGGCATCTCCGTGTTCCTCGAGGACAAGACGTCGTACGACAAGGCGATGTCGAAGTTCCGGACGCGTACGGCGGCGTACATCTACCTCTCCTCCGACGGGTCCGTGCCGAAGACGGTGCCGAGCCAGAACCTCGACACCACGGCGAAGATCGTCAGCTACTGGCAGGGACAGTCCACCTTCGTCACCGGGCTCACCCAGGAGACGTGCCGCGACTTCACGCACACCGGGTACGGCATCTCGGCCATCTCGCACGTCGCCGAGACCAGCCGCATCCAGGGCCAGGACCTGTACGGCACCGACGTCGGCGAGCGGCTGCGGCAGGCGCTCGGCTTCCAGTCCAAGTACCAACTGGGCGAGGCGGTGCCGAGCTGGCTGTGCGGCGGCTCGCTCAACCTCGGCCTCGGGCCCATCACCGAGGTCGGCTACAACGCCATGCACAACCGCCTGGGCTACGCGATGACCAACACCCAGACGCTGACCCAGCAGAACCGCCCGGCCGGCAGCAACAACCTCTTCGTGGCCTGGGAGACGCTGACCCACGGGGACAACCCGAGCTGAGCCGATCACCGAGGAGCCGACTCGCACCGCCCCGACCCCGTGCCCGGCCGGGCGCCCGCCGAACATGCGGCGCCCGGCCGACGGGGGAGGGGTATGAGTCGTCCGGTCGGGCGCGGACGCCGGTGTGCCCTGGCGCGAGCCGGCCGGCGCATCAGGGTTGCGTCAAGGTCGTCGGCCGGCGACCCTCCCCGTCCCTTTTGCCGGAAATCCCGGCCGTAAGGTTGACGCTGCGTACACGGCGGTGACGGGAAGACAATAGGGGTCATGGGACGCGGCAAGCTTCGGATCTATCTCGGTGCGGCACCGGGCGTCGGCAAGACGTACGCCATGCTCTCCGAGGCGCACCGGCGCGTCGAGCGCGGGACCGACTGTGCGGTCGCCTTCGTGGAGCACCACCACCGGCCGCGCACCGAGGTGATGCTGCACGGTCTCGAGCAGGTCCCGCGCAAGGAGCTGGAGTACCGGGGGTCCGTCTTCACCGAGATGGACGTGGACGCCGTACTGGAGCGCGCCCCGGCCGTCGCCCTGGTGGACGAGCTCGCGCACACCAACGTCCCCGGTTCGCGCAACGACAAGCGCTGGCAGGACGTGGAGGAGCTGCTCGCGGCCGGCATCGACGTCGTCTCGACCGTCAACATCCAGCATCTGGAGTCACTCGGCGATGTCGTCGAGTCGATAACGGGCGTACGGCAGCGGGAGACCGTCCCGGACGAGGTGGTGCGCCGGGCCGACCAGATCGAACTCGTCGACATGTCGCCCCAGGCACTGCGGCGGCGGATGGCGCACGGCAACATCTACAAGTCCGACAACGTCGACGCGGCCCTGTCCAACTACTTCCGGCCCGGCAACCTCACCGCCCTGCGTGAGCTGGCGCTGCTCTGGGTCGCCGACCGGGTCGACGAGTACCTCACCCAGTACCGCAGCGACCACCGGGTCTCCAAGATCTGGGGGTCGCGGGAGCGCATCGTGGTGGGGCTGACGGGCGGCCCCGAGGGTCGCACCCTGATCCGCCGTGCCGCACGCCTCGCGGAGAAGGGCGCGGGCGGCGAGGTGATGGCCGTCTACATCGCCCGCAGCGACGGGCTCACCTCCGCCTCGCCCAAGGAACTCGCCGTCCAGCGCACCCTGGTCGAGGACCTGGGCGGAACGTTCCACCATGTCATCGGGGACGACATTCCGGCCTCCCTCCTGGACTTCGCCCGGGGCGTCAACGCCACCCAGATCGTGCTCGGCTCCTCGCGCCGCAAGACCTGGCAGTACGTGTTCGGACCGGGCGTCGGCACCACGGTCGCCCGGGAGTCGGGCCCCGACCTGGACGTCCACATCGTCACCCACGAAGAGGTCGCCAAGGGGCGCGGACTGCCGGTCGCGCGCGGCGCGCGGCTCGGACGCTCCCGGATCATCTGGGGCTGGCTGGTCGGCGTGGGCGGCCCGGTGATCCTGGCGCTCCTGCTGAACACCGTCGACCTCGGCCTCGCCAACGACATGCTGCTGTTCCTGGCGCTGACGGTGGCGGCGGCCCTGCTCGGCGGCCTCTACCCGGCGCTGGCCTCGGCGGCCTTCGGCTCGCTGCTGCTGAACTACTACTACACGCCGCCCCTGCACCGGCTGACCATCGCCGACCCCAAGAACATCGTCGCCATCGCGATCTTCGTCGGCGTCGCCGTGTCGGTGGCGTCGGTGGTGGACCTGGCCGCCCGCCGTACGCACCAGGCCGCGCACCTGCGCGCCGAGTCGGAGATCCTCTCCTTCCTGGCGGGCAGCGTGCTGCGCGGCGAGACCAGCCTGGTGGCCCTGCTGGATCGGGTCCGGGAGACGTTCGGGATGGAGTCGGTCGCGCTGCTGGAGCGGGAGAGCGACGTCGCGCCGTGGACGTGCGCGGGCAGCGTGGGCCCGGGACCCTCGAACCGTCCCGAGGACGCGGACGTCGACATGCCGGTCGGCGACCACATGGCGCTCGCCCTGTCCGGACGCGTGCTGCCCGCCTCGGACCGCCGGGTGCTCGCCGCCTTCGCCGCACAGGCCGCGGTGGTCCTCGACCGCCAGCGCCTCCAGCACGAGGCCGACCAGGCGCGCACGCTGGCCGAGGGCAACCGCATCCGCACCGCGCTGCTGGCCGCCGTCAGCCACGATCTGCGCACCCCGCTCGCCGGGATCAAGGCCGCCGTCTCCTCGCTGCGGTCCGACGACGTGGCCTGGTCCGAGGAGGACCGGGCGGAGCTCCTCGAAGGCATCGAGGACGGCGCCGACCGGCTCGACCACCTGGTGGGCAACCTGCTGGACATGTCCCGCCTCCAGACCGGCACCGTCACCCCGCTGATCCGCGAGATCGACCTCGACGAGGTGGTCCCGATGGCGCTCGGCGGCGTCCCCGAGGAGACCGTGGAGCTGGAGATCCCGGAGAGCCTGCCGATGGTCGCCGTCGACGCCGGGCTGCTGGAGCGCTCGGTCGCCAACCTCGTCGAGAACGCCGTCAAGTACAGCCCCGTCGACGAACGGGTCCTGGTGTCCGCGAGCGCCCTCGCCGACCGTGTGGAGGTACGGGTGGTCGACCGCGGCCCGGGCGTCCCGGACGAGGCCAAGGAGCGCATCTTCGCGCCCTTCCAGCGCTACGGCGACGCCCCGCGCGGCGCCGGCGTGGGCCTCGGCCTCGCGGTCGCCCGCGGCTTCGCCGAGGCGATGGGCGGCACGCTCAACGCCGAGGACACCCCCGGCGGCGGACTCACCATGGTGCTCACGGTCCCGGCGGTGGAACGCCGTCCCGACCTGGCCACGGCAACATCAGCAGCGGAAAGGCAGGTCTCATGACCCGGGTCCTCGTGGTCGACGACGAGCCGCAGATCACCCGAGCCCTGGTGATCAACCTGAGGGCGCGCAAGTACGAGGTCGACGCGGCCCCCGACGGAGCCACCGCGCTCCAGCTCGCAGCCGCCCGCCACCCCGACGTCGTCGTACTGGACCTGGGCCTGCCCGACATGGACGGCGTCGAGGTGATCAAGGGGCTGCGCGGCTGGACGCGGGTGCCGATCCTGGTGCTGTCCGCGCGGCACTCCTCCGACGAGAAGGTCGAGGCGCTCGACGCGGGCGCCGACGACTACGTCACCAAGCCGTTCGGCATGGACGAACTGCTGGCCCGGCTGCGCGCCGCCGTCCGCCGTGCCGAGCCCACCGGGGGCGACGAGGACGACGTGATGGTCGAGGCGGAGGGGTTCACCGTCGACCTGGTCGCGAAGAAGGTCAACCGCGACGGCCGCGACGTCCGCCTGACCCCCACGGAGTGGCACCTCCTGGAGGTGCTGGTCCGCAACACGGGCCGCCTGGTCAGCCAGAAACAGCTGCTCCAGGAGGTGTGGGGGCCCTCGTACGGCACGGAGACGAACTACCTGAGGGTCTACATGGCCCAGCTGCGCCGCAAGCTGGAGACGGACCCCTCGCACCCGAAGCACTTCATCACGGAGCCGGGGATGGGTTACCGGTTCGAGCGATGACCTCGCGGGTATGTGAGCGCTTGCCCTTGTGGCCTCGAAATCGCCGACCTTCGCTCCGCGTCATCGCCGACCCTCGCGGTTACGTAGGTGTCGGCGGCCCCCGGTACGCTTCAGATATGAGTGCTGTTCCTCGTTCCGAAAAGCCGGCGGGCCGGTTCCGGCGCATGATAGACCGGCTCTCCTCGTCCCAGCAGGACCTGGAGTCCGAGGAGCTGCGGGAGGACACCGTGACCACGGGCTGCACCCGCATCGGTGACTGCCACGACCGACAGATCGTCACGGTTACTGGTACCTTGCGCACGGTCACTCTACGGCCACGCGCCGGAGTCCCGGCCCTGGAGGCCGAGCTGTTCGACGGCTCGGCGGCCCTGGACGTGGTCTGGCTCGGCCGGCGCTCCATCGTCGGGATCGAGCCGGGGCGCAAGCTGATCGCATCGGGCCGCATTTCGATGAGCCGGGGCCGTAGGGTGCTGTTCAACCCGAAGTACGAACTCAGACCGCTCGGACGGGAGTAGCCGGTGACGTCGCTCGACAAGCCGACCGAAGACGCCCAGCAGGACTCGAGGGCGGTGACCGAGGCCGCGCTCTTCGAGGCGTTCGGCGGCGTGCGGGGCATGGTCGAGACCGTGGTGCCCGGCCTCCTCTTCGTCACCATCTTCACGATCAACAAGGACCTGCACTGGTCGGCGATCGCCGCCCTCGGGGTGTCCCTGCTGCTCGTCGTGGTCCGCCTCGTCATGCGCGACACCGTCAAGCACGCCTTCAGCGGCGTCTTCGGCGTCGCCTTCGGCGTGGTCTTCGCGATGATGACGGGCAACGCGAAGGACTTCTACCTGCCGGGCATGCTCTACACGCTCGGCCTGGCCATCGCCTACATCGTCACGACCCTCGCGGGCGTCCCCCTGATCGGCCTGATCCTCGGCCCGGTCTTCAAGGAGAATCTCTCCTGGCGCACCCGCAACCCCGGCCGCAAGAAGGCATACGCGAAGGCCAGTTGGGCCTGGGGCCTGATCCTGCTCGCCAAGTGCGCGGTGCTGTTCCCGCTCTACTGGTGGGCCGACACCACCCAGTTCGGCTGGGTCCTGATCGCCCTGAAGATCCCGCCGTTCCTGCTCGCCGTCTGGCTGACCTGGGTCTTCCTGGCCAAGGCGCCCCCGCCGATCGACGTGTTCGCCGAGATGGAGGCGGAGGAGAAGGCGGAGAAGGAGCGCAAGGCCGCGCTCGCCGAGGAGCACGGTGAGACCGCGCCGACCCGGCACCGCCGGGAGGCGTGACCGGGGTATTCGCCCGGACGGCGGCCGAAAGCGTGACCGCCGTCTTCGGCTGTACGTACGGCGTCGGGGCGTGACCGCCGTCTTCGGCTGTACGTACGGCGTCGGGGAGTGATCGGCGTTTTCGGCCGTACGGCGTCGGGAGGCGTCGAGTCCGAAGTGTGTACGACGGTGGGGGCGCCCTGAGATCTCAGGGCGCCCCCACCGTCGTACCACGGGAAAGAACTAGCTCGTGGTGTCCTCGCGCCGCACCGACAGCAAGTCCTCCAGCTGCTCCTCGCGGGCCTGCGCGGCCACGAAGAGGAGTTCGTCGCCCGCCTCCAGGGAGTCCTCCTGGGACGGGGTGAGGACGCGGGTACCGCGGATGATGGTCACCAGGGAGGTGTCCTGAGGCCACTCCACGTCGCCCACCGTCGTACCGGCCAGGGCGGACTCCGGCGGCAGGGTCAGCTCGACGAGGTTGGCGTCGCCGTGGCTGAAGCGGAGCAGCCGGACGAGGTCGCCGACGCTGACGGCCTCCTCGACCAGGGCCGACATCAGGCGCGGGGTGGAGACGGCGACGTCGACGCCCCAGGACTCGTTGAAGAGCCACTCGTTCTTCGGGTTGTTGACGCGGGCGACGACCCGCGGGACCCCGTACTCGGTCTTCGCGAGCAGGGAGACGACGAGGTTGACCTTGTCGTCCCCCGTGGCCGCGATGGCCACGTTGCAGCGCTGGAGCGCTGCCTCGTCCAGGGAGGTGATCTCGCAGGCGTCGGCGAGCAGCCACTCCGCCTGCGGGACGCGCTCGACCGAGATGGCGGTCGGCGCCTTGTCGATCAGCAGGACCTCGTGGCCGTTCTCCAGGAGCTCGCCCGCGATCGAGCGGCCCACGGCACCGGCACCGGCAATGGCGACCCTCATCAGTGACCGGCCTCCTCTTCAGGGCCCTTGGCGAACGCCGCCTCGACCTTGTCCACCTCGTCGGTGCGCATCATCACGTGCACCAGGTCGCCTTCCTGCAACACCGTCTGCGAGGTGGGCAGGATCGCCTCGCCCAGCCGGGTGAGGAAGGCCACGCGTACGCCCGTCTCGTCCTGGAGCCGGCTGATCTTGTGACCGACCCAGCCCGCGGAGGTGTGCACCTCGGCGAGCTGGACACCGCCGGTGGGGTCGCGCCACAGCGGCTCGGCGCCCGAGGGCAGCAGCCGGCGCAGCATCTGGTCGGCCGTCCAGCGGACGGTGGCGACGGTCGGGATGCCCAGGCGCTGGTAGACCTCGGCGCGGCGGGGGTCGTAGATACGTGCCGCGACGTTCTCGATGCCGAACATCTCGCGGGCCACCCGTGCGGCGATGATGTTCGAGTTGTCACCGCTGGAGACCGCGGCGAACGCGCCGGCCTCCTCGATGCCCGCCTCTCGCAGGGTGTCCTGGTCGAAGCCGACTCCGGTGACACGTCGGCCGCCGAACCCGGAGCCCAACCGTCGGAAGGCGGTGGGGTCCTGGTCGATCACGGCGACCGTGTGCCCCTGTTGCTCCAGGGTCTGGGCAAGAGCGGAACCCACTCTTCCGCAGCCCATGATGACGATGTGCACGACCGTCCTTCCGCATGTGAATGGTTACGGCTCAGGCTAAACAGGGTCTCAGACCGCCGCCCAAGCTACACACGCACGGTCCGTCGGGGGCACCCCTGTGCACTGTCGCCTGCGGGTTTTCGTCGACCGACGGGGGCGGGGGAGTGATCAGCGGCGTGTGATGCTGCGAACGCTCGCCAGGGTCAGGAATCCGAGGCCGACGAGTCCGGCGACGGCGCCGATGAGCTCCGCGGTGGCATGCATGGAACCTCCAAAGCCGGGAATGAGTGGACTTTTGTCATATAGGCATGCGGATGTCCGTAGCCACGGAATCCGCAGCTGGGCCCGCCTCTGTTTTCACTCGGAGGGCAGATGGGGCGTCCGATGCGCGGCTGATGCGGGGCGGTGGGTGGGCGACCCCCCGTTCGAACGCTTACGATCCTCTGCGTGTCCAAACTGACCGACGTGCCCAAACGGATCCTGATCGGGCGCGCACTGCGCAGTGATCGGCTTGGGGAAACGCTCCTGCCGAAGCGCATCGCACTCCCCGTCTTCGCTTCCGACCCGCTCTCCTCCGTGGCCTACGCGCCCGGAGAAGTGCTGCTGGTCCTTTCCATCGCGGGCGTGTCGGCCTACCACTTCAGCCCCTGGATCGCGCTCGCGGTCGTCGTGCTGATGTTCACGGTGGTCGCCTCCTACCGGCAGAACGTGCACGCCTACCCGAGCGGCGGCGGCGACTACGAGGTGGCCAACACCAACCTCGGCCCCAAGGCCGGACTCACGGTCGCCAGCGCCCTGCTCGTCGACTACGTCCTCACCGTCGCCGTCTCCATCGCCTCCGGCATCGAGAACCTCGGCTCGGCGATCCCCTTCGTGGTCGAGCACAAGGTGGCCTGCGCGGTGGCCGTCATCGTGCTGCTCACGCTGATGAACCTGCGCGGAGTCAAGGAGTCCGGAAAGCTCTTCGCGATTCCGACGTACGTCTTCGTGGCGGGCGTCTTCATCATGATCGCGTGGGGCGCCTTCCGCGGGCTCGTCCTGAACGACACCATGCGGGCACCCACCGCCGACTACCACATCAAGGCCGAACACCAGGGACTCGCCGGGTTCGCCCTTGTCTTCCTGCTCCTGCGCGCCTTCTCCTCCGGCTGTGCCGCGCTCACCGGCGTCGAGGCGATCTCCAACGGCGTCCCCGCGTTCCGCAAGCCGAAGTCGAAGAACGCCGCGACCACGCTCGCGGCGATGGGCCTGCTCGCCGTCACCATGTTCTGCGGCATCATCGCCCTCGCCATGGAGACCAAGGTCAGGATGGCCGAGAACCCGGCCACCGACCTGATCCACAACGGTGTCGCGATCGGTTCCGGCTATGTCCAGAACCCGGTGATCTCGCAGGTCGCCGAGGCCGTGTTCGGCAAGGGCAGCTTCCTGTTCATCGTGCTGGCCGCGGCCACCGCGCTGGTCCTGTTCCTGGCCGCCAACACCGCGTACAACGGCTTCCCGCTGCTCGGCTCGATCCTCGCCCAGGACCGCTACCTGCCGCGCCAGCTGCACACCCGCGGCGACCGCCTCGCCTTCTCCAACGGCATCGTGCTGCTCGCGGGCGCGGCCATGCTCCTCGTCGTCATCTACGGCGCCGACTCGACGCGCCTCATCCAGCTCTACATCGTCGGCGTGTTCGTCTCCTTCACGCTCAGCCAGACCGGCATGGTCCGGCACTGGAACCGCCATCTGCGCACCGAGAAGGACCAGGCCAAGCGGCGCCACATGATGCGCTCCCGCGCCATCAACGCCTTCGGCGCCTTCTTCACCGGCCTGGTGCTGGTCGTCGTCCTGGTCACCAAGTTCACCCACGGCGCCTGGGTCGCGCTGCTCGGCATGGTGATCTTCTACGCGACGATGAGCGCGATCCGTAAGCACTACGACCGGGTCGCCGAGGAGATCGCCGCCCCGGAGGGCCCCTCCGACGACAGCGTCCGCCCCTCCCGCGTCCACTCCGTCGTCCTCATCTCCAAGATCCACCGACCGACGCTGCGGGCCCTCGCCTACGCCAAGCTGATGCGCAGCGACACCCTCGAAGCGCTCAGTGTCAACGTCGACCCGGCCGAGACGAAGGCGCTGCGCGAGGAGTGGGAGCGGCGCGGCATCGACGTACCGCT
Organism: Streptomyces sp. NPDC058246; assembly: GCF_042881985.1. Lineage (NCBI taxonomy): Bacteria > Bacillati > Actinomycetota > Actinomycetes > Kitasatosporales > Streptomycetaceae > Streptomyces > Streptomyces sp. NPDC058246. The sequence goes on along the minus strand of NZ_JBHVWZ010000005.1, from coordinate 240,299 downwards.
GAAGGTCCTCGACTCGCCGTACCGCGAGATCACCCGCCCGGTCATCGAGTACGTGAAGGGCCTGCGCCGCGAGTCCCCGCGCGACGCGGTGTCGGTGATCATCCCCGAGTACGTGGTCGGCCACTGGTACGAGCATCTGCTGCACAACCAGAGCGCCCTGCGCCTCAAGGGCCGACTGCTGTTCACTCCCGGCGTCATGGTGACCTCCGTGCCCTACCAGCTGGAGTCCTCCGAGGCGGCGAAGCAGCGGGCCCGCAAGCGGCAGGACTGGAGCGCGCCGGGTGCGGTGCGCCGGGGTCCGGCGGAGGAGCGCCCGAAGGAGTCCTCGGCGACCGCTCCGGGGTCTTCCTCGGGGCCCGCGAAGGGCTGACGGACTCGTGGTGAGCGGCCGGGCGGCGTCCACGTAGACTGGTGGGCTGTTGTCCGGCCGTTCCCCCTTTCTCATCTGGAGTCACCCCGCCATGCAGGCAGAACCGAAGAAGTCGCAGGCGGGGTCGTTGGTGGGGGAGGAGTACGAGGTCGAGATCGGCCCCGTGGCCCATGGCGGCCACTGCATCGCCCGTACGAGCGAGGGGCAGGTCCTCTTCGTCCGGCACGCCCTGCCCGGCGAGCGCGTCGTCGCACGCGTGACGGAGGGCGAGGAGGGCGCGCGCTTCCTGCGCGCGGACGCGGTGACGATCCTCTCCGCGTCCAAGGACCGGGTCGAGGCGCCCTGCCCGTACGCCGGCCCCGGCCACTGCGGCGGCTGCGACTGGCAGCACGCCAAGCCGGGCGCGCAGCGCCGCTTCAAGGGCGAGGTCATCGCCGAGCAGCTCCAGCGCCTCGCGGGCCTCACGCCCGAGGAGGCGGGCTGGGACGGCACCGTGATGCCCGCCGAAGGCGACAAGCTGCCGGCGGGCGAGGTCCCGGCCTGGCGCACGCGCATGCAGTACGCGGTCGACGCCGACGGCAACGCCGGGCTGCGCCGCCACCGCTCGCACGAGGTCGAGCCCATCGAGCACTGCATGATCGCGGCGCCGGGCGTCAGCGAGCTGGGCATCGAGGAGCGCGACTGGTCCGGCATGGAGTCGGTCGAGGCGATCGCGGCGACCGGATCCCAGGACCGCATGGTGATCCTGGAGCCCCGGCCCGGCGCCCGCCTTCCCCTGGTCGAGCTGGACCGGCCCGTCTCCGTCATGCGCGTCGAGGAGCACGACGGCGGCATCCACCGCGTGCACGGCCGCGCGTTCGTGCGCGAGCGCGCCGACGGCCGTACGTACCGTGTCGGCAGCGGCGGTTTCTGGCAGGTCCACCCGAAGGCCGCCGACACCCTCGTGCTCGCCGTGATGCAGGGCCTGCTGCCGCGCAAGGGCGAGATGGCCCTCGACCTGTACTGCGGCGTCGGCCTCTTCGCCGGCGCCCTCGCGGACCGTCTGGGAGACAAGGGCGCGGTCCTCGGCATCGAGTCGGGCAAGCGCGCGGTGGAGGACGCCCGGCACAACCTCGCCGGCTTCGACCGCGTCCGCATCGAACAGGGCAAGGTCGAGACGGTCCTGCCGCGCACCGGCATCACCGAGGTCGACCTCATCGTCCTCGACCCGCCGCGCGCCGGCGCCGGCAAGAAGACGGTCGAACACCTCGCGTCCCTCGGCGCCCGCCGCATCGCCTACGTCGCCTGCGACCCGGCCGCCCTCGCCCGCGACCTGGCGTACTTCCGCGACGGCGGCTACAAGGTGCGGTCGCTGCGGGCGTTCGATCTGTTTCCGATGACTCATCATGTGGAGTGCGTCGCGATCCTTGAACCGGTCGCGAAGGGCTCTTGACCTTGCCCGCACCGTGGGCGCCGGATCTTCGGTGGCGACATCGAGGTCCTGGCTGGGCTGGGGTGGCTCGCGAGGCGGTGTGGTTGCACGGCGGATCCGCCGGTGAGGAGCATGGACAGGGCACGCCGTGCCGCGGATCGCGTTGAGGATGTGCTCGGCCGGCAGGGGGCCTGCGGTGAGGTCCATGTCGCCGGTGTGGCCGCCGATCGCGAGGATCGTCTTCGTTCTCGTGCCGGTCACGGATTCGGTCTCTACTTGAGGCCGCTGAGCATGACGCCGCGGATGTAGTACTTCTGCAGCAGCAGGAAGAGGATCAGGACCGGCAGGATGCTCAGGACGAGGCCGGCCATGACGATGGGCATCGTGCGGGTCGGGTCGACGTAGTCCTGGAGGAGCTGGATGCCGACGGGCAGGGTCATCACGTCCGGGTTGGCGGTGGAGACGAGCAGCGCCCAGATGTACTCGTTCCAGGCGTCGACGAAGGTCAGCAGCCCGAGCGTCACCATGACCGGCTTGGTCTGCGGCACCACGATCCGCCACCACACGGCGAACTCGCCGGCCCCGTCGATGCGCGCGGCCTCGAGGACCTCGTCCGGGATCGAGACCATGAACTGGCGCATCAGGAAGATCCCGAAGCCGTTGACGAGGAACGGCATGGCGAGCGCCGCGATGCTGACGGTCAGGCCCGCGCCGCCGCGCCCGAACAGGTCGTTGCCGCCCGCCAGCGGCCAGTGCACCAGGATCAGGAAGTGCGGGATGAAGAAGAGGAACGGGGGGAACATCATCGTCGACAGCACCAGGCGGAAGATGAAGTTCCGGCCGGGGAAGCGGAGTTTGGCGAGCGCGTAGCCGGCGAGTGACGACGTGAGCAACACCGATCCGGTGATCAGGGCGGTGGCGATGACGCTGTTGCGGAAGAGCACCGGCAGATCGAGCTGGTCGAACGCCGCCCGGTAGTTGGACAGGTCGAACGCCTCGGGCAGGAACCGGTACGGCAGCGTGCCGGACTCGCCGGGCCCCTTGAAGGACGTCATCACCATGTCGAGGAACGGCACCACCGTGAGTACGGCGCCGGTCACGACCACCAGATACGAGAACCACGGGAAACGGCGGCGGATCATGCGTCCTCCCCCTTGCGCCGGAAGATCCACAACTGCGCCAGGGTGACCACGAGGACCACCACGAACAGCACGAAGGCGGCGGCGCTCGCAGTGCCCCAGTCGCCGTAACTGAAGGCCTGCCGGTACATCTCCAGCGCGGCCACATTGGTCGCGTCACCCGGCCCGCCCTTCGTCATCACGATGATCAGCGCGAACGACTGCAGGCCGGTGATGAACTGGGTGATGCACACGAACAGCAGGGACGGCCGCAACAGCGGCAGTGTGATCTTCCAGAAGACGGTGACGGGCCCGGCGCCGTCGAGCGCGGCGGCCTCGTAGTACGACTCGGGAATGGACTTCAGCCCGGCGGTCAGGATGAGGATCGCCGTGCCGACCGAGGCCCAGGCCTGTACGACCACGACCGAGGGCAGCGCGGTGTCCGGGTCCTGGAGGAACGTCACCGAGCCGAGCCCGAGGGCGTTGAGGACGCCGTTGACCAGGCCGCCCGGCTCGTACATGTACTTCCATACGTTGCCGACGGCGACGACGGTCGTGACGATCGGCAGGAAGTACAGGGTGCGCCACAGCCCCTGGAACCGCAGCTTGTCGATGCAGGTGGCGACGAGCACGGAGCCGGCGAGCGCGAGGGCCACGGTGCCCAGGGCGAACAGCAGCGTATTGGTGAGGATCGGCGCCAGGAACGTCGATCCGTCCGCGAAGAGGCCGGTGAAGTTGTCCAGGCCGACCGGATCGATGTCGCCGAGCTCGAACCCGGCCCAGCGAGACATCGACAGCAGCAGCGCGAAGCCGAGCGGCAGGGTCAGGAAGACCGCGAAGAACAGCAGCGTCGGGGTCAGGAAGACATAGGCGACGACGGCCTGGTGGCGCCGGCGCCGGGTCTGGCCGCGGCCGGTGACAGCGGGCCCGGCAGACAGCCGGTCGTGCGCGGGCTCAGTCGTCTCCGGGATCAAGGTGTTCACCATGACCGCGACACCTCCTGATCGACCTGACGGCGGGTGGTGCGCAGTGCCTCGTCGACCGACTGCTGACCGGTCCACAACGCCTCGATGTTCTTGCGCAGCAGCGACTTGGCCTGCTGCGCGCCCGGCACGTTCGGCTCCGGCACCGCGTACGCCAGCGCGTCCAGGAACGGGAGCAGGTTCGGATCGCTGCCCTCGCCCAAGAGCGTCCGCATGTCGTCGGCGCGGCCGGTCAGCGAGCCGACCGACACCTGCAGGGAGCTCATCCGGGTCGCCGCCGCGCCGTTCTTGGCGCTCTTCACGCTCACCTTGTCGGTGTTGAGCCAGCGCAGGAACTCCCAGGCCTCGCGCGGGTACTTACTGGCCGCGTCGACCCCGAGCATGAAGCCGGTGGAGAGCGTGGCGCGCTTGTCGTGCGCCTCGGGGACGGGCAGCGGCGCGACGCCGACATCGCGGTAGTCCTTGCCCATCTGGGCCTTGAGGTTCCCGGTCCACCAGCCGGCGCTGACCACCATGGCCACCTGCCCCGACTGGAACGCCTTGTAGACGTTGACACCGGGGGCGCTCGCACCTTGGACGACGAGTCGGTGCTCCAGATCGAACACGGCCCGGCCGGCCGGCGAGTCGATGGCGGTGCTCCTGCCGTCCGCGGAGACGAACGTTCCGCCGGCGGCGTTGAGCAGGGCCAGCGTCTGGCCGACCGTGGTGGAGTCGTCGTACGTCGACAACCCGAACCCCTGGACCAGCGTGTTGCCGTACCGGTCCCGCTTGGCGGTGCGGTAGGCCGTCTCCTCCAGCTCCCGCCAGGTGCGCGGAGGGCCGTCGATGCCGGCCTCGCGCAGCAGCCGCTTGTTGTAGTAGAGGGCGTACGTCTGCACCTCGGTGGGGTAGCCGTAGACCTTGCCCCCCACCGACGAGGCGGCGACCGCGGCCGCGCCGTAGCCGCGTGTGATCTCCTCGGCGTGGTCGGCCGGAGCGGGCCGCAGGACGCCGGCCTGGACGAGCTGACCGTTCCACAGGCAGTACGGGTGGATGATGTCGGCGCCCTGGCCCGCGGCCTGCCGGACCATGAACGTGGTCAGCAGGTCCGTGAACTCGACGGCCTTCGTCCGCACCGTGACCCGGTCGTGAGTGGCGTTCCACTCGTCGACCGGGCCCTGCAGGGCCTCTTTGAGCGCCCCGCTCGCGTAGTGGGAGAGCAGGGTGAGGACGATCGGATCCCCGGGGCGCCCGGTGCCCTGGTGCGGCGCCGCGCATCCGGAGGCGAGCAGCGCCGAGGGGAGCGCGAGCGCGAAGTGACGCCGGCTCAGGCCGCCGGTGCGGCGTGACGGCGTCATCCGGCGGCCTCCCGGCGCATCACGCGGAACACCCGGGTCGTGGTGAAACCGGTCTTGCGGTACAGATGGCCCGCCGGGGACTGCTCGCCGGTCCACAGGAACCACGCGGAGTGCGCACGGCGCGCCCGCATCCGCTCCAGGACAAGGTGGAGCAGGACCTTGCCGAGTCCGGTGCCGCGCATCTCCTCCAGCACGCCGAACGGCCCGAACCGCTCGTCCACCGAATCGAACGTGCCGTGCATCGCCCAGCCGACCAGACGGCCCGAGGGGTCCCGGGCGACGACGATCCGGTCGAGCGGCGTGCCCGCGGCCAGACACTGCCGGATCGTGCACGCCCAGTCCGGGCCGAAGTGGTTCCCGGCGAGCGCGAACAGGTCCACCAGGTCGTCGTCGCGCGGGGTGGCGAACCGGTAGCCCCGCGCGGTCAGTTCGTCCAAGCGGCACGCGACGTCCTCCGGGAAGCGATAGCCGACCAGGCCGCGGTCCATCGCAGCCGCCTCGTACAGAGTGCGAAAGCCCAGGGACTCCAGGAGCCCGGCCGCTTCCGGGTACGCCTCGGCGTCCAGGCCGGGGAGGACGTAGTTCGGGGTGTACGAGGAGAAGTCCACCCGGGTGCGGCCGTGGCCGTGCAGCCAGTCGAGGGCGTCGGTCAGCAGCCGGCGGCCGAGGCCGCGCCCGCGGACGGCCGGGGCGACGAAGAAGAACGGGATCCAGCCCTGCTCCGGCTCCAGGTCGGTGCCGGTCATCGGCGTCTGACGGCGCACCGCGTAGGCCGCGCCGACGACACGGTCGCCGTCGACGGCGACCCGAAGCCCCTCCGGATCGAAGTTGGCGTCGAGCAGCACCAGGGAGCGGAAGCGGTCCGGGGTGATGGGGTCGGCCGGCGCACTCCGGCGCCACGCCTCCACCAACTGCGGTCCGTCACCCGCGCGAAAGCCACGAATCTCGGGCCGGGATGTCGTCGTGCGGTCGGTCATCGACGGGTTGTCCTTCCATACGCAGGTCGCGGACGGCGTCGAACGTCGCTCGCAGTGCTGCCTCGGTCTGGTGCGGATACGCTGCGCCACGGTGATCAGGGCGCAGTCCACGAGGGCGAGTTGGGCGTCGCGGCCGGTCGTCGCGGCCGGTCAACGCGCCCGAACGCCGCCCCGATTCGCGTACCACCGTGGTGAGGACGGCGTCCGCGGGGTCGGTGACGGGGCTGGGCGGGGCGTTGGTGAGGGGCGCGCGCGGCGTCGGTGACGGCAGCGGCTATCGCGCCGCGGCGGCGGGCCGGGCCGGGGACCCTGACGGTCCCGGGCGTGGTCCCCGAGTGGGACACGCCGGACACCCCGATATACACCTTGCTGTTGCTGTTGCTGTTGCTGTTGCTGTTGCTGTTGCTGTCGCTGTCGCCGACCAGCCCGGCCGCGGCCGGCGCCTCGTGGGAGTCCTCGAAGGCCGCGGGGGCAGCCCGATCGGGTAGAGCCCCTGCCGCGAATCACATACGGGGAAGCCGCTCGCGCCGACCCCGTGGGCGGGGCCGGTGGCGGGGGCCAGGGCGGCCCGGCCGACCCGGCTGCACAACAGGGCGTCCGTGGTTGGCTGTTGAGTCTGCATGAGCGTCCGCTCCTTTCAGGGGCAGAGCAGCAGGTCGCCGCGGTGGGGCAGGAGGTCTCAGGGGTAGAGCAGCACGTCGTCGCCGGCCCACCGGCCCGGCGGCGCCGGCGGATCGCACAGCGGCAGCGGGTCGTCGCCCGCGTCGACGGCGCGCCGCAACCGGTCGGACCCCCACAGCAAGTCGATGAAGTGACGGTGGCCGGTACCCTCCCCGCCTCCGTCCGTGGTGTGCCAGGCGAAGTTGTCCGGGTACAGCCGCCGCAGCGTGGTGAGCATCGCGACGGCGGTACGTACGGGGGCGAACGCCTCGCGGTCGGTGATGTGCAGCTGGACTCCGCGCAGCGCCCGTCCGGCGTGTTTGTGGAAGGTCGGTACATACCGCAGATCTCGGAAGTGCACTCCTGGCAGGGCGAGCTCGGCGAGTGAGGGCGCGAACCGCTCGTCGATGTACGGGGCCCCGACGATCTCGAAGGGCTGCGTGGTACCACGGCCTTCCGAGAGATTCGTGCCCTCGAACAGGCAGGTGCCGGGGTAGAAGGTGGCGGTGGTGGGCGTCGGGATGTTCGGCGAGGGTGCGACCCACGGCAGGCCGGTTGCAGCGGCGTCCATGGCGCGCTGCCAGCCGGCAGCCTCGATCACCGTCAAGTCGACGGCCCTGCCGGCCACTTGGGGCACGGCCGAGGCGTTGAGATGCCGGGCGAGTTCGCCGCAGGTGAGACCGTGCCGGACGGGCACCGCGGCGCGCCCGACGAAGCTGGCCCACGCCGGGTTGAGTAGCGGGCCCTCGCTGACGAGTCCACCGAGGGGGTTGGGCCGGTCGGCGACCACGAACCGTACGCCCGTACGGGCCGCCGAGACCATCAGGTCGAACATGGTCCACACGTAGGTGTAGAACCTGGCCCCGATGTCCTGCAGGTCGTACACCAGGGCGTCGACGCCGCTGTCGAGCAGCAGTTCGTCGAGGCGCTCGCCGCTGCACCGGTATGTGTCGTGGACCGGCAGGCCGGTGGTGGGGTCCGCGTGAGCGGCGTCGCTCTCGCCGGCCTGGCCGGTCCCGTGCAGCCCGTGCTCGGGACCGAACAGGGCGATGAGTCGCGCGCCGGCCTCGAGCAGCGCGGGCGCGGCCGGGCGCAGGTCGGGGAGGACGCCGGTGTGGTTGGTCACCAGCCCGAGCCGGCCAGGGCCGGCAAGTCCGGGCGACGCGTGCAGTCGTGCGATCCCGGGTGTCACCGCGACGCGATCGTCCGTGCTCATCCTTTGCCCCGTCTGCCGGTGACATTTCGAAGCGACTGTCGGAAATTTACTTGCATGTCCTGCAATTTGGCAATGAGTCAGAAACAGTTCGTGCCGAGGGCGGCCGCGGGAACGCGGGCGTCGCCGCCCCAGCGGCCGCGAAGGCGCCGTTGTAGCCGTGGCAGCCGTCGAGGACTGCAGGGTCGTTCGGTCAGCGAGGAACGCAACGGCCAGGTTCTCGCTCGTTCTGATGTGGCGTCAGGCAGGCGTTCGGCGGAGGCAGCTGTACGACGCCGTGCGCGTGATGCCGTCGGCCGAGTCCTTCGTCAGGCGCGGGTCGTCAGGACCAGAAGAACCTTGGCGGCGACGACCCGGTCGTGGGCGACGTCGAACGGGGTTGGTCCGGCCACGCGCCGTCGTCGGTCTCGCCGGCCCGTAGTGTCGCGGTGGCTCCGGATGCGGCGGCGATGTGCAGGGGGTGTCGAGGAGGTCGCTCACGAGTGACCTCGGCAGCGCCCTTGTGGCGCAGAACGGCGGTGACCAGGCAGCCGATCGGCCATGCCCCGTGACCAGGACCCGCCTGCCCGCCACGGTCGCACGGCGTGGCGGGGTGGACGGCCACCGGGGGCCCGACGGCCGGTCCCTTGCCGCCGGCTCCCCGGGCGGCGACGTGGCCGACGATCTCGTGTCCGAGCACCATCGGCTCCCGGACGGTGAAGTCGCCGACCCGGCCGTGGCGCGCTTCTCGCGGCGAAGGGCCTGGCGATCGAGGACTGGCGACTCTGCCCAGGGCAACGCCGGTGGCTGGTGGCTGGTGACTGGTGTCTGGTGGCTGGCGGCGGGGTTCAGCACGGTGTGAGGGTCCGGGCGGACGGGCGTTGGATCCCGTCACGGGCGGCGGAGAACCGAGCCGTGATGTGATGGCGCTGTGAGCCGCGCCGCAGAGGAGACCAACCGCCGCATGCTCCGGGCACGGGATGCGATGGACCGTGCCTATGCGCAGCCGCTGGACGTTCCGGCCCTGGCCCGGATCGCCCATGTGTCCCCGGCACACTTCGCGCGCACCTTCCGGGCCACGTTCGGTGAGACGCCGCACCGCTACCTGCAGCGCCGCAGGGTCGAGCGGGCGATGTTCCTGCTGCGGGAGACCGACCGCAGGGTGACGGACATCTGCTTCGAGGTCGGCTTCAACAGCCCGGGAACCTTCAGCCGCACGTTCCACGACATCGTCGGCCGGTCGCCGCGGGCGTACCGCAAGGAGGCCGGGCGAGGCGCGGCGGCGGCCGTGCCGACGTGCTTCACGATGGCGTGGATGCGGCCGAGCGCCGCACCGTCCGCACTGCCCATACCGTCCGTCGACTGAGCGGTTTTGGATAAGTTCTCGTCCGGCTCCCTCGGTAGCGTGAGGCACATGTTCAACGCCATCACGCACTCACAGATCTATGTCCTCGACCAGGACGAGGCCCTCGACTTCTACGTCGGCAAGCTCGGCCTGGAGGTCAGCGCCGACGTCGACCTGGGCTTCATGCGCTGGCTGACCGTCAGCGTCCCCGGGCACCCGGAGCGCCACATTCTGCTGGAGAAGCCGGGGCCCCCGGCGATGTCCGAGGAGACGGCGCAGCAGGTCCGCGAACTGCTGACCAAGGGGGCCACGGGTGGTCACCTCATCTTCAGCACGGACGACTGCCGCAAGACGTACGAGACGCTGCTGGGCCGCGGCGTGGAGTTCACCGAGGAACCCACCGAGCGTCCGTACGGAATCGACTGCGGCCTGCGCGACCCCTTCGGCAACAGCATCCGCTTCACCCAGCCGAGCGCCTGAGACGGTTCGACGGCCCGGTCGACTTCGGCCGCCAGATGGAGCTCGGCGGCCCGCCGTGTGAGTGACTCTTCGCCCCCGGAGCCGCTGTCACCCGATCGGCCGACCCCGCGTGGCGGAGCCCCCGGTCGGGGCACAGGCTCGTAGTCGCCTCGGCGTTCGCCGTATCGGGCGGGCAGCCGCCGACACCTCTCAGGGGGTCGACCATGAGTCAGGACGCCTCGCAGCCGTCAGGGCCGCCTCCACCCGGCACCGGTTCGGGGGGAACCCCGGGTTCGGGAGCAGCCCCGGGTGCGGCGGGGGGAACCCCGCCGGCCGGTGACGACAGGCCGCTCTGGGGGCAAGGGGCCGGGAAGCCCGCGGGTGCGGGCGGCTCCGGAGGTGTGCCGCCGTCCGGCGGGAGCGCCTGGGCGGCCGGCGGGGTCACCTTCGCGGGCATCCTCCTGCTGATGAACGGCATCCTCGCCGTCCTCCAAGGCATCTCCGCCATCGCCAGGGACGACGTGTACGCCCGCGTGCACGATTACGTCTACCGGATCAACCTCACGGGCTGGGGCTGGATCCTGGTGATCCTGGGCGCGGTCGTCGCCGTCACCGGCGCGGGGATCCTCAAGGGCGCCGCGTGGGCACGCCTCACCGGCATCCTGGTGGCCTCGCTGAGCATCATCGCCCAGTTCCTGTTCCTGCCGTACGCGCCCCTGTGGGGGCTCGTCATGATCGCCATCGACTTCTTCGTGATCTGGGCGCTGGCCGCCTACAAGCCCGACGTCGCGCGGGTGTGAACGCCGTGGTTTCATGGAGCGGCTTCGAACCACCACTCCGCACCGTCGCCCTCCGTATCGACGGATCCGGCCCCGCGGTGGACATCGAGGTGCGCCGTGGGTGACGCGGTGGGTGGTCACGACGCGCAGCGGGAGCTCGCCGATCTGCGGGCCAGGGTCGCGGAGCTGGAGAAGCGGGATGTCCCGGCGGCCTCCCGGGACCGGCATCGGATGCGGGCGCTGCTCGCCGCCCTGTTGATCTTCCTCGCCGCCGTACTCACCCCGCTGAGCGCGGTCGCGGCCTGGACGAGCGACGAGATCGGGGACACCGACCGGTACGTGGCGACCATGGAGCCCCTCGCCTCCGACCCGGACGTGCAGGCGGCCGTCGCCAACCGGGTGACCGGCGCGGTGATGCAGCGACTCGACCTCCAGACGCTCCTCTCCTCGGTCGCCCCCGCCGACCGGCCACGCCTCGGCAAGGCCCTGGACGCGCTGAGCGGACCGCTCACCTCCGGACTCGAGGAGTTCGTGCACAGCACGGCCCAGAAGTTCGTCAGCAGTGACGCGTTCGCCACCCTGTGGACCCAGCTCAACAGGAGGGCGCACGCCGCCGCCGTGAAGGCCCTGACGGGGAGCGGCGGCGGCGCGGTGAAACTCACCGGCGACGCCGTGGTCATCGATCTCGCACCCGTCATCGACCAGGTCAAGCAGGCGCTGGTCGACAAGGGCCTCACCGTGGCGTCGAAGATCCCCGAAGTGCACACGGACTTCACGGTCATGACCTCCGAGGCCGTCGGCAAGGCCCAGAAGGGCTTCCGGCTGCTGCAACTCGCCGGGTTCTGGCTGCCGGTGCTGACGCTGCTGCTCGCGGCGGCGGGTGTGGTCACCGCCGTCCGCAGACGCCGGGCCCTCGTCGCGGCCGCCCTGGCCGTGGCGGCCGGCGCCGCGCTCCTCGCACTCGGGCTCTGGGTCGCCCGCGCCCTGTACCTCGACAGTCTGCCCGCCAAGGTCTCCCAGGCCGCCGCGGGAACCGTCTTCGACACCCTGGTCCGCTACCTGCGGACGACGGTACGCATGGTGATCACCCTCGGTGTCGTCGTCGCCCTGGCGGCCTGGCTGACCGGCGACGGCCGGGCGGCCTCCCGGGTCAGGACCGCCTGGACCGGTGGCATCGACGCCGTACGCGAGGCGACGGGCTTCGAGGCGGGCGGGATCGGAGCGTGGGTACGCCGGTCCAAGTCCTGGCTCGACTGGACGGTGGTCGCCGTCGCGGCCGCGACCCTGATCGCCTGGGACCACCCGACCGGCGCCGTCACCCTCTGGATCGCGCTGGGAGCCCTGTTCGCCCTCGCCCTGATCGAGTTCCTCGACGACCGGCGAGGTGAGGGCGCCGAGGTGGGCGGCGGTGTGGGGCACCCACATCCACCGCGCGATGACCAAGCTCGGCGCCCGTGACCGCGCTCAGTCAGGGGGCTGACCACCTCGAACGTGGTGAGGATGAGGACACGCGTGGCCGACAGATCCGGGTCGGCGCAGATGGTGGCCGTGGCGCTGAGACCGTCGGTGCCGGGCATACGGATGTCCATCAGGACGACGTCGCGCCCCGGCCTCGACCGACATCGTGGACATCGAGGGTGCCCTCAATCGCATCTCCTATTTATTTGAGCGGCCGCGTCCGGCAGCACGACCGCCTGATGGCTCTGGCCGGAGTGTCGCTGGACCGCGCGGCCGTGGCGCTGCTGCGGCAGATCGCCGACGCCGAGCCGATGCGTCCCGGCGAGCTGGCCGATCTGCTGGCCGTGGAGGCGTCCCATGTCACCCGGCAGGTGCAGCACTTGCAGAAGGCCGGTTACGTGACCCGCGTGCCGGACCCGGACGACCGCCGCGCCCAGCTCATTCGGATCACCCCGACCGGCCAGGCCGTGATCGAACGGGTCCGCGAGGCGAGCTGCCGGGGTATGCGGGTCGCCCTGAAGAACTGGTCCCCGGACGAGCTGGGGCAATTGGCCACGCTGTTCCACCGGATGGTCGACGACTTCTACTCCGCCGAGGACGCGGACGTCACGGGCGAGGCGGTGTCGCCAGTCTGAGGGCGTTCTCGCCGCGTCCGCACGCAAGGAACCCAGTGAGTGCCGGTTTCCCCCGGGCGCCGGTCCGGTCCGAAACCCGGCCCCGACGCGAAGGTCCTGCCAGGCCGAACGGTCTGTCCGCCGGTCCTTCGGTTGCTGGGTCCATCGGTCATGGACGGGTCGCCGCCGCCGACGACGCGGCGGCGGCCGTCGAACTGCTGACGACCACCCTGGAACCGGCGGTACGACTCGACGCCGTCCCCCCGCCTAGACGCTGTACCCCCCGTCCACGCCCAGCGCCTGCCCGGTGATGAAGTCCGCGCGGTCCGAGGCCAGGAACGCGACCGCCTCCGCGATGTCCGTCGCGTCGCCGAAGCGGCGCAGCGGGATGTTGCGGCGGGTGATCTCCAGTGCCGCCTCGTCGAGTTCGCCGGAACTGATCAGACGGGCGGCGATGCCATCGGTCAGCATGCCGGGGCCCACACAGTTCACGCGGACCCCGTACCGCCCCTCCTCGGCGGCGAGTGCCCGGGCGACCGCCTCGACCGCCCCCTTCGTGCCCGACGAGAGGCCGTCGCGGACGGGGAACCGGCGGGTGGCCACGGTGGTGACGGCGACGATGTTGCCCCGGCTCTCCCGCAGCGGGGACAGCGCGGGATGGACCAGGTTGAAGAACGCCCCGGCGTCCGCGTCGAGTTGGGCGCGGTACTGGCTCGGCGTGACCCTGCTCAGGTGCACCATCGGCACGTGCGGGCCCGCCGCGTACACGAGGGTGTGGATGCCGTCGAACGCCGACACCGCCTCGGCCACGGCCGCCGCCGTGGCCGACTCGTCCGCCAAGTCGAGCCGCAGCGCCAGTACTTGACGTCCGTACTCCTTGACCTCGGCGCAGAGCGAGTCGGCCGCGGCCCGGCGCGCGCGATAGGTGAACACCACGTCGCTGCCCCGCCCGGCGAGCGTCCGTACGATCGCCGCGCCGATGGCGCCCGTGCCACCCGCGACGAACGCGGCGCCGGGCCGCCCGGAAAAATCGCCGGCGCTGGAACAACTCTGGTTATCCGCCATGGTGTTCACCGCCTCAAGGACATGGCGCCGACGACCTTCATGACCGAGCCGGCCGCCCCTCCGGTCTGGATCCGGACGATGCGCGAGCCCGCGTACGCCCGGGTGATACGTGCGCCGTGCACAGCCTGGTGATACGTGCACCGCGCGCGGCCGGGTGATACGTGCGCCATGCTCGGCCGGTGGTACCCGCGCCCGCATACCGCCGGTGAAACCCGCGCCCGCGTACGGCCGCCGGCCGTACGCGTACAGCCCGGCGATGGGGTATTCCAGCACGTCGTCCCAGCCGCCGGAAGATGCGGGCGGCGATTCGGCGATTCGGTGATCGCCCGGGCGGTCTGCGCCCGCGCGCCCGCGCGCCTCTGCGCCACGCGAGTGACCTGCCTCATGTCAGCCAGGGGCGTTGACGGACCGTCAGGGAGTGAGGGCCGACAGGCGGACGTCCGCGCTCGACAGCGTCATGGGCGACGCCGATACGGCCCGTACGCGGATGCGGGTGCCCGCCTTCGGGAGCTGGAACTTTCCGTCGGGCGGCAGGAGGTGGTAGCTGGCCGAGCCATGACCGGGCAGCGTGGCCGGGCCGGCCACGACGGTCCAGTAGCGGCTCATCCCCTGGCCCGTGGTCAGCGTGAAGTGAGGGCTCAGGGCCGCGCCGCCGAGGTTGGTGACGCGGACGGTGAGCTCGGTGACCGCCGCTCCGCTGGTCCGGCGTGCGCCGACGACGTCCATACGAAGCGGCGGTGACCCCGACACGGCCAGGGTCACCGCCGTCGCGGCCGGGGCCAGCAGCAGCGCGGCCGCGGCCACCCGGGCGCCCCGCTTGTGCGGGCCGCGCAGGAAGGCGGGGCGGGGCTGCCATGCCGCGGTGAAGGACTGCCAGGGCGCGGTGACGGCCGCGGCCAGCCACAGCGGGGTCATCATCAGGTAGTAGCCGTCCTGGGAGCGCGTCGCCACATAGAACGCGCACCAGGGGAGCACCGTCGCGGCAGGCCCCAGCCGCCGTACGAAGAGCACGAACAGGCCCAGCAGGCCGGCGGCCAGCAGCAGGCTCGCATGCGAGTACCAGGCCAGCCGGTCGCTGCCGTCGGTGAAGTAGAGCGAGATGCCGACCAGGCCCTGGCCGTGGATGTTGGCCTTCTGGGTGAGCGGGAGCGCGATACCGGAGATCCATGAGCGGGGCTCGGTCACGATGAAGTACGCGTTGATCGCCAGCCAGGTCGCGGCGGCCACGCCGACGATCCGGCCCACGGCGACCGCCGCCGCGCGCGGGCCGAATTCCCCGCGGCGCAGCGCGTAGACCCCGGCGAGCAGGAACGGCGTGAGGAACCAGGGAAGTTGCTGGGCCGCGCAGGCCGCGCCCAGGCACACCGCCCGCACCAGGTCGCCCCGGCCGCCGCGCCCCAGCCGCGGCCAGCCGACCACCACCGGGATGAGCAGGGCGCAGGCGACGATCGCCGGATAGCCCAGCCGGGCGTACGCCGGCAGCAGACCGAGACCGAGGCAGACCAGCGTGGCCGCGGAACGCCACGGCACCGGCAGCATCCGCCACATCACGATCGCGCTCACGATCAGGGACCCGGTGCTGACCGTCGTCGCCGCGAGCTGGCCATGGCCGATCCACAGCAGCGGCGCGGTGAGCATCAGGGGCAGCGGCGGATAGCCGTACGTGTAGTCGTAGCCGCCGTCCATGGTGGTGGTGAGGGCGACGCCGTGTCCGAAGAGCCAGGGCCACGGTCGCCCGTAGACCTGGTGGCCGGCGAGGAACTCGTGAGCGGCCTGGGTGGTGAGGACCGACTCGTCACTGCCGTGGTGGCTCATGATCAGCCCGCACACGCCGAGCGTCACGGCGGTCACCAGGACGACCAGGTCCAGTCGGCTCAGCGAACGGGCGCGGCGTACCACCAGGGTCAGGACGCCCGTCACCAGGATCGAGGCATAGCAGAGCGAGATGACCGCGGCCACGAGGAGCCGGTGGCTCGCGGCCGACGTCCACAGGGCGCGCGTCCCGATGAAGAGGCTGATGTCCGCGAGCAGGGTCAGGACACGGTGCCATTGGGCGGGCGCCTCGTCGGGGTGCCACTGCGCGGGCGCCCTGTCGGACGATGCCTTCGAGGGGGCCTGCCGACCGGTGGGCGACGGCCTGGTTTCTGCCAAGTACACGGCTCCAGACGGTAATTCCCGCAGGTGAGCGGCGCGCGACTGGACGTGAAGAGTCCGGTGTGAGACAGGTAAGAAGCGCGGTCGCCCGTCCGGCGTGTCAGGCGTTGGACAGGGAGACCTCGGTGGACTTGATCAGCGCCACGACCTCGGCACCCGTGGTCAGGCCGAGATCCGCGACGGCGTCCTTGGTGATCGCGGAGGTCAGCTCGCCGCCCGCGATGTCGACCTTGACGCGGGCCATGGCTCCGCCGCCGGTGACGTCGGTGACCGTGCCCGGCAGCTGGTTGCGGATGCTCACTCCGGACACCGGGCCGGAGGCCAGGGACACCTCTGTCGACTTGATCAGGGCGCGCACCGTGGACCCGGACGCCAGGCCCAGGTCCTCGACGGCCTCCAGGGTGACGGCCGCGGTGATCTCCTGGCCGCCGTCGAGACGGACCTTCACCGTCGCCATCACCTCGCCCGGAGTGACGGAGGTGACGGTTCCGGGCAACTGGTTGCGGATGCTCAGGCTCATGGGGGGCGGCCTCGATTGTTCTGTGGGGGACTGGATTTGTTGTGTGGGGGACTGGATTGCCGCGTGGGGCGATGATTTTGAACGGCTTTGTCCAGTTTGCCGCATACCCCGCTCCCGCGACCGCGTCGCGGACCGTGTCGCTGTTGAGCCGAACGGGTGACCATGCGTAAGAATTGCCCGGTGCAGACAACGAGTGCGAGCCAGGACGGGGTGGGGCCTTGAACAGCCACGACGTCACCGATGAACAGTGGGAGGGGCTCGCCCAGGTCGTTCCGTTGCGGGGCCGGGACGCGTGGCCGTCCGCGGTCGACCACCGGTCGATACCCGAGGCCGAGACCGAGGCCCGCCGCCGCTTCGTGGTCCAGCGGGTCAATGTCTTCGCGGACGCCCGCGAGGTCGCCGAGACCCTGATGGCGGGCATCCCCGTACTCCTCGACCTGACCGGCGCGGAGACCGAGGTCGCCAAGCGGGTGCTGGACTTCAGCACGGGCGTGGTCTTCGGCCTCGCCAGCGGCATGCACCGGGTCGACCGGAACGTGTTCCTGCTGACACCACCGGGCACCGAGGTGCGCGGGCTGATGGAAGGAGCGGGGGTTCCTGGCGTGTGATGCGGGGCGAGCCGGGGTCGGGCAGCCGGGAGCCAGCTTCATGGATCCGGGGGGCGGGTTTCCGGTCTCCGGGGTCGCGGCGTCTGACTCCGGGGATGGCGGCGTCGGCCTCCCGGGGTGGCAGGTTTCAGGTGGCCGGGGTGGCGGGGTCTGGCTCCCGGGTGTGACGGGTTTCGTTTGCCGGGGCGGTGGTGGGGTCTGGCTCCCGGGGTCGGGTTCCGTTTGCCGGGGTGGCGGGGTCTGGCTCCCGGGGTCGGGTTCCGTTTGCCGGGGTGGCGGGGTCTGGTCTCCGGGGTGGCGGGTTCAGGTCCCCGCGAAGACGCGTTCCGGTCCCTCGATCGTAGGAAGGTCTCCCGAGCGGAACGATTCGCTCGGTCGTGGAGAACTATCGTCCGCATATGACCGTGTCTTCCGTGACCTCCCCGGAGGCCCCCGCGGCGGCGGAGGCGCGCCCCGACCGCCCGGGCGTCACCGAACTGCGGCTCGCCGCCTTCGCCACGCACCGCCGCGTCCGGTTCCCGCTCGGACCGCTCACCCTCGTCGCCGGTCCCAGCGGCAGCGGCAAGACCACCGCGCTGCGGGCGTACGAGGCGCTGGCGCGGCTCGGTGGCGGCGCCACCCTCGCCGAGGTGTTCCCGGACCCGGTCACCTGCGTACCGGAACGGGCCAGACCGGATGCCCAGCACCGCCGAGGCTTCCGCATCGGCTGCACGGTGGACGGCCCCGAGGGCCCCGTGCGGCTCGACATCGCCGTACAGGCCGAGCCCGAACTGCGCATCGTCGGCGAGCGGTTGACGGCGGGCGGGCAGACCCTGCTGGAGACGGCGCTGCGCGATCCGGGCCGCCCGGTCGTGCAGGCGGCCTGGCACACCGCGGGCTCCTCCGCGGTGACCCGGGGCCCGCTCCCCGACGACCGGCTGGGCACCGCGCTCCTGCCACTGCGCGTCGCGGGCCGGACCGCCGGTGAGCGCCAAGTCCTGGCCGCCGCCGAGCAGATGGTTCTGGCCCTGCGGTCGGTCTACACCTGCGACCCGAGCCCGCACCGCATGCGCCCCGCCGCCCCGGTCGGCGCGGGCCGCCTGCTGCGGGGCTGCGACAACCTGGCCGAAGTCCTGTGGCGTACGAGGTCGGAGTGCGCCCACCGCTACGCGCATCTGGTCGCGGCGGTACGGGCCGGATGCGCGGGTCCGGTCGCGGACGTGGCGGCCGAACCGGTCGGTGACGGCACGATCCGCGTGTTCCTCGACCGCGGCGACGGCGTCCGTACGCACCTCGGGCTGCTCGGGGACGGCGAGTTGCGGTATCTCGCCCTGGCCCTGGTGCTGCTCACCGGGCCCGGCGTGCTGGAGGTCGACCAGGCGGGCGAGGTCCCCGCGGCACTCCAGGCACTGACGGTCCTGGCCGACGGCTTCGACCGCTGCCTGGACGCCAGGCAGGCCGGGGAGCTGATGCGGCTGGCGGCGCGGATGTGCGAGCGCGGGCACATCCGGCTGGTGGGCACGGTGAGCGACGCCTCCTGCGCCTTCGGGGTGGCCGGGGCCACAGTGGTAGACCTTGAACCGTGACAGAACTGGACGTGGCGAAACTGCAGCGCAGACTGGCCGAGTTCGCAGCCGCGAGGAACTGGCAGCCGTACCACACCCCCAAGAACCTGGTCGCCGCCCTGAGCGTCGAAGCCTCCGAACTGGTGGAGATCTTCCAGTGGTTGACGCCGGAGGAGTCGGCCCGGGTCATGGACGACGCGGACACCGCCCACCGCGTCACCGACGAGGTCGCGGACGTCCTGGCGTATCTGCTCCAGCTGTGCGAGGTGCTCGGGATCGACCCGTTGGCGGCGCTCGACGCGAAGATCGACCGGAATGAGCGGAGGTTCCCGGCGCCGGGAGCCGACTCGTGACGGGGGCGGCGATCCTGGAGAACAACGACCGTTGTCACTCTCCGAAGTCAGTGTGTTGTCCACACTCAACTCCGTGTCCACAGATTTCGGGCTTCCTCTGGCTTTTCGTCCCACGGACCTTCACTCTGGGTAGTGGACAACGGAGTTCGGGCGGACGTGCGACAAGCGCGTCGGGACAGACGGGGGCAGCGCATGGACGCGGTGCGGCTCATCGTGGCGAGCAGGCGTGCCCTGGCGGAGAGCGGTGACACCCCGGAGGTGATGGCGGAGGCGTGGCAGGCACATTCCCTGGCCCAGGCGATAGGCAGCCGCTTCGCGGTCTCCGGGCCCCCTGAACTGCGGGGCGAGGCCCTCGGCCTGACCGAGCTGGCGGGACGCGGCTGCGGCGTCCTCGAGGCCCCCAGCCTCGACATCGGCGCCTTACGCGCCGCCCAGCTCACCGGGTTGGGCGATGCCCGCGAGGCGCTCCTCTGCCTCGGCAGCCTCCTTGGCGAGGTCGGCATCGCCCTCGTCGGAGTCGCCTGCGCGGCCGACGACGAGGGCACCTACTGGCAGTGCATGGAAGCCATCGACGCGGCCGACGAGTCCAGGGACCGGGTCATAGAAATGCTGAGACGTCTGGCGGTCCGGGACCAGAAGAGCCTGGTGGAACGAGACTTGGCGTAGCGGAGCCTCGGCCCGTCCGGCGTCCGAGGGCGATGCCGTTCAGGCCGAGGGGGGTCTGGGGCGCAGCCCCGAGGTACGGGACGGGTAGGGGCGGAGGGGGAGAAAAACGCTGTCTCGGCGCGCCCGCCTCAGGCCTGGTCACCCTCGTCGGAAAGCCCGGCCCGCACCTCGGAAGCCATCCCGGGCCGCCCCCCTGACGGAACTTCGGGCCGCGCCCCGGTGGGAACTCCGGGCCGCCCACCGGTGGGAACTTCGGGCCGCGCCCCAGAAGGAACTCCGGGCCGCCCACCGGAAAGATCCGCGTCCAACTGGGACAGGTCCGCGTTGAGCGCGGCCATCAGCTCCTCCATTTGCTGAAGCAGCCCCTTCGGCTGTGCGGGCGTCCCCTCCTGTGGCACGGCTTCCTGGGACACGACGGCCTCCTCGGCCCCCGGGAAGGAGGGCCACTGATGAGCGTGACGCCCCGGCGACCGCCGGCGACGGGTGCCGGGCGGTCCGGCTCCGCCCGAGCCAACGATCACCACCGACCCGAGTCACTGGCATGGCCCCGCCCCGACACACCGGGTTGACGGATTTCACCCGGCCGGGGACGGGAGCGCTCAGCGGAACCGACGGGGTTGACCAGGGGGCCGATCGACCGATGTGACCGGCCCAGGCCGCCCCCGGCCCCCGCCCCAACCCCCGGCGCCCAGAGCGGGACCCTGGCCCCCCGCGCGGGCCCCTGGGCTCGCCTCTGCCGTCCAGCGCGGGACCCTGGGCTCGCCTCTGCCGTCCAGCGCGGGACCCTGGCCTCACCTCTGCCCTCCAGCGCGGGCCCCTGGCCTCAACCCCTGGCCTCACCCCCTGGCCCCCAGCGCCGGCCCCCGCTCGTCGTCGGCCTACCCGAGCTGGGGCATCACCTCGGACGCGATCAGCTCGAGATGATCCAGGTCGTCGAGGTCCAGCATCTGGAGATACATGCGCTGCGACCCGACGCCCTCGTACTGAGCGATCCGCTCGACGACTTCCGCCGGCGAACCCGCGAGCCCGTTCGCCTTCAGCTCCTCGACCTCCCGCCCGATGGCGTCGGCCCGACGCTTCACCTCGGCGTCGTTCCTCCCGACACAAGCGACGAGCGCGTTGGAGTACACCAGCTCGTCACCCTTTCGCCCGGCCTGCTCGGCGGCCGCGCGCACCCGGGCGAACTGCTGCTCCGTGTCGGCGAGGGAGGCGAAGGGCATGTTGAACTCGTCGGCGTAGCGTGCCGCGAGCGCGGGGGTCCGCTTGGCCCCGTGGCCGCCGATGAGGACGGGCACCTTCGACTGCGCGGGCTTCGGCAGCGCGGGCGAGTCCTTGAGCTGGTAGTACGTCCCGTCGTAGGAGAACCGCTCGCCGACGGGCGTGGCCCACAGCCCGGTGATGACGGCGAGTTGCTCTTCCAGACGGGCGAACTTCTCCTTGGGGAACGGAATGCCGTATGCCTCATGCTCGGTGTCGTACCAGCCGGCCCCGAGGCCGAGTTCCACCCGGCCGCCCGACATCTGGTCGACCTGCGCGACCTGGATCGCGAGGACGCCGGGCAGCCGGAAGGTCGCGGCGGTCATCAGGGTGCCGAGGTGGATGCGGCTGGTGTCACGGGCGAGACCGGCCAGCGTGATCCATGCGTCGGTGGGGCCGGGGAGGCCGCTGACGGACCCCATGTGCAGGTAATGGTCCGAGCGGAAAAAGGCTCCGTAATTGAGGTCTTCAGCGGCCTTGGCGACGCGGAGCAGCGTCTCGTAGGTCGCCCCTTGCTGCGGTTCTGTGAAGACTCGAAGATCCATGCATCCATCATGCACCGGTCACCACAACGGCCCCACTGTGAACCGCTGTCACACCCGTAACCCGGGACACGCGTCCTCGGCGGCATTGGGCGCATTGGCGGGAGTGGCGGCATCGGTGGGAGTGGCGGCATGGCTCGGCAGGAGCGCGGAGCCGTTCAAGCGTTCGGGCGAACCCGGCTTCCGTCCCCGCTTCCGGCGGGTCCGGCGGGTCCGGCGGGTCAGGCAGGTCCGGCGGGTCCGGCGGTCCAAGTGATCCTCGGGGGCTCGACCCGCGCGCACAGCGGGTTGCCGCAGGCGTCGGTCAGGCCGAGGCGTCCGACCAGCAGACCGTCGCGGGCGGCCGCGGCGAGTACGTCGGCGGGCACGGCGTCCAGCATCAGCTTGGCCCGGCGGAACATCGAGAAGACGCCCGACTCGTCGACCGTGCCCCACGACAGGTAGATGAACCGGCGGCCCAGCCGGTCCTGGACGTAGGGGCCTTTCACGTCGGTGCCGGTCGGCGAGGCGGTCGCCGTGCACTCCAGGGTCCAGGTCGCGGACGCGGCGTCGCCGGGGTGCGGTTCGAGGAGTTCGGCGGGACGGTCGCGGCGTTGTACGGCGACGTGGATGTTGCCGTACACGGCGACGTCGCCGTCGGCGGGCGCCGGGCAGGTGAGTCCGGGCAGATCGACGGCTTCGATACGGATGCGCATACCGGCCATCATCCCCGGGCGGACGTGGCCCTCGTACGGCGGGCGGTTCAGCACGCAGCCGATTTGCCGAACCGGCAACAAGCCTCGCGGCAGCCACGCGCTTGTCACAGGATCGGAATCGATCTGGCCCAGGACGGACAGCGAACCGCGAAGGGCTCACTCATGACGCAACTGACCACGCTGCGAAGGACTCACCCATGACGCAGCCGACCATGCCGCGAAGGACTCACCCATGACGCAGCCGACCACGCCGCGAAGGACGCACCCATGACGCAGCCGACCACGGACCTCACCCACCGGCTGGTCTCCTCGCCGGGGGGCCGGATCCATCTGGTCGAGCAGGGCACCGGACCGCTGGTGCTGCTCGTGCACGGATTCCCGGAGTCCTGGTACTCCTGGCGCCATCAACTGCCGGCCCTGGCCGCGGCCGGGTACCGCGCGGTCGCCATCGACGTCCGCGGTTACGGCCGTTCGTCCAAGCCCGATGCCACGGACGCGTACCGCATGCTCGAACTGGTCGCGGACAACGCGGCGGTCGTGAGTGCTCTCGGCGAGCGGCAGGCGGTGATCGTGGGGCACGACTGGGGGTCGGCCATCGCCGCCGACTCCGCCCTGATCCGGCCGGACGTCTTCCGCGCCGTCGGGCTGCTCAGCGTCCCCTACGCCCCGCGGGGAGGTCCGCGGCCCAGTGAGATCTTCGCGCAGCTGGGCGGGCCGGAGGGAGAGGAGTTCTACGTCTCCTACTTCCAGGAGCCCGGCCGCGCCGAAGCGGAGATCGAGCCCGACGTACGCGGCTGGCTCGCGGGCTTCTACGCCGCCCTGTCCGCCGACACCATGCCCGGACCCGGCGCACCCGACCCGCACTTCGTCACCGGCGGCGGGCGGCTCCGCGACCGTTTCCCCACCGGGCCGCTGCCCGCCTGGCTCGGCGAGAATGATCTCGACGTCTACGCCGGGGAGTTCGAGCGGACCGGCATGACCGGGCCGCTCAACCGATACCGGAACATGGACCGCGACTGGGAAGACCTCGCCGGCTACGACGGTGCCGCCCTCACCCAGCCGTCGCTCTTCCTCGGCGGCGGCCTGGACGCCTCCACCACATGGATGGCCGACGCCATCGAGGCGTACCCCACCACCCTGCCCGGCCTGGTCTCCTCCCACATCCTCGACGGCTGCGGCCACTGGCTCCAGCAGGAGCGCCCGGCCGAGACCAACCGCCTCCTGACTGACTGGCTCACCTCCCTGCCCTCCTGACCAGCCTCTCCCTCTCTCCCTGTCGCGCGCTCGCCCTCGCCCGTCAGCTGTCGGGGATGCCCGGGCCGCCGACGCCGGTCACCGCGCCGGGCACCGAGGGGGCCGTCGACGTACGCGGAGGAAATTCCCGAATCCCTTCGAGGCGTTCGCTGTACGTTGTGAAGGCGCTGTGATCAACCAGGCGCGCCTTCCCACTGAAGACGTTTCGAGGCAGACCCACCGTGTTCCTGACGATCAGTACCACCGGTACCCCAGAGCGCCCCGCGACCGACCTCGGTTTCCTGCTGCACAAGCATCCCGACAAGGCGCAGGCGTTCTCGACCTCCTACGGCACGGCGCACGTCCTGTACCCCGAGGCGTCCGTCGAGCGGTGCACGGCCGCGCTGCTGCTGGAGGTCGACGCGGTGGCGCTGGTCCGGCGCGGCAAGGGCAAGGGCCGCGGCGGTGCGCCCGACGCCGCGCTCGCGCAGTACGTCAACGACCGCCCGTACGCGGCCTCCTCCCTGCTCGCCGTGGCGCTGAGCAGCGTGTTCTCCAGCGCGATGAAGGGCCAGTGCACCGCCAGGCCCGAGCTGCCGGAGCAGCCCAGGCCGCTGCGGATCGAGGTGCCCGCGCTGCCCGCACGCGGCGGCGCCGACCTCGTACGACAGCTCTTCGAGCCGCTGGGCTGGAGGGTGACGGTCGAGGCCGTGGCGCTGGACGGCGAGTTCCCGGAGTGGGGCGACTCGCGGTACGTGCGCCTCGTACTGGATGCGGCCGGGCTGACGCTCGCCGAAGCGCTGCGCCACCTCTACGTTCTGCTCCCCGTGCTCGACGACGCCAAGCACTACTGGGTGTCGTCCGACGAGGTCGACAAGCTGCTGCGGGCGGGCGAGGGCTGGCTGCCGGACCACCCCGAGCAGAAGCTGATCACCAGCCGGTACCTCTCGCGCCGCTGGTCGCTGACCCGGGAGGCCATGGAGCGCCTCGAACTCGTACGGCTCGCCGAGGCCGACGACACCGAGGTCGAGGAGATCGACAACGCGGTCGACGAGGAGACGGACACCGAGGAGAAGCCCGTGCCGCTCGCGGTCCGGCGGCGGGACGCGATCCTCGCCGCGCTGCACACGTCCGGAGCGGCCCGCGTCCTCGATCTCGGCTGCGGACAGGGCCAGTTGGTGCAGGCACTGCTCAAGGACACGCGGTTCACCGAGATCGTGGGCGTCGATGTGTCGATGCGCGCGCTCACCATCGCCTCGCGGCGGCTCAAGCTGGACCGGATGGGCGAGCGGCAGGCCGCGCGCGTCCAGCTCCTCCAGGGCTCGCTGGCCTACACCGACACCCGCCTCAAGGGGTACGACGCCGCCGTGCTCAGCGAGGTCATCGAGCACCTCGACCTGCCGAGGCTGCCCGCCCTGGAGTACGCGGTGTTCGGCTCCGCCCGCCCGAGGACGGTCCTCGTCACGACGCCGAACGTCGAGTACAACGTCCGCTGGGAGACCCTCCCGGCCGGCCACTCCCGGCACGGCGACCACCGCTTCGAGTGGACGCGCGAGGAGTTCCGGACCTGGGCCGAGCGGGTCGCCCGACGCCATGGCTACGACGTGGAGTTCACTCCCGTCGGGCCCGACGACCCCGAGGTGGGCCCGCCCACCCAGATGGCCGTTTTTTCGATGAGCACAGACACGCCGACCACGAAGGAGGAGAAGGCCGCATGACCGACGAGATCAAGAAGGCACGTACCCTGCCCGTCACCGACCTCTCCCTCGTGGTCCTGATCGGTGTGTCGGGATCGGGCAAGTCGACCTTCGCCCGCAAGCACTTCAAGCCGACCGAGGTCATCTCCAGCGACTTCTGCCGGGGCCTCGTCGCCGACGACGAGAACGACCAGAGCGCCAGCGGCGACGCCTTCGACGTCCTGCACTACATCGCGGGCAAGCGGCTCGCGGCCGGCCGCCGCACGGTCGTCGACGCGACCAGCGTGCAGCAGGAGAGTCGCCGCCAGCTCCTCGAACTCGCCAAGAAGTACGACGTGTTGCCCATCGCGATCGTGCTGGATGTGCCGGAGGAGGTGTGCGCCGAGCGCAACGCCTCCCGCACCGACCGCGCGGACATGCCCCGCCGCGTCATCCAGCGCCACACCCGTGAACTCCGCCGCTCGCTGCGGCACTTGGAACGCGAGGGGTTCAGGAAGGTACACGTCCTGCGGGGCGTGGCGGACATCGAGAACGCGTCGGTCGTCACCGAGAAGCGTTTCAACGACCTGACCCACCTCACCGGCCCCTTCGACATCATCGGCGACATCCACGGCTGCGCCTCCGAACTGGAGTTGCTGCTCAGGAAGTTGGGGTACGTCGACGGGGTGCACCCGCAGGGACGTACGGCCGTCTTCGTCGGTGACCTCGTCGACCGCGGCCCGGACACCCCGGGCGTGCTGCGCCGCGTGATGTCCATGGTCGGGTCCGGCAGCGCCCTGTGCGTGCCCGGCAACCACGAGAACAAGTTCGGCCGCCACCTCAAGGGCCGCAAGGTCCAGCACACCCACGGCCTCGCCGAGACCATCGAGCAGATGGAGGGGGAGAGCGAGGAGTTCAAGGGGCAGGTGCGGGAGTTCCTGGACGGACTCGTCAGTCACTACGTGCTCGACGGGGGCAGGCTCGTCGTCTGCCACGCCGGACTGCCCGAGAAGTACCACGGGCGGACCTCCGGCCGGGTGCGCTCGCACTCCCTGTACGGCGACACGACCGGCGAGACGGACGAGTTCGGGCTGCCGGTGCGCTACCCGTGGGCGGAGGACTACCGGGGCCGGGCGGCCGTCGTCTACGGCCACACCCCGGTCCCGACGGCCACCTGGTTGAACAACACCATCTGCCTCGACACCGGTGCCGTCTTCGGCGGCAAGCTCACCGCGCTGCGCTGGCCGGAACGCGAGCTCGTCGACGTACCGGCCGAGCGGGTCTGGTACGAGCCGGCCAAGCCGCTCGCTTCCGAGGCGCCCGGCGGACACGAGGGCCGGCCGCTGGACCTGGCGGACGTGTACGGCCGCCGGGCCGTCGAGACGCGGCACGCGGGCCGGGTCGCCGTCCGCGAGGAGAACGCGGCGGCTGCCCTGGAAGTCATGAGCCGCTTCGCCGTGGACCCGCGGCTGCTCCCGTACCTGCCGCCGACCATGGCGCCGACCGCGACCTCGCACATCGAGGGCTACCTCGAGCATCCGGCCGAGGCCTTCGCGCAGTACCGGGAGGACGGGGTCGCCCGGGTCGTGTGCGAGGAGAAGCACATGGGCTCGCGGGCCGTGGCGCTGGTCTGCCGGGACGCGGAGGTGGCGCGCGAGCGGTTCGGGGTGGCGGACGGGCCCACGGGTTCGCTGTACACCCGTACCGGCCGGCCCTTCTTCGGCGACGCCGCCGTCACCGAGGAGATCCTCGGAAGGCTGCGGGCCGCCGTGACGGAGGCCGGGCTGTGGAAGGACCTGGAGACCGACTGGCTGCTGCTCGACGCCGAGCTGATGCCGTGGTCGCTGAAGGCGTCCGGGCTGCTGCGCAGTCAGTACGCGGCTGTGGGCGCCGCGTCCGGTGCAGCGTTCCCGGGGGCGCTGGCCGCGCTCGAAGGCGCGGCGGAGCGTGGGGTCGACGTACGGGACCTGCTGGCGCGGCAGCGTGAACGCGCCTCGGACGCGGCGGCGTTCACGGACGCGTACCGGCGCTACTGCTGGACGACGGACGGCCTGGACGGGGTGCGCCTGGCTCCCTTCCAGATCCTCGCGGTCCAGGGCCGGAGCCTCAGCGGGCTCCCGCACGACGAGCAGCTCGCCCTGCTCGACCGCCTCGTGGAGCACGACGGAACCGGACTGCTGCAGACGACCCGACGGCTGTACGTCGACACCGCCGACCCGGAGTCGGTGCGGGCCGGCGTCGACTGGTGGCTGGAGATGACCGGCCGCGGTGGCGAGGGCATGGTCGTCAAGCCGGTCGGCGCGGTGGTGCGCAGCCCGCAGGGCCGCCTGGTCCAGCCCGGCATCAAGTGCCGGGGGCGCGAGTACCTGCGGATCATCTACGGTCCGGAGTACACCCGCCCGGAGAACCTCGCGCGGCTGCGCGGGCGCTTCCTGAACCACAAGCGGTCGCTGGCGATCCGCGAATACGCGCTCGGGCTGGAGGCCCTGGACCGGCTCGCGGAGGGCGAGCCGCTGTGGCGAGTGCACGAGGCCGTGTTCGGGGTACTGGCGCTGGAGTCGGAACCGGTGGACCCACGCCTTTAGGGTTCTCGCCGCCCCGGGGACCGGCCCGCCCCGGCCTCACCCCACCAACCGCAGCCGGACCCCCGCCACCCCCACCCGCACCGTCTGCCCCCAGGTCAGCTCCACCGCGTCCCCCTCCATCCCGTCCCCGAACACGATGAGCCGGTCCGACTCCACGGTGAGGGAGAGGCGGCCGGACGCGGTGAGTTCGCCGGCCACGAGCGATGTGCCGGTGGCCGGTGACGGCCAGGCCTCGCGGACGAACCAGAGCAGGCGGTCGTCCGTGGGGCCGGGCAGCGGCTGTTCGCCGCCCCGCTCCTGCCATACGGAGCGGAGCCAGCCGGTGGCCCCCGTCCCGGTGCCCACCAGGACACCGGAGGAGGCCTGGGGCTCGACGGCACCCCCGTACTCGTCGAGCCCCAGCCGATAGCGGGCCGTCTGATGGCCCGCGGCTCCCAGGTAGATCTCGTTGAGCGCGACCAGCCGTTGCGTGTCGTCGGCGACCGCCTCGACCATGGTCAGTTCGTCGGCGTGGCCCCCGCGCGCGGCGGCGAGCAGCGCGCCCGCGTCGCCGGCGCGGTGCCGCACCAGCACCCCAGGATTGCGTCCCGGATCGGTGTCGATGCCCACGACCGGCTGGCCCGTGAGGTACTTGGCCACGTTCGCGACCAGTCCGTCCTGCCCGACCACGACCACCACGTCCTCGGGCGCGAAGAGGAACCGGTCCAGGTCCGCCCGCTCCACGCGCGCCTGACGCCATGTCAAGGGCACCACGGACACCACCTCGGCCAGCGCCTCCCGTGCCCGCCGGTGCCGTTCGGCCACCTCCTCGATGTCCCGTCCCCGGGAGGAGAGGAAGAACGCCGCCTGCCCGTGCGTGCCGTGCCGGGCGACCAACTCCTCGTACTCCGTGGTGCGATGGACGAGGACGACCCGGGGCGCGAGACTCACTCCGGCTCCCCGGCGACACCGTTGCCGAGCTTGGCGAGCAGCCCCGTCAGGACGTCCGGGGAGACCGTGACGCTCTCGATCCGCGGCAGGTTCTCCGCGAGCCGGGTGCCCGTCAGGGCATGCAGGGTGGTGACGTCCACGTCCCCGTGGACCCGCAGCCAGGCGGCCTGTGCCTCGGCCCGGGCCGCACCGATCTCGCGCTCGGCCTGGGCCTCGGCGCCCGCGAGCCGCACCTTACGGGTGGCCTCCGCTTCGGCGAGGCGCAGCGACCGCGTGGCCTCCGCCTCCGCGAGCTGCACCGTGCGCGCCGCTTCCGCCTCCGCGAGGCGCACCGTCCGTGCCGCCTCCGCACCGGCCCGTACCGCGTCCGCCGCCGCGTGCTCCTCCGCCTCGCGCCGTGCGTTCGTCCCCCGCTGGTCGACCAACTGCTCCTCGCGGCGGGCGAGTTCGATCTGGCTGGCGAGTTCGTTCTCGGCGATCGCGCGCTCCCGCTCGACGGCGACCGCGCGGCGTTCGTACGTCGCCTTGTCCGCGTCCTGTTGGATCTGCTCGCGGGCGGGGGTGCGCAGCGCCCGCTCCACCTCGGGCTCCGGGCGCAGCGCGACGACCCGCACGGCCACCACCTCGATCCCCGTCGCGGGCAGCCGGGGTTCGGCGGCGAGTCCGCCCGCGACCCGTTCCCGTACCGCCGCGACGCCGTCGACCAGGGCGGCCGCCAGCGACGTACGGGCCAGTACGTCCAGCGCGTGCTGCTGGGCCGTCTCGGTCAGCAGGGTCGAGAGCTGCTCCAGGGGTGCGCCGCGCCAGGCGCCGGTGTCGGGGTCGATGGAGAAGTCCAGGCGCGCGGCCGCGACCGCGGGATCGCTGATGCGGTAGGTGACGGTCGCCTGCACCGCGACGTCCTGGAAATCGGACGTACGGGCGTGGAAGGTCATCGCCAACTCGCGGTCGTCGACCGGGACTTCGGAGAGCGCGGCGGTCAGGGCGCGGTACCAGAAGCTGAGCCCGGGGCCGTCGTGCACCAGGCGGCCCGAGCGGTGGTGCCGGACATGGGCGGTCGGCGCTCCGCGCAGATGGCGCCAGCCCAGACGCCGGGTGATGTCGGCCATGTGTACCCCCTCGTCGCCGGGCGGTCCCGGCGATCCGTTGTCGCCGAGCGGTCCGGGCGACCTCTCGTGCTCGCTCGCTGTTGTCGTCAGTAAGACGATAAAGAGGTGGCGGCTTATCGTCAAGGGGACGAAATCAAAGAGGGGCGGGTCCGGCGATCGGCGGGTGAACACGCGTCCGGATGGTCAGGATGGAGACATGGGACTCCACGTCGACTCCGAGGCCGGGCGGCTGCGCCGCGTCATCCTGCACCGGCCGGATCTCGAGCTCAAAAGGCTCACCCCCAGCAACAAGGACGCCCTGCTCTTCGACGACGTGCTGTGGGTGCGCAGGGCGCGTGCGGAGCACGACGGGTTCGCCGACGTGCTGCGCGACCGCGGGGTCACCGTCCACCTCTTCGGTGACCTGCTCGCCGAGGCCCTGGAGATCCCGGCGGCCCGATCGCTCGTCCTTGACCGGGTGTTCGAGGAGAAGGAGTACGGGCCGCTGGCCACCGACCATCTCCGGGCCTCCTTCGAGACACTGCCCGCACCGGAGCTGGCGTCCGTGCTCGTCGGCGGCATGACCAAGCGGGAGTTCCTGGACGTCCACCCGGAGCCGACCTCCGTGCGCTTCCATGTCATGGACCTCGACGACTTCCTGCTCGGGCCGCTGCCCAATCACCTCTTCACCCGGGACACCTCCGCCTGGATCTACGACGGGGTCTCCATCAATGCCATGCGCTGGCCGGCCCGGCAGCGCGAGACCGTGCACTTCGAGGCGATCTACCGGCACCATCCGCTTTTCCGTGACGAGTCCTTCAACCTCTGGTCGGAGGGGCAGGTGGACTATCCGTCCACCATCGAGGGCGGTGACGTGCTCGTCATCGGCAACGGAGCCGTGCTCATCGGCATGAGCGAGCGGACGACGCCCCAGGCCGTCGAGATGCTCGCGCACAAGCTGTTCGCCGCCGGGTCCGCCCGTACGATCGTGGCGCTCGACATGCCCAAGCGGCGGGCCTTCATGCATCTCGACACCGTGATGACGATGGTCGACGGCGACACCTTCACGCAGTACGCCGGGCTCGGCATGCTCCGCTCGTACACCATCGAACCGGGCGCGGGGGACAAGGAGTTGAAGGTCACCGACCATCCCCCGGAGCACATGCACCGCGCGATCGCCGCGGCGCTGGGGCTGAGCGAGATCCGTGTCCTGACCGCCACGCAGGACGTGCACGCGGCCGAACGGGAGCAGTGGGACGACGGGTGCAACGTCCTCGCCGTCGAACCGGGGGTCGTGGTCGCCTACGAGCGGAACTCGACCACCAACACGCATCTGCGCAAACAGGGCATCGAGGTGATCGAGATCCCGGGGAGTGAGCTGGGGCGGGGGAGGGGCGGGCCGCGTTGTATGAGCTGTCCCGTCGAACGCGAGGCCGTGTAGCGGTACGGAGCGGTGCGGGGCGAGATCGTACAGTCACCATAGGTGCCGTATAGAAATTCTGGCCATCGTATAGAATTCCACAGTCCCCGTCTTCGTAACCCTGGAGCACCGCCATGGCGACAGTCCCGACCGCCCTCGCCGGCCGCCACTTCCTCAAGGAGCTGGACTTCACCGAAGAGGAGTT
Organism: Streptomyces sp. NPDC058246; assembly: GCF_042881985.1. Classification (NCBI taxonomy): domain Bacteria; kingdom Bacillati; phylum Actinomycetota; class Actinomycetes; order Kitasatosporales; family Streptomycetaceae; genus Streptomyces; species Streptomyces sp. NPDC058246. The sequence goes on along the minus strand of NZ_JBHVWZ010000005.1, from coordinate 209,055 downwards.
CCGCGGTCTGATCGAGCTGGCCGCCGAGCTGAAGGCGGCCAAGAAGGCCGGGACCGAGACCCAGTACCTGCGGGGCAGGAACATCGCGCTGATCTTCGAGAAGACCTCGACCCGCACGCGCTGCGCGTTCGAGGTCGCGGCGGCGGACCAGGGTGCCTCGACGACGTATCTGGACCCGTCCGGCTCGCAGATAGGCCACAAGGAGTCCGTGAAGGACACCGCGCGCGTCCTCGGCCGGATGTTCGACGCGGTCGAGTACCGGGGCGACAGCCAGGCCTCCGTCGAGGAGCTCGCCGCGTACGCCGGAGTGCCCGTCTACAACGGTCTGACCGACGACTGGCACCCCACCCAGATGCTCGCCGACGTGCTCACGATGACCGAGCACAGCGCCAAGCCGCTCGGCGAGATCGCCTTCGCCTACCTCGGCGACGCCCGCTTCAACATGGGCAACTCGTACCTGGTCACCGGCGCGCTGCTCGGCATGGACGTCCGCGTCGTCGCCCCCGAGGCCTACTGGCCCGCCGACGAGATCGTCACGCAGGCCCGCAAACTCGCGGAGCGCAGCGGCGGCCGCATCACGCTCACCGAGGACGTCTCCGAGGGTGTCCTCGGCGCCGACTTCGTCGCGACGGACGTCTGGGTCTCCATGGGGGAGCCCAAGGAGGTCTGGGCCGAGCGCATCGCCGCGCTGTCCCCGTACGCCGTGACCACGGACGTGCTGCGCGCCACCGGCAACCCCGACGTGAAGTTCCTGCACTGCCTCCCGGCCTTCCACGACCTCGGCACGAAGGTCGGCCGCGAGATCTACGAGACCCACGGCCTGGACTCCCTGGAGGTCACCGACGAGGTCTTCGAGTCGGCCCACTCCGTCGTCTTCGACGAGGCGGAGAACCGACTGCACACCATCAAGGCGATCCTGGTCGCCACGCTGGCCTGACCGTCGTCCCGGCGGGCCTGGCCGGTTGCGGCCGGCGCTGGCCTGACCCCTCGTCCCGGCGGGGCTGGCCGGTTGCGGGCCTCGCTGGTCTGTCCCTGGTTCCGGCGGGCTTGACCGGTTGCGGCCCGCGCTGACCTGACCCCTCGTTCCGGCGGGGCTGGTCGGTTGCGGGCCTCGCTGGTCTGGCGCCCGTCCCGGCGGGCCGGACTGGTTGCGGGCCTCGTCGGTCCGTCCCGTGTGTCAGCAGGCCTTATCCTGACCGGCGGCCCGGAGCCACCCATTCCGCGGCCGTCGGGCGACCCACCTCGCGTCGCACCCGCACCACCGGAAATGAGCACCACCCGCATGCCCGCTCCACGCACGCTCCGTATCAAGTCCCCCGAGGTCCTCCTCGCCGAATCGGGCGCCGACCTCGAAGGCCATGGCCTCAAGCGCACCATGGGCCTCTTCCAGCTCGTCTGCTTCGGCGTCGGCGCGATCGTCGGCACCGGGATCTTCGTCGGCCTGTCCGACTCGGTCGCCCAGGCCGGACCCGCCGTGGTCGTCTCCTTCATCCTCGCCGCGATCACCTGCGTCTTCACCGCGTTCGCGTTCGCGGAGCTGGGCGGCGCGATCCCGGTCTCCGGATCCTCGTACTCCTTCGCCTACGCCGGACTCGGCGAGGGCACCGCCTTCCTGGTCGGCTGGTGTCTGCTCCTGGAGTACGGCGTCTCGGTGTCGGCCGTCGCGGTCGGCTGGAGCCAGTACGTGAACGAGCTGCTCAGCAGCCTCACGGGCGGGCAGCTGCCCGCCGCGCTCTCCTCCGGACCGGCCGACGGCGGGATCATCAACGTGCCCGCGGTCATCGTGATCGCGCTGGCCTCGGTCCTGCTCGTGCGCGGCGTACGCGAGAGCGCCGGGGCGACCGCCGCCATGGCCGTGCTGAAGCTGGCCATCCTCGTGCTCTTCTGCGCGATCGGGTTCAGCGCCTTCAAGGACGGCAACCTCACGCCGTTCTCGCCGGCCGGACTCGGCGGCATCGGCGCGGGCACCACGGCCGCCTTCTTCTCGTACATCGGCTTCGACGCGATCACCACCGCGGGCGAGGAGGCGAAGAACCCCCGCCGCAACATCCCCATCGCCATCCTGATCTGCATCGGCCTGGTCACGCTGCTGTACTGCGCCGTGGCCATGGCCGCGATCGGCGCGATCGGCGGCGACGAGGTCGGTGGCCGCCAGGCCGCACTGTCGTACGTCGTCAACGAGGTCACCGGCTCCACCGTCGGCGGCGGTGTCATCGCGTTCGGCGCGGTCGTCGCCATCGCCTCGGTCGTCCTCGCGGTGATGTACGGGCAGACCCGCATCCTGATGTCGATGTCCCGTGACGGACTCGTTCCGCGCGTCTTCGAGAAGGTCTCGCCGAAGACCTCGACACCGGTGGCGGGCACCGTGATCGTCGCGGTCGTCTTCGCCGTCCCGGCCGCCTTCGCGTCGCTGGACGCCGCGGTCAACCTGTGCACGATCGGCACGCTCGCCACCATGGCCGCCGTCAATGTCGCGGTGATCGCGCTGCGCAGGAGGGAGCCGGGGCTGGCACGCACCTTCCGCGTGCCGCTCTATCCGGTCGTTCCGCTGCTGGGCGTGGGCTTCTGCCTGTATCTGATGTACGAGACGGGCTGGACGACCTGGATCCAGTTCGCGGGCTTCCTGGCGGCCGGATTCCTCGTGTACGTCCTCTACGGGCGCCGGCACTCCCGGCTGGCCGTCCGGGCGGAGGCTACGTCGGCCGCCGCTGAGCGGGAACCACAGGCAGTCTGAACCAGACCGCCTTGCCGGAGTCGGTGGGGCGGTGGCCGCAGGACGAGCTGAGGGTGCGGATCAGGAGCAGGCCGCGCCCGTGCTCCTGCCAGGGGTCCGGTTCGCCGACGGGGTGGGGGATCGTGAGATTGCCCGGCGGCGCCGGGTCCGGGTCGTGCACCTCGACCTGACAGCCGGTAGGCATCAGCTCCACGACCAGCTCTATGGGACCGTCCCCGGCGGTGTGCTCCACGGCGTTGGCGACCAGCTCCGCGGTGAGCAGTTCCGCCGTGTCGCTGTCGGCCGCGTGCTTCAGCTCGGCCAGCGCCGTACGGACCAGCGCGCGGGCGACGGGCACGGCCGCGGTGGAGTGCGGCAGCGCGATGCGCCAGGAGGCGGGGACGGGGGTGTCGTGCAAGGCGGGTCCGTTCATGGAGCAGGCTGTCCTGCTTTCAACCTCAGGAATGGTACGGCGCTGCCGGGCAGAGGCGCTCGGCGGCCTTTCACCGGGACGTTCGGCCCGGCATACGGCGTCGTACCCAGACCAACGGCCCGCCGCGCATGCTCGCTCCGACCGTTACGGGCCTGTCGATGATCCGTGACCGGGTGACGGGCGTGCGCGGCTCGTCGGGGCTTGTCGGGGCTCGCCGGGCGGGCCGGCCGCCCGGGTCGGTCGGGAGGTTGGTCGACGGGTCGGCCGACGGGTTGGCCGAGGGGTTGGCCGACGGGTTGGCCGACGGGTTGGCTTATCGTGCACTCGTGACGACAGTCACAGATGAGTGATAATTTCATGAGGTAGCGCCGCCCTGCCCGAGGAGGCCGCACGTCATGAGTCCCTTCACCGGCTCCGCCGTCCGTACCGCCGACTGGCAGCACCTGAGGTGCGCGATCGCCGACGGGGTCGCCACGGTCACCCTGGCCCGCCCCGAGAAGCTCAACGCGCTCACCTTCGGCGCCTACGCCGACCTGCGCGATCTGCTCGCGGAGCTGTCGCGCGAGCGCTCCGTACGCGCCCTGGTGCTGGCCGGCGAGGGCCGCGGCTTCTGCTCCGGAGGCGATGTCGACGAGATCATCGGCGCGACCCTCTCCATGGACACCGCCCAGCTCCTCGACTTCAACCGGATGACCGGGCAGGTCGTACGGGCGGTACGGGAGTGTCCGTTCCCGGTGATCGCGGCGGTGCACGGAGTGGCGGCGGGCGCGGGTGCGGTGCTGGCGCTGGCCGCCGACTTCCGGGTGGCCGACCCGTCGGCCCGCTTCGCCTTCCTCTTCACCCGCGTCGGCCTGTCCGGCGGCGACATGGGCGCGGCCTATCTGCTGCCCCGGGTCGTCGGACTCGGCCACGCGACCCGGCTGCTGATGCTCGGCGAACCGGTGCGCGCGCCCGAGGCCGAGCGGATCGGCCTGATCAGCGAGCTGGCCGACGAGGGCGGCGCCGACGAGGCCGCCCAGCAGCTGGCCCACCGCCTCGCCGAGGGCCCCGCCCTCGCGTACGCCCAGACCAAGGCCCTCCTCACCGCCGAACTCGACATGCCGCTCGCCGCCTCCGTCGAACTGGACGCCTCGACCCAGGCCCTGCTCATGAACGGCGAGGACTACGCCGAGTTCCATGCGGCCTTCACGGAGAAGCGGGCCCCGAAGTGGCGAGGGAGGTGAGACGCAATGCGCGAGAGCGAGCACGGGATGCGGGAGCGTGAGTTCGGGGCGCGCGGCGGGCGCGAGGGTGGGCGAGGCGTGCGTGGGACAGGCCAGGGTGGGCGAGGCGTGCGTGGGACGCGCGAGGGTGGGCGAGGCGTGCGTGGGACGGGCGAGGGTGGGCGCGCGATGCGCGTCGCGGTGATCGGCGGCGGTCCCGGCGGGCTCTACGCGGCAGCCCTCCTCAAGCGGCTCGACCCCGACCGTGAGATCACCGTCTGGGAGCGCAACGCCCCGGACGACACCTTCGGCTTCGGCGTGGTCCTCTCCGACGAGACGCTGGGCGGCATCGAGCACGCCGACCCGGTCGTGTACGCGGCGCTCCAGGACGACTTCGTGCGCTGGGACGACATCGACATCGTGCATCGCGGAGTGCGGCACACCTCCGGCGGCCACGGTTTCGCGGCGCTCGGCCGGCGCCGGCTGCTGGAGATCCTGCACGAGCGCTGCCACTCGCTCGGCGTCGAGCTGCGTTTTCGCGCGGAGGCCCCGCCCGTGGCCGAGCTGATGACGGCGTACGACCTCGTCGTCGCGGCCGACGGCGTGCACAGCCTCACCCGGGGCGCGTACGCCGAGGTGTTCGGACCGGCCGTGGAAGAGCACCGGTGCCGATACATCTGGCTCGCCGCCGACTTCGCCTTCGACGCCTTCCGTTTCGAGATCGCCGAGACCGAGCACGGCGTGATGCAACTGCACGGCTACCCGTATGCCGCCGACGCCTCCACGGTCATCATCGAGATGCGCGAAGAGGTGTGGCGGACGGCCGGGTTCGCGGACCTGGACGAGCAGGAGTCCGTCGAGCGGTGCGCCAAGTTCTTCGCGGACACGCTGGGCGGCCGGCCGCTGCGGTCCAACAAGTCGGCGTGGACCACCTTCCGCACCGTCGTCAACGACCGCTGGTCGCACCGGAACCTGGTCCTCCTCGGCGACGCCGCGCACACCGCCCACTTCTCCATCGGCTCCGGGACGAAACTCGCCGTCGAGGACGCCCTCGCGCTGGCCGCCTGTCTGGAGGAACAGCCCGGCCTCGAACGGGCCCTCGCCGCGTACGAGGAGGAGCGGCGCCCCGTCGTCGCGTCCACCCAGCGGGCGGCGCGGGCCAGCCTGGAGTGGTTCGAGGACCTCGACCGCTACCTCGACCAGCCCGTCCGCCAGTTCGCCTTCAACCTCCTCACCCGCAGCCGCCGCGTCACCCACGACAACCTGCGACTGCGCGACCCGCGTTTCACGACGGCCGTCGAGCGCGAGTTCGGCTGCCCGCCCGGTACGCCGCCGATGTTCACCCCGTTCCGGCTGCGCGGCCTGCGGCTGCGCAACCGTGTCGTCGTCTCGCCCATGGACATGTACTCGGCGGTGGACGGCGTCCCCGGCGACTTCCATCTCGTCCACCTCGGCGCGCGGGCGCTCGGCGGGGCCGGACTGGTGATGACCGAGATGGTGTGCGTGAGTCCCGAGGGCCGTATCACGCCCGGCTGCGCGGGTATCTACAGCCACCAACAGGCCCAGGCCTGGCGGCGGATCACCAACTTCGTGCACCAGCAGGCGCCGGGCACCGCGATCGGCATCCAGCTCGGCCACTCCGGCCGCAAGGGTTCGACGAAGCTGATGTGGGAGGGCATGGACGAACCGCTGGAGGACGGCGACTGGCCGCTCGTGGCCGCGTCCCCGATCCCGTACAAGCCGCGGAGCCGGACCCCGCGCGGGTTGTCCCGCGCCCAGCTCACCGATCTGCGCGAGCAGTTCGTGGCGGCCGCCTGGCGCGCCGCCCGCTGCGGCTTCGACCTGCTCGAACTGCACTGCGCCCACGGCTACTTGCTGTCCGGTTTCCTCTCACCGCTGACCAACCGGCGCACCGACGCGTACGGCGGCTCGCTCACCAAGCGGCTGCGCTTCCCGCTCGAAGTCTTCGACGCCGTACGGGCCGTATGGCCGGAGGAGCGGCCCATGACCGTCCGTATCTCCGCGACCGACTGGGCCGAGGGCGGCACCACCGGGGACGAAGCCGTCGAGATCGCCCGGGCGTTCGCCGCGCACGGCGCCGACGCGATCGACGTGTCGACGGGGCAGGTCGTGGCGGACGAGGAGCCGGAGTACGGGCGCTCCTACCAGACGCCGTACGCGGACCGGATCCGCCACGAGGCCGGCCTCCCCGTGATCGCCGTCGGAGCGATCTCCTCCTGGGACGACGTCAACTCCCTGATCCTGGCCGGGCGTACGGACCTGTGCGCGCTCGCCCGGCCGCATCTGTACGACCCGCACTGGACGCTGCACGCGGCGGCTGAGCAGGGCTACGAGGGTCCGGGCGTCGCCTGGCCCATGCCCTACCGGGCGGGCAGCCGACGTCCGCAGACCGGACGCATGGACGCCCCCAAACCCCGGCTCACGCTCGGGACTTGACGGCGTACCGGCTCAGGAGAGGTGACCATCCCGACGGTCGGCGTCGCACCGTCGGCCGGCGGAGAGGAAGCGGCGATCTTGTCACCGTCGAGGACTTCCACGCGGTGCCCCCGGCCTTCAGAGAGCAGGAGGAGGCCTGAGGGTTCTCTTAGCACCCGATGACGTATCTGAGGTCACACTCCGTCGGGGTGCTCGGGGTGCTCGGGGTGCTCGGGGTGCTCGGGGTGCTCGGGGTGCTCGGGGTGCTCGGGGTGCTCGGGGTGCTCGGGGTGCTCGGGGTGCTCGGAGTGCTCAGGCTGCTCAGGGTGCCCCGGCTGCTCGGCGTGCCCCGGCTGTTCCGGGTACGGGGCGTGCCCGGCCCGCTCCGGGTACTGGGAGTGCGCGGAGTGCGCGGGCACGTCCGCGAACACCGCCCCCGCGTCCCGCAGCCGCTCGTGCAACGCCCGGAAGACGGCGGCCGAGCGGGCGCCCGGCCAGTCCTGGGGCAGCAGCGCGGCGGGCAGTCCCGGGTCGGCGTACGGGAGATGGCGCCAGGAGTCGAGGGCGAGCAGATAGTCGCGGTACGCCTCCTCGGACGGGGTGTCCGAGCGCCGCTCCCAGGCGTGCAGCACGGGCGCGTGCTGGTCGAGGAACTCCTCGTGCTCCTTGGCGATGGCGGCCAGGTCCCACCAGCGCGCGGCCGCGTCGGCCGTCGCCGCGAAGCCGAGGTGCTCCCCGCGGAACAACTCGACGTACGGATCGAGCCGCAGCCGCTCCAGGGTGTGCCGTGTCTCCTCGTACAGCCGCGCCGGGGCGAGCCACACCCCGGGGGCCGCCGTCCCGAAGCCGAGACCGGCGAGCCGCGAGCGCAGCACATGCCGCTTCTGGCGCTCGGACTCCGGCACGGAGAACACGGCGAGCACCCAGCCGTCGTCCTGCGGCGGCGCCGTCGCGTACACCCGCCGGTCGCCGTCGTCGAGCAACTGGCGCGCGTCCGCCGACAGCGCGTACCCGGCAGCGCCGGCGGCCGTGCGCGCCGGTTCCAGGAGGCCGCGGCGCTTGAGCCGGGACACCGACGACCGTACGGAGGGCGCGTCGACGCCGACCGCGGCGAGAAGCCGGATCAACTCGGCCACCGGCACGGGGCCGGGCATGAAACGGCCGTACGCGCCGTAGAACGTCACGATCAGGGACCGGGGGGCGTGCTGCTCTGACACGTTGATCACTCTAGTGCGCGAAGATCACTTGGGGTCGCCGCCTGTGGACAAGTCACCCTCCGGGGCGGGCGGCACCGGGGCGTCCGGACGGCCGTGCTCGCGCAGCCGGAACCGCTGGAGCTTGCCCGTCGCGGTGCGCGGCAGCGCCTCCAGGAAGACGATCTCGCGGGGGCATTTGTACGGCGCGAGCTCCGACTTGAGGAAGGCGCGCAGCGCCTCCACGTCCTGGCGCGCGCCGGCGCGCAGGACCGCGTACGCCACCACGACCTGCCCGCGCGCCTCGTCGGCCCGCCCCACGACGGCCGTCTCGACCACGTCCGGGTGACGCAGCAGGGCGTCCTCGACCTCCGGGCCCGCGATGTTGTACCCCGCCGAGATGATCATGTCGTCGGCGCGGGCGACATAGCTGAAGTAGCCGTCGGGGTCGCGCACATAGGTGTCGCCGGTGATGTTCCAGCCACCGCGGACGTACTCCCGCTGCCGGGGGTCGGCGAGATAGCGGCAGCCGACCGGGCCGCGCACCGCGAGCAGCCCGGGCTCGCCGTCCGGCACCGGCGAACCGTCGGCGTCGACCACGCGCGCGTGCCACCCCGGTACCGGAATGCCCGTGGTGCCGGGGCGGACGTGCTCGTCGGCCGCGGAGATGAAGATGTGCAGCAGCTCGGTGGCGCCGATGCCGTTGATGATCCGCAGCCCGGTGCGCGCGTGCCAGCCCCGCCAGGTAGCGGCGGGCAGGTTCTCGCCCGCGGACACACAGCGCCGCAGCGACCCGGTGTCGTGGTCGTCCAGCTCCGCGAGCATCGCCCGGTACGCGGTCGGCGCGGTGAACAGCACGGAGACGCCGTGCTCGGCGATCGCCGGCAGCAGTTGCTTGGGGCCCGCCTGTTCGAGCAGCAAGGAGCAGGCACCGGCACGCATCGGGAAGACGACGAGACCGCCGAGCCCGAACGTGAAACCCAGCGGAGGACTGCCCGCGAAGACATCGTCCTCATGTGGCCGCAACACATGCTTCGAGAAGGTGTCCGCTATCGCCAACACATCGCGATGGAAGTGCATACAGCCTTTGGGCCGTCCCGTGGTGCCCGAGGTGAACGCGATCAGCGCGACGTCGTCGGCCGCCGTGTCGACCGCCTCGAACGGCTCGTCCGGCGCGCCCGTGATCCGCAGCAGCAGGTCGTCGGGCGCGTCCCCGCCGTACGTCGTGACCCGCAGTCCCGGGATCTCCGCCTTGACCAGGTCGTCGACCGACCGTACGTCGCACAGCGCGTGCGTCACCCGTGCGATCTCGCACATGGTGGTCAGCTCGTGCCGACGCTGCTGCGCGAGCACGGTGACGGCGACCGCGCCCGCCTTCAGCACCGCCAGCCAGCACGCCGCCAGCCACGGTGTGGTGGGGCCGCGCAGCAGCACCCGGTTACCGGGCACGACGCCCAGCTCGGTGCTGAGCACATGGGCGATGCGGTCGACGCGGGCGCGCAGCTGTCCGTAAGTCCACAGGTCGCCGGACGCGGTACGGAAGACGGGGCGCTCGTGGCCGGCGTGGCCGAGGAGTTCCGCGGCGCAGTTCAGCCGATCGGGGTAGCGCAGCTCGGGCAGATCGAAGTGGAGCTCGGGCCACTGCTCCTGGGGCGGGAGGTGGTCGCGCGCGAAGGTGTCGATGTGGGCCGAGGCGTCAACGCCCGCGTAAGCGTTTGCGCGGACGCCGGTGTCCCTGGGATCCATGGCGGTTCGCCCCCTTGCCTTGGTGGGCGTCGTGGTGGGCTCGCACCAGGAGCGTATCGGGTTGGTGACGACAGTCAACGGTTCGCGATAACGTGGGAGAGGGTTCGACGGGGCAGAGAGGACCGGCAATGACCGCATTCTCGCTTGATCCGGCACAGGCCGCCTGGTGCGGCGAGCTGCGCGCGCTGGCGGCGCAGCAGCTGCGCCCGCTGGCGGAGAAGGGCGAGCCGGGCCATGTCAACCGCCCCCTCGTCGCCGAACTCGGCCGACTCGGCCTGCTCGCCCGTCTGTTCACCTCGGGCGCGCTGGACCTCTGCCTGATGCGTGAGTCCCTGGCCCAGGCCTGCACCGAGGCCGAGACCGCGCTGGCTCTGCAAGGGCTGGGCGCGCACCCGGTCCACGCGTACGGGACACGGGCCCAGTGCGAGCGCTGGCTGCCCTCCGTCTCGGACGGCAGCGCGGTCGCCGCCTTCGCGCTGAGCGAGCCCGGCGCGGGCTCCGACGCGGCCGCGCTGGCGCTCAGGGCGGACGAGGACGGCCTGGACGGCTGGCGGCTGACCGGCGAGAAGTGCTGGATCTCCAACGCACCCGAGGCCGACTTCTACACGGTCTTCGCACGGACCGCCCCCGACGCCGGAGCCCGCGGCGTCACCGCCTTCCTCGTCCCCGCCGACCGACCCGGCCTCACCGGCACCCCGCTCGACATGCTCTCCCCGCACCCCATCGGAGCCCTCGCCTTCGACGCCGTACCGGTGACGGCGGACGACGTGCTCGGGGAACCCGACCGCGGCTTCCGGGTCGCCATGCACACCCTCAACCTCTTCCGGCCGAGCGTGGGCGCCTTCGCGCTCGGCATGGCGCAGGCGGCGCTGGAGGCGACCCTGGCGCACACCGCGGGGCGGGAGGCGTTCGGCGGCCGGCTGAGGGACCTCCAGACGGTGGCCCACCAGGTCGCCGAGATGGCGCTGCGCACGGAGGCCGCCCGCCTGATGGTGTACGCGGCAGCGGCGGCGTACGACGAAGGGGCACCGGACGTACCCAAGCGCGCGGCGATGGCGAAGCTGCTGGCCACCGAGACGGCCCAGTACGTCGTCGACGCGGCCGTACAGCTGCACGGCGCCCGCGCCCTGCGCCGCGGTCATCTCCTCGAACACCTCTACCGGGAGGTCCGCGCGCCGCGTATCTACGAGGGGGCGAGTGAGGTCCAACGAGCTGTCATAGCAAAGGAGTTGTACCGGGAGATGTCCGAGCGTCCGAATGTCACCGTGGAGGTCGAGTGAGCACCGAGCGCGTCAACCCGCCCGAGCTCTCGCCGCCCACGGGCTTCTCCCACGCGGTCGTCGCCACCGGCAGCCGCGTCGTCTTCCTGGCGGGCCAGACGGCGCTCGACGCGGACGGGAAGGTGATCGGCGAGACGCTGCCCGAGCAGTTCGAGCGGGCCCTGACGAATCTGCTGACCGCGCTGCGGGCCGCGGGGGGCGCTCCGGCGGACCTCGCCCGGGTCACGGTCTACGCCACGGACGTCGCCGACTATCGCACCCACGCCCGCGAACTCGGCCGTATCTGGCGGGAGTCGGCGGGCCGCGACTACCCCGCGATGGCCGTCATCGGCGCCGCCCGCCTCTGGGACGAACGGGCCCTCGTCGAACTCGACGGCTTCGCGGTGCTGCCCTAGCCGCGCCGGCTGAGCGGACCGAACCGGCTGAGCCGACCGAGCCGACTGCCCCGACCGAGCCGGCCGCGGGCTCAGGCCGCGACGGCCAGCCGCTCGACGGCTCCCCGGTACGGAGCGACCACGCTGCCGTCGGGGAGCAGTTCACCGGTGTCGTCGAAGACGATCGCGCCGTCGCACCGGAGGTTCCAGCCCTGCTCGGGGTGGGCCGCCACGATGTGCGGGGCGTGGGAGTCCGCGGACGGGCACGAGGACTGGTGGGAACACATGGCGCACCTCCACGTCGGATGCGATGAGTATGGCGGCGCTCTCGCCGCCCTTCGCATACATAGACCATGCGCGCGCGGCGAACTCATCGGAACAGCCGGACGTGAAGCGTGACAACACGCGGACAACTCTCGGACGTCCCCAAGACGGACGGCGCGGACTCGCCACCAAAGGGGTGACGATCACCGCCCCGGGGACGCCGGACCGGTACCCATGGAGCGCCCCTTCCCGCCCCCGTTCCAGGAGGTACTTCCATGTCCTTGCGCCAAGTCATCGGCGCGGCCACCGGCGCCGCGCTGCTCCTGCTCGTCGCACCGTCCGCCGTGGCCGTGTCCCGCGCGTCCGACGAGCTGACCGTCGACCCCACCGGCCATGTCGCGGCCGACGGCACCGTCACCCTCTCCGGCACCTACCGCTGTCTGAGCGCCTCCGGGCCCGTGTTCGTCTCCTCCTCGGTGTCGCAGGGCGACTCCAGGGTGTACTACGGCATCGGCGGCAGCTCGGCCGTCTGCGACGGCGCGGAGCACCGCTGGACCAACTCCGAGAAGCGCGCCCCCGGCGCCCTCACGCCGGGCACCGCACACGTCGAGGCCACCTTGATGGAACTGAGCGCGACCGGCCTTCCGCTGCCCATGTTCCACGCGATCCAGGATCAGGACATCAAGGTCGTCGCGGGCTGAGCGGGCGCCGCAGTACACATGCGGGGAGCCGCCGACCCGGAACGGGACCGGCGGCTCCCCGCACGTGGCTCGACCCTCAGATGTCCCGGAAGATCTCGATCTGCGCCCCGATCGTGTTGAGGCGCTCCGCCAGATCCTCGTATCCGCGGTTGATGACGTACACGTTCCGCAGGACGGACGTGCCCTCGGCCGCCATCATCGCCAGCAGCACGACCACGGCGGGCCGCAGCGCGGGCGGGCACATCATCTCGGCGGCCCGCCAGCGGGTCGGGCCCTCCACCAGCACGCGGTGCGGGTCGAGGAGTTGGAGCCGGCCGCCGAGGCGGTTGAGGTCGGTCAGGTAGATCGCGCGGTTGTCGTAGACCCAGTCGTGGATGAGGGTCTGGCCCTGGGCGGAGGCCGCGATGGCCGCGAAGAACGGGACGTTGTCGATGTTCAGGCCCGGGAACGGCATCGGGTGGATCTTGTCGATCGGCGCCTCCAGCTTGGAGGGCCGGACGGTCAGGTCCACCAGGCGCGTACGGCCGTTGTCGGCGAAGTACTCCGCCGAGCGGTCGTGGTCGAGGCCCATCTCCTCCAGGACCGCGAGCTCGATCTCCAGGAACTCGATCGGCACCCGGCACACCGTCAGCTCCGACTCGGTGACCACGGCGGCGGCGAGCAGGCTCATCGCCTCGACCGGGTCCTCGGAGGGCGAGTAGTCCACGTCGACGTCGATGTTCGGCACACCGTGGACGGTGAGCGTGGTGGTGCCGATGCCCTCCACCCGTACGCCCAGCGCCTCCAGGAAGAAGCACAGGTCCTGGACCATGTAGTTGGAGGAGGCGTTGCGGATGACGGTCACGCCGTCGTGGCGGGCGGCCGCGAGCAGCGCGTTCTCGGTCACCGTGTCGCCGCGCTCGGTCAGCACGATCGGGCGGCCGGGAGTGACCGAGTGGTCTACCTGGGCGTGATAGAGCCCCTCGGTGGCGGCGATGTCGAGCCCGAAGCGGCGCAGCGCGATCATGTGCGGCTCGATGGTCCGGGTGCCCAGGTCGCAACCGCCCGCGTACGGCAGCTTGAAGCTGTCCATACGGTGCAGCAGCGGGCCGAGGAACATGATGATCGAGCGCGTGCGGCGGGCCGCCTCGGCGTCGATCGCCTCCATCTCCAGCTCGGAGGGGGGCACGATTTCGAGGTCCACCCCGTCGTTGATCCAGCGGGTGCGGACGCCGATCGAACCGAGTACCTCCAAAAGGCGGTACACCTCTTCGATCCGGGCGACGCGGCGCAGCACCGTGCGCCCCTTGTTCAGCAGCGTCGCGCACAGCAGCGCCACACACGCGTTCTTGCTGGTCTTGACGTCGATCGAGCCCGACAGACGACGCCCGCCCACGACGCGCAGATGCATCGGACCCGCATAGCCCAGAGAGACGATTTCGCTGTCCAGGGCCTCACCGATTCGGGCGATCATCTCAAGGCTGATGTTTTGGTTGCCGCGCTCGATGCGATTGACGGCGCTCTGACTGGTGCCGAGTGCCTCGGCCAGCTGCGACTGTGTCCAGCCCCGGTGTTGCCGGGCGTCACGGATGAGCTTGCCGATGCGTACGAGGTAGTCGTCTGCCATGGCGCGACCGTATATCGGATGTGAGATAAAGAAAAATGGAGCGCGTCCTTCCGTGTAGTGCGGGTCAGAAGGCGTCGGTCGCAGGGGAGTTCGGGTGCTGTGCTCCGGGAGCGCGGCGACGATGGTGGTGCGTCCTGGGGGCGGCCGGTTGATGTCACGTCCGGTGAGTGCCGTGAAGATACGGGTCCATGACGGTTCGTCGGCACTGAGAAGCTTTGTCGCTTTTCAGGCGCTTCATCCGTGTGTGGAGCCGGGGTCCCCAGGCGTCACCGCTCCCTGCGCCGTGTCGTCCGCCGCCACCCGAAGGGGCCCGGCAGGTCCATCGACGTGGTCCGGCGCCCGGTGCTGCTGTGGGTGTGCTTCGGCCCGTGCTGTCCACCGGTGGTGATCGACCACGAGTGACGGTTGATGTTCAGCCGCACCCCGGGAAGGATGCGGAAACTCTTGCGGAACGTCAGTGGCATGGCTGCCCCCCTCGCGTCGGTTACGCCGGGTGGTTCCCGGTCGACACCGGGTACCCCGAAGGAGGCCGGGCATGACCAGCCCGCGCCCATGTACTAGAGTTATCTCGACATCGAGATATCTGCCGAAGGCGCCCCGCAGCCGCCACCCTGGTAAGGGTTACCTAACTTAGCCTTACCTTAGCGGATCGGTCCATCAGTCGTGGCGGCAGGATTGCGGTGGGTACGCGCACATCAATGAAGGAGACTGTCGTGTCGGCGAACAGCTTCGACGCCCGCAGCACGCTGCAGGTGGGCGACGAGTCGTACGAGATCTTCCGGCTGGACAAGGTGGAAGGCTCGGCTCGCCTTCCGTACAGCCTGAAGGTGCTGCTGGAGAACCTGCTCCGCACCGAGGACGGCGCGAACATCACCGCCGACCACATCCGGGCCCTCGGCGGCTGGGACTCGCAGGCCCAGCCCAGCCAGGAGATCCAGTTCACGCCGGCCCGCGTGATCATGCAGGACTTCACCGGCGTGCCCTGTGTCGTCGACCTCGCCACCATGCGTGAGGCCGTCAAGGAACTCGGCGGCGACCCGGCGAAGATCAACCCGCTCGCCCCGGCCGAGCTGGTCATCGACCACTCCGTCATCGCCGACAAGTTCGGCACCAACGAGGCCTTCGCGCAGAACGTCGAGCTGGAGTACGGCCGCAACAAGGAGCGCTACCAGTTCCTGCGCTGGGGTCAGACCGCCTTCGACGAGTTCAAGGTCGTCCCGCCGGGCACCGGCATTGTCCACCAGGTGAACATCGAGCACCTCGCGCGGACCGTCATGGTCCGGGGTGGGCAGGCGTACCCCGACACCCTCGTCGGTACGGACTCCCACACCACCATGGTCAACGGCCTGGGCGTCCTGGGCTGGGGCGTCGGCGGCATCGAGGCCGAGGCCGCGATGCTCGGCCAGCCGGTCTCGATGCTCATCCCGCGCGTCGTCGGCTTCAAGCTCACCGGTGAGCTCACCCCCGGCACCACCGCCACCGACCTCGTGCTCACGATCACCGAGATGCTGCGCAAGCACGGCGTCGTCGGCAAGTTCGTCGAGTTCTACGGCGAGGGCGTGGCGGCCACGAGCCTCGCCAACCGCGCCACCATCGGCAACATGTCGCCGGAGTTCGGCTCCACCGCCGCGATCTTCCCGATCGACGACGAGACCCTGAAGTACCTGCGCCTGACCGGCCGTGACGAGCAGCAGGTCGCGCTCGTCGAGGCGTACGCCAAGGAGCAGGGCCTCTGGCTCGACCCGGCCGCCGAGCCCGACTTCTCCGAGAAGCTGGAGCTCGACCTCTCCACGGTCGTCCCCTCGATCGCCGGCCCGAAGCGCCCGCAGGACCGCATCGTCCTCACGAACGCCGCCGAGCAGTTCAAGACGGACGTCCGCAACTACGTCGAGGACGACGACGAGGCCGGCAAGGAGTCCTTCCCCGCCTCCGACGCCCCCGCCGCCGCCAACGGCGTGCCGACCCGCCCCACGCTGGTCACGGCCCCCGACGGCTCGACGTACGAGATCGACCACGGCGCCGTCACGGTCGCCGCGATCACCTCCTGCACCAACACCTCGAACCCGTACGTCATGGTCGCCGCCGCGCTGGTGGCCAAGAAGGCGGTCGAGAAGGGCCTGACCCGCAAGCCGTGGGTCAAGACCACGCTCGCCCCGGGCTCCAAGGTCGTCACCGACTACTTCGACAAGGCGGGCCTGACCCCGTACCTCGACAAGGTCGGCTTCAACCTCGTCGGCTACGGCTGCACCACCTGCATCGGCAACTCCGGCCCGCTGCCGGAGGAGGTCTCCAAGGCCGTCAACGACCACGACCTCGCGGTCACCTCGGTCCTCTCCGGCAACCGGAACTTCGAGGGCCGTATCAACCCCGACGTCAAGATGAACTACCTGGCCTCCCCGCCGCTGGTCGTCGCGTACGCCCTCGCGGGTTCCATGAAGGTGGACATCACCAAGGACGCGCTGGGCGTGGACCAGGACGGCAAGCCGGTCTACCTCGAGGACATCTGGCCGACCGAGGCCGAGGTCAACGACGTGGTGGCGAACGCCATCGGCGAGGACATGTTCAACAAGTCCTACCAGGACGTCTTCGCGGGCGACGCCCAGTGGCAGGCGCTGCCGATCCCGACCGGCAACACCTTCGAGTGGGACCCGCAGTCCACCTACGTGCGCAAGCCCCCGTACTTCGAGGGCATGACGATGGAGACCACCCCGGTCTCCGACATCGCCGGCGCCCGCGTCCTCGCCAAGCTCGGCGACTCGGTCACCACCGACCACATCTCCCCGGCCGGTGCGATCAAGGCCGACACCCCGGCGGGCCAGTACCTGACGGAGCACGGCGTCGAGCGCCGCGACTTCAACTCGTACGGCTCCCGCCGCGGCAACCACGAGGTCATGATCCGCGGTACGTTCGCCAACATCCGCCTGCGCAACCAGATCGCGCCGGGTACGGAGGGCGGCTACACCCGCGACTTCACGAAGGAAGACGCCCCCGTCGCCTTCATCTACGACGCCTCGCGCAACTACATCGAGCAGGGCATCCCGCTGGTCGTCCTGGCCGGCAAGGAGTACGGCTCCGGCTCGTCCCGCGACTGGGCCGCCAAGGGCACCGCGCTCCTCGGCGTGAAGGCCGTCATCGCCGAGTCGTACGAGCGCATCCACCGCTCGAACCTCATCGGCATGGGCGTGCTCCCGCTCCAGTTCCCGGAGGGCACCTCGGCCGAGGCCCTCGGCCTGACCGGCGAGGAGACCTTCTCCTTCACCGGCGTCGAGGAGCTCAACAACGGCACCACCCCGCGCACGGTGAAGGTCACCACCGACACCGGCGTCGAGTTCGACGCGGTCGTCCGCATCGACACCCCCGGCGAGGCGGACTACTACCGCAACGGCGGCATCATGCAGTACGTGCTGCGCAGCCTGATCCGCAAGTAAGCGGTACGGCAGGACAGTTGAAGAACAGTTGCCGGGCAGCTGTACGGCAGCTGTACGGCGGTTGAGGGCCGCATCCCCGGTGACGGGGGTGCGGCCCTTCGCCGTTGGCATCCATCGTGCCCGCGAGGACATCGGCAGGGCTCAGGTGGAACACAGGGTTCCCTCAGTGGAACGGGACACGATTGCTACATGTCTGGCACTTCTGGGGTCCGCGGCGGCAGCGTACGGGTGCTGATCGCCGACGACGAGCCGTGGCTCACCGCGCTGCGCGACGCCCACGGCGGCGCCCCGCGCGCCCTCGTGCTCGACGGCACGTCCGCCTCCGCCCGGCTCACGGCCGAGGAGCCCGAGCTGCTCACCTTCGTCAAGAGGCGCACGCCGGTGATCCACCCGGTGCTCGGGGCCGGGTACGCCAGCAGGCCGCCGGAGGAGGGGAGATGACCGGGGGACGGGCTGTACGAGAACGGCTGCGGGGGCGCTCGGTGTCGGCCCCGGCGTCCAGGCCGAAGCCCTCACCGGGGACCCCGCCGCGCGGGCGGTCCCTGCGGACGCGGCTCCTCGTCCTCATCGGCGCCGCGCTGGTCGTCGTCTGCGCGGCCATGGCCCTCGCCACGGTCTACGCCCAACGCGCCTATCTGCTGGACAACCTCGACCAGCGGGTGACCGACGCCGCCGAGCGCAGCCGGGGCGGGGTGCGGATCGCGCCGGGGTCGGAAACGGACCTTGAGTTCCTCGACACGCGGGGCCAGGCGGCCGGCACCATCGCCGCCCGGCTCGACAGCGAGGGGAACGTCATCGCCGCCGCGGAGGTGACCGGCTCCGGCGGACCGCGGCCGCTCACCACCCCCCAGCGCACCGCCCTCGCCGGCGTCGAGGCGGACGGCTCGCTGCATACCCGGACCGTGCCCGGCCTGGGCTCCTACCGGGTCACGGCCCTCGACGGCGGCGGGCGCCCCGTCCTCACCGCGCTCCCCATGGGCGACGTGGAGGACATGATCAGCGGCCTGGAGACGGTGGAGGCCGCGGTGGGGGCCGCAGGGCTCACCGCCGCCGGGTGCGTCTGCGCCGTCGTCATCCGGCGGCAGCTGCGCCCGCTCGGGCGGGTCGCCGCCACCGCCGTCGAGGTCTCCCGCTCCCCGCTGGGGAGGGGGGAGGTCTCGGGCCTCACCCGCGTTCCCGAACGCGACACCGACCCCGGCAGCGAGGCCGGCCAGGTCGGCGCCGCGCTCAACCGCATGATCGACCAGGTCGAGTCCTCGCTCGCCGAACGTCGGCGCGGAGCGGAGGAGATGCGCCGCAGCGAGGAGCGCATGCGCCGGTTCCTCGCCGACGCCAGCCATGAACTCCGCACGCCGCTCGCCTCGATCGCGGGCTACGCGGAGCTGATGAACCGTGGTGCCGAGGAGGGCGAGTCGACGCTCGCCTGGCGTCGCGTCTCCGCCGAGTCGGCGCGGATGACGGGGCTGGTGGAGGATCTGCTCCTGCTCGCCCGTCTCGACGAGGGCCGGCCGCTGGAGCGTGCCGAGGTGGACCTCGCGGCACTCGTCGCGCAGGCGGTGTGGGACGCGCGGTCGGCGGGGGAGGGGCACGACTGGCAGTTGGTGCTGCCGCGCGACGCCCCGGCCCTGGTCGTGGGAGACGAGGCGCGGCTGCGCCAGGTGGTGGCCAACCTGTTGGCCAACGCCCGTATGCACACGCCCGTTGGCACCACGGTGATCGTCTCGGTCGAGGTCACCGAGGCTCACTGCGTGGTCCGCGTACGCGACGACGGACCGGGCATCCCGCCCGGGCTCCTGCCCCGGGTCTTCGAGCGCTTCACCCGCGCCGACGCGTCCCGTTCCCGCGTGTCCGCCAAGGCAGGCGGGTCGGGCCTCGGCCTCGCCATCGCCGCGGCGGTCACGGCGGCCCACGCCGGCACCCTCCGAGCGGAGAGCACCCCGGGCCGCACGGAGTTCACCCTCGAACTGCCCCCGGCCGCACCGATGTTGCTCACCGGCACCGCGTCGGCCGCGGTCCTGACAACGACGCCGGGTGCGACGCCGACAGGGGCCCCGATGGTGCCGGGCATCGGGCCGGCCGCGGCTCCCAGGGCGGAGGGCGTGGCGCCGACGGCGGCTCCGAGCGCCGCGGGTACGACGGAGGCAGCGGGCCCGACGGGGGCTCGCGCGGTGTCGCCTCCGGACATGGAGCCGACCGCTGCCCGACGATGACCGCGGGCAGGGTCCCCCTCGCGGCCCTGCCGCGCCCCGGCCCTGACGCCAACCGCGGCCCCGGTGCCGGCGCCGACCCCGATGCCGATTCGGACCCCGATGACGATTTGGACCTCGGCGTCGATTCGGCCTCGGCGTCGATTCGGCCCCGGCGTCGATTCGACCCCCGGCGTCGATTCGACCCCCGGCGTCGGCGCCGACCTAGGCCCCCCCCGCCGCGGGGTCGAGCGAGGGGCAACCCACCGGGTTCCTAGATCCAGCCCAACGCCTGCCCGACCACGAACGGGGCGGGGATCAGCAGCGCCATGCTCAGCCACGTGCCCACGGGTCCGCCCTCCTGATGGGGCACCAAGAAGTCGACCACCAGCACCATTCCGAGGACGAAACCGCCGCCCAGCACGGCTCCGGTCATCATGCCGAGCGAGTGGTGGGAGGCCGCCTTGCCGCAGCCGACGCTGTGCCCGCAGCCGACCGACGGGTACTTGGTCAGCAGCCACCGCAGACACAGGCCCGGGACGATCGCGGCCAGTCCGATCAGGAGATTCGCCAGCGCGGGCGCACCCAGGCGGCGCACGGCACCCGGCCCGGCACCGGCACCCGGCCCGGAACCGGCATCCAGCCCAGGACCATCTACACCCGCGCCGTGCCCCGCACCCGCGCCGTGCCCCGTGCCCGGGCCATGGACGGCCCCGGGGTCGCGCACGGCCCCGCTCTCGTCGGCACCACCCGTTTCAGACACGCGCACACGCCCGCCCTTTCGCCTTGCCCGCATTCATGCCGTTTTCACAGGAAGAGGGGATGAGCGCGCGCGAGGTTCCGTACGACCAACGAGCGAAGGGGCCCTGAAGTCATTCATGTCATGTGCTCGGGGCGGACCGGGTGGTTGGTTCAGGACTCACCCGGTCCGCGAGCCCGGGCGGGGTCGGGGGAGGCCCGGCCCGGGGTGGAGCGTTGCTTTCGGGAGTGCGCGGCTTGTACCGATCGCAGTGCGCGACAACGTTGTCGAATGATCTGCATATGACTCTACCGCCTCAACGGACAACGATGTCAAGCCAGTTGGCCGCAGGTCGGGGGGCGTACTGCGCCATTGGGTGGATGCCGGGCGTGCCACCGGCGCCGCAGGCGGTCTTCCGTGGTACCCGTGGCGCACGTTACTGTCCCTGCGGCTTGTGCGACCTGTGGTGCGCGACCCGTCCGAAGGAGGAGGGGCCGCGTCATGCGTTTCCGTCCGTCATCCGTCCTGCTCGCCGTCGCCCTGGCGGCCGCCGGGATCACCCCCGCCGTCACCCCCGCGGTGGCCGCCACCGCCGCACCGCCGGACCTGGTCCGGGACCCCACCCCGTACGTCGACCCACTCATCGGCACCAAGAACGGCGGCAACGTCTTCCCCGGCGCCGTCGTGCCCTTCGGCATGCTCTCCTGGAGCCCGGAGAACACCCGCGGGGACGCCACCCGCACCGCCGCGCCGGGCGGCTACCAGTACGACGCCACGCGCATCCGGGGCTTCAGCCTCACCCACATGTCAGGTACGGGATGCGCGGGCGGCAGCGGCGACATCCCCTTCTTCCCGTACGCCGGTGAGGTCACCTCCTCCCCGGCGAGCGACACCAAGGACGCCGTGTACGCGGCGGACTTCAGCCACGACGACGAGACCGCGGAGCCCGGCCACTACAAGGTGGGCCTCTCCTCCGGCGTCACCGCCGACCTCACCGCGACCGCCCGCACGGGCTCGGGACGCTTCACCTACCCCGCCGACAAGCCCGCCTCGCTGCTCGTCCGGACCGCCAACTCCGAGGTCGGGTCGACGGATTCGTCCGTGAAGATCGACCCGGCGACCCGTACCGTCTCCGGCTCCGTCACCTCCGGGAACTTCTGCGGCTATCTCGACCCAGAGGGCCAACGCGCCTACTACACCCTCTACTTCACCGCCCGCTTCGACCACGACTTCAAGACCACCGGCACCTGGCAGGACGACAGACTGAGCCCGGGCGCCACCGAGGCGAGCGGGGACACGGGCGGCTTCTCCCACGGAGGCCGTCCCGTCGCCGGCAAGGGAGCGGGCGGCTATGTGGAGTTCGAGCCAGGCACCGGTCCCGTGAACGTCAAGATCGGTATCTCGTACGTCAGTGAGGCGGGCGCCGCGGCCAACCTCGCGGCCGAGAACCCGCCGTCCCGGTCCTTCGGCTCGGTCCAGGACGCCGCCCACCGCGCCTGGCGCGACCAGCTCGGCGCCATCAAGGTCGGCGGTGGCACGGACAGTGAGCGCACCACCTTCTACACCGCCCTCTACCACGCACTCCTGCACCCGAACGTCATCAGCGACGCCGACCGCAGATACAGAGGCCCCGACGACAAGGTCCATGTCGTCAGCCGCGGCCACCATGCCCAGTACGGCACCTTCTCCGGCTGGGACGTCTACCGCTCCCAGGTCCAGCTGCTGACCCTGCTCAACCCGGACACCGGCTCCGACATCGCCCAGTCACTGCTCGAACTCGCGCGGCAGAACGGGGGAGTCTGGGACCGCTGGCTGCACGGCGCCAGTGGCACACACGTCATGAACGGTGACCCGTCGGCGCCCGCACTCGCCGGCATCCGGGCCTTCGGCGGCACGGACTTCGACCTGTTGGGCGCGCTCGACTCGCTGGTCCAGGCGGCCACCGTACCGACCGAGCAGGATCTGTCCCCGGCGGGCAAGCCGGTCCTCTCGGTGGGCCAACGGCCCTCCCTCGACAAGTACATGGACTCCCACTACATGCCGTCCGTCTCCAATGCCTGGGGCGGAGCCGCCGAGACCCTGGAGATGTCCGGCGCGGACTTCGCGATCTCTCAGCTGGCCACCGCCGCGGGGGACAGGAAGACCGCCGCGGACTTCGCCCGCCGCTCCCAGTGGTGGCAGAACAACTTCAACATCGCGGCCGACCCGAGCGGTGGCTACGTCGCCAACCGCAAGGCGGACGGCAGTTGGGTCACCGGCTTCACCCCGGCGACCGGCAACGGCTTCGTGGAGGGTACGGCGGCCCAGTACACCTGGATGGTGCAGCACGACCCGGCCGGACTCTTCGCGGCGATGGGCGGCCGCGACAAGGCCCTCGACCGCCTCGACTCCTTCTTCCACGACGCCGACGGCAGCTGGGCCTTCACCGGCAGCGGCGGTGACAAGTCCGAGCTGGACAACGAGCCGTCGATCAACGTGCCCTACCTGTACGACTACGCGGGCGCGCCCTACAAGGCGCAGCAGACCGTCCGCGCGGCGATGACCCAGTTGTGGTCGACGCAGCCGGGCGGCATCCCCGGCAACGACGACCTCGGCGAGATGTCGTCCTGGTACGTCTTCTCCTCGCTCGGCATGTATCCCCAGGTGCCCTCACGGGCCGAACTCACCCTGTCCTCACCGCTGTTCCCGAGGGTGGAGATCGAGCGCCCGGGCGGCGCCGACATCGAGATCCGGGCGACGGGTGCGGCCGCCGACTCCCCGTTCATCCAGTCGCTGAAGGTGAACGGCCGTACCAGCGACCGGCCCTGGCTCCCGGCCTCCTTCGTCCGGGACGGCGGCAGGCTCGACTACACGCTGAGCGACACCCCCGATCAGCGGTGGGGCAGCTCCGAGGCCGCCGCGCCGCCGTCCTTCCGTGCGGGCGAGCAGCCGTACCAGATCGGTGTCGGGCCGACCACGGCGACGCTCGCGCCCGGCGGCAGCACCCAGCTCGACATCCGCGCCCTCGCCCTGAGCGGTGGCGCCGGACCCGAGGTCCGCTTCCAGGTGGACGTGCCGGACGGCGTGACCGCCACTCCGGCCGAGGGCACGGTGACCGACGGCGCCCAGCAGATCACCCTGGCGGCCGGTGACGACGCCACGCAGGGCTTCTACGACGTCAAGGTCACGGTGACGTCGACCGACACCTCGTACGAGCAGCCGGTGGCCCTGACCGTCGCGGCGCCCGGCTCCCTCCTCGCCGCGTACGACAACACCGGCGTCTCGGACGACGCCGGCGACCACGATGAGGCCGACTACGACGGCGGTGGCTGGAGCTACTCCCGTCAGGCGCTCGCCGACGCGGGCCTGACGCCCGGCGAACAGGGCACCGTGGACGGCCTCACCTTCACCTGGCCGAACTCCCCCTCGGGCCGTCCCGACAACGCCTCGGCGACCGGCCAGAACATTGAACTCACCCACGAGGCGACGCGGTTGTCCTTCATCGGCAGCGCGGTGAACGGCAACCAGCAGACCAGGGCGACCGTCACCTACACCGACGGCACCACCGACTCCGTCGACCTCTCCTTCACCGACTGGACCGTCGGCGGCGGAGGCGGCACCGTCCAGTATGGGAACGTGACGGTCGCCAAGGCCGCCTACCGCAATGTCGCGGGCGCCGACAAGGACCCGGTGGCGACGTACGTCTTCGCCACCAAGCCCTTCCAGGCCCCGGACGGAAAGACCATCAAGAGCGTGCGGCTGCCGGACAACACCGACCTGCACGTCTTCACGCTCGCCGCGAACTGAGCGAGCGGGCCCACAGCAAGACGGGGCGGGCGCGGAGGATTCTCCGCGCCCGCCCCTCCCGTGGGGGGTGTGTGTCAGGCCAGCAGTTCCACCTCCGCGAGCGTCCCCTCACCGTCGAGGACCAGGCGGTAGTGGGTGTACGAGCCCGGGTCCGCGACCGTGAACGCCCGGGTCTGCTTGTCCCAGGCGAAGGACTCCCCGGAGCGCTTGTCGAGGTCGGTCCACTGACTGCCGTCGGACGAACCCTGCAGGACCCAGCCGGTGGGCGCCTTCGTATGGTCCGAGGACGATGTCAGGGTGTACTGAACTCCCTTGGCGGCGGCGGAGACCGGCAGGTCCACCGACGTCACCGTCGCGTCCGTCGCCGAGGTGTTGTCGAAGAGCGCGCCTTCTCCCTCGAGGGCGTCCGAGCGCGGCGCGGGCACCTTGTCGTCCTGCGTGATCGAGACGGGTGCCGCGTTCTTTCCGGTGCCCCACGAGGACGGCTTGGCGCCCATGTCGAACTCGATGACACCGCCGCGGGAGATGAGCGAGTGCGGGAGCGAAGTCGACGTCCATTTCTTGCCGTTGACCTTCACACCCTGCACGTAGACGTTCTTCGCGCTGTTCCTGGGCGCCTTGACGACCAGGTCCCTGCCGTTCTCCAGATGGACCGTCGCCTTGGTGAACAGCGGTGAGCCGATGGCGTATTCGCCGCTGCCCATCACCAGCGGGTAGAAGCCGAGCGAGGAGAAGAGGTACCAGGCCGACTGCTCGCCGTTGTCCTCGTCGCCGTGGTAGCCCTGCCCGATCTCACTGCCGGTGTAGAGGCGGGAGAGAACCTCGCGGACGTTCTTCTGCGTCTTCCAGGGCTGGCCGGCCGCGTCGTACATGTAGTTGACGTGGTGCGCCACCTGGTTGGAGTGCCCGTACATGCCCATCCGTACGTCACGGGCCTCGGTCATCTCGTGGATGACTCCGCCGTACGAGCCCACGAAGTCCGGCGAGGCCGTCTCCGGCGTCGCGAAGTACGCGTCGAGCTTCTCCGCCAGCCCGCTCTGGCCGCCGTACAGGTTGGCGAGCCCCCGTGAGTCCTGCGGCGCGGTGAACGCGTAGCCCCAGCCGTTGGTCTCCGTGTAGTCGTATCCCCACACGCGCGGGTCGTACTTCGACGACTCGACCCGCCAGTCGCCCTTCTCGTCGCGGCCCTGGAAGAAACCGGCTTTCGAGTCGAAGAGGTTCACGTAGTCCTGGGCACGGTTGAGGAAGTAGTCCGCCTCCTCCTTGTAGTGCTTCTCGCCCGTCTTCTTGTAGAGCGCCTGGCCCATCTTCGCGATGCCGTAGTCGTTGAGGTAGCCCTCCAGCGCCCACGACAGGCCCTCATGGGTGTCGGTGCTCGTGTAGCCGAGGAACGGCGAGGTCGACATGCCCTTGCGGCCCACGCCCGAGACCGGCGGGACGACGGTCGCGTTCTTCAGAGCCGCCTTGTACGCCGACTCCGCGTCGAAGTCGACCCCCTTCACATACGCGTCCGCGAACGCCACGTCCGACGACGTGCCGGTCATCAGGTCCGCGTACCCGGGCGAGGACCAGCGTGAGGTCCAGCCGCCGTCCTTGTACTGCTGGACGAATCCGTCGACCATCTCCCCCGCCTGACTGGGTGTCAGCAGCGAGTAGGCGGGCCAGGTCGTCCGATAGGTGTCCCAGAAGCCGTTGTTGACGTACACCTTCCCGTCGACGATCTTCGCGCCGGTGTGGGTCGGGGTGTCCGGACCCGGCATCGGCGAGAACGGCGAGGCGTACTGGTCCTTCGAACCGACCTTCTCGAAGCCGGAGTTGGGGTACAGGTACAGCCGGTACATACTGGAGTACAGCGTGGTCAGCTGGTCCGGCGTCGCGCCCTCGACCTCGACCTTGCCCAGCAGCTTGTCCCAGGTGCGCTGGGCCCGCGCCTCGACCGTCCCGAAGGACGTGCCGTCCGGTATCTCCTGGCGCAGGTTGTCCTTGGCCTGGTCGACGCTGATCAGCGAGGTGGCCAGGCGCAGGGTGACGGTGTGGTCGGCGCCGGCCTTGAACTTCAGGTATCCCTTGACCCCGGCCGAGCCCCCGTCCGTCACCGGCGCGTCGAAGACGCCGTACAGGAAGAGCCGCGTGGCCCCGGTCGACAGGCCGGACTTCACGTCCGAGTAGCCGGTGACGATCCCGTTGTCCTTGTCGAGGGTCAGCCCGGCCTGCTCGGTGACGTTGTCGAAGATCACGCTCGCGTCGTCACCGGGATAGGTGAACCGCAGCGAGGCCGCGTGATCCGTCGGGGCCATCTCGGCCTTGAGTCCGTTCTCGAAGGTCACGCCGTAGTAGTAGGGGCGCGCCGTCTCGTTCTCGTGCCGGAACGCCAGCTCGCGGGCCTCCCGGCCGGTGTCCGGGGTGCCGGAGGCGGCCGACGGCATCACCTGGAAGGTCTGCCGGTCACCCATCCAGGGGCTGGGCTCATGGCTGGCACTGAACGCCTGAATCGTGGGTAGATTGTCCGAATTATTGGCACGGGCGTAGTCGTAGAGCCAGCTCAGCGAGCCCGCGTTGGTCACCGGCGTCCAGAAGTTGAAGCCGTGCGGGAGGGCCGTCGCCGGGAAGTTGTTGCCGCGCGAGAAGCCACCGCTGGAGTTGGTGCCGCGGGTGGTCAGCGCGTAGTCGGACAGGTGCGCCTTCGGCTTCTCCGGAGCGACCGTCTTCAGCGAGACGTCGTCCAGCCAGCCGCGGAACTTCGCGGGCCCCTTGGGCGAGTCGTACGCCAGCACGATCCGGTCCACGGTCTTGCCGGCCGCGACCGACCCGATCCGCGAGGTCACGTTGTTCCACTGGTTCACGTACAGCACCTTGGCCGCGCCCTGCCCCTGTGGGGTGAGCGCGAACCCGTGCTGGTCCGTGGCGCCCAGGTCGCTCAGCGAGGTGCCGTCGGTGAAGACCAGGTCCACGGACACGTTCGTGGCGTCGTAGTCCCGGTCGCCGTCCGCCATCGACGGGAAGATCCGGTACGCCAGCTCGGTGTCGCGGCCGACGGCCACGTTCACGTCGAAGACCTTGTTGTACGAGTACGCCCGGCCGTCCGCCTTGTGGGTACCCGCGTAGCGCAGGGCCCGCTTGCCGGTGAAGCCCGCGCCCGCCTTCGCGGTGGGCGAGCCGCTCGGGCCGCGGTCCACCAGCGAGAGCATGTCCTTGGGCGTCGGGTCGTCGCTCTGGCCCGTGGAGAACTGGACGTCGGCGAGCTGAAGGATGTCGCCGCCGTTGTTCTTGGTGACGTCGAGCCGGAAGTGCTGGTATTCGGCGGGGCTCGCAATGTCGTACGACTTCGTCTGGAACCGCTCGCCGAAGGACTCGCCCGAGCGGGTGTCGAGGGACTTCCAGTCCTTGCCGTCCGTCGAGCCCTGGAGCGTCCAGTCCTTCGGGTCGCGCTCGTCGTGGTCGTTGGCGGAAGTAAGCGCGTACGTGACCACCTTGACCGGGGCGTCCAGGTCGAACTCCGCCCAGCCGGTGGGCTCGAAGGTCAGCCACTTCGTGCTCGGCTCGCCGTCGACCAGGTTCTCCTTCACCTCGCCCGCCCCGGTGTTCTCGCCGCCGGCGCGGACGTCCGTGACGTGGTCGGTGACGTTTCCGGGGATGCCGGTGCTGTAGCCACCGTCGACACCCGACGCCCGTTTGGCCCCGTCGGGTCCCGTATCGACCGTGTTCAGCCAGTCGGGAGCGGGATCACCCGATTCGAACGAGGAGGCGAACTGCCGGTCCTTCGCCGCCGCTTGGGCGGGCAGGGCGACCGCCACGCCCTGGGAGGCGACCACCAGAGAAAGCGCTGCCACCCCCATGACCGTCGAGGAACCCCATCTGGGCCGAGCGAAAGAACTCCGTCTGTACCGAGCTCTGTGCTGCATGCGCGAGCACCCTCCCTGGGCTGGCCTGGACAACGTTGTCAGCTTTGCTGCGCAAGGACCAGTAGGGAGTCAAGTTGTCAGCGATGTCAAGGGTGTTGGGTGGGGTGTCAGGGGTGAATACCGTGCGACGAGCCGCGCATTACTCCCAATGCGGGAGGTTGACACCTGTGGATCTTCGTCAGGGCAAGCCATGGGTGTCCCATATTTCCGGGAGGTCTCAACTCGGAAAAGACCCACCGGCAAACGTGCATTCGATCTTGCTCCGCTGGCGGGAAGTGGACTATACCTGTCGGCGTCTGCCAAGCCGTTCGACGGCCGTGGACTGGCAGGACCCAGGGGGGAAATCGGGAGGCCACGGACCGTGTCACGTACACCTACTGTGGTGTCGTCCCACTGAATCCCCCATGCACGACCCCAGCTTGACCTAACCGCGGTGCCGGGGAGGATCCGGTTCACCGCCTGAGTCCTGGAGAAGGCGAGGACTTGAGCATGGGATCCACTTCCGCCGAGAACAGCAGCACCAAGGGTGTCGGCCGCCGTGATCTGATCAAACGGTCGGCGGCACTCGGCCTGATCTCCGTCCCGACGATGAGCTTCCTGTCCGCGTGTGCGAGCAGCGACAGCGGCTCCGACAAGAAGGCCAAGGCCGGCAAGAAGTCGCAGAAGAATCCGCTGGGCGTCAACGAGACGGCCGCGCTCTCGGTCGTCATCTTCGACGGAGGCTTCGGCACGAAGTACGCGACCGACGCCAACGCCGAGTACAAGAAGGCGTACCCCAAGGCCAAGATCGACTTCCACAAGACCCAGAAGATCCAGTCCGAGCTGCAGCCCAAGTTCAACGGTGGCACCCCGCCGGACCTGATCGACAACTCGGGCGCCCAGCAGATGGACATGGGCGTGCTCGTCGGCAAGAAGCAGCTGACCGACCTGACCCCGCTCCTCGACGCGCCGTCGATCGACGACCCGTCGAAGAAGGTCCGCGACACGCTCCGCCCGGGCATCGTCGAGATGGGCCAGTTCGACGGCGACCCGGTCTGGATCATGTACTACGCCTACACGGTCTACGGCGTGTGGTACTCGCAGACCGCCCTCGACAAGCTCGACGCGACGTACCCCGAGGACTGGGACGCGATGCTCGCGCTGTGCGAGAAGGCGAAGAAGAAGGGCATCGCCGGCTGGACGTACGCGGGCAAGTACCCCTACTACCTGCCGTTCTCGCTCTACCCCTTCATCGGCAAGATCGGCGGCCGCGAGGTTCTCGACAAGATCGACAACCTGGAGCCGAACGCCTGGAAGGACCCCGCCGTCAAGGCCGCCTTCGAGGCGTACTACGAGCTCTACAAGAAGGGCTACATCCTCAAGGGCACCCCGGGCATCGACCACATCCAGTCGCAGACCGCGTGGGCCAAGGGCAAGGCGCTCTTCATCCCGAACGGGTCGTGGGTGGAGAACGAGTCCGCGAACGTGATCCCCAAGGACTTCAACCTGGCCGTCAGCGGTCCGTCCAGCCTCGACAGCTCCGACAAGCTGCCCTTCGGCACCATCTGGGCCTCCGGCGGTGAGCCCTTCATCGTCCCGGCCAAGGCGGCCAACCCCACGGGCGGCATGGAACAACTGCGCATCATGCTCAGTGAGGCCTCGTCGAAGAACTTCACCAGCCAGGTGAAGTCGCTGACGGCCTTCAACGGCGGTACCGACGGCATCACGCTGACCCCCGGCCTCAAGTCCGGCGTCGCGGCGCTGGACAAGGCCGGCGACAACGTGGTCAACCCGCGCCTGCAGGACTGGTACGTGAAGCTCCAGAAGGAGCAGATCGGTGTCGCCGGTCTCGGCGAGATGATGGCAGGGCGCCTGACCCCGGCCGAGGCCATCAAGAAGATCCAGGGCTACGCGGACGCGGCGGCCAAGGACCAGTCCATCAAGCACTACAAGCACCAGTAGCAGCGGCACGTGCGCCTACGTCACCAGCGGCGGCACCCGCGAAACGATCGGGGTCGGTAACCATGCAACACGGCAAGTACCGGTTCATTGTGGGGTTCTTGGTGACCCCCTTGGTCTTGTACGCGATCTTCGTGATCTGGCCGTTCATCCAGGCGATCTACTACTCGTTCACGGACTGGACCGGCCTGAGCCCCGACTTCAAGATGGTCGGCTTCGCGAACTACACCAGAATGCTGCACGACGACATCTTCTGGAAGTCGTTGCAGCACAGCTTGCTGTTCGCTCTCCTGCTGCCGCTGGTGACACTGGGCCTCGCGCTCTTCTTCGCCTTCATGCTCAACGTCGGTGGCCGGCGCCGAAAGGGCGCCGCCATCACCGGAGTGCGCGGATCCGGCTTCTACAAGATCGCCTATTTCTTCCCGCAGGTGCTGTCCATCGCGATTGTCGCCCTGCTCTTCCAGTTCGCCTACAACCCCAATGACGGCGTCATCAACGGGACGTTGAAGGCCATCGGCCTCGACAGTGTCCAGCCGGACTGGCTGGGCGATCCGAATCTGGCCCTCTGGTGTGTGATGGCCGTGCTCCTGTGGAGCACCGTCGGATTCTTCGTCGTACTGTTCTCCGCGGGAATGGCCTCGATCCCGAAGGACTTCTACGAGGCCGCCCTCCTCGACGGCGCCAGTCGATTCACCACTTTCTTCAAAATCACCCTTCCGCTGCTCTGGGACACCGTGCAGTCGGGATGGGTCTACATGGGAATCCTGGCTCTTGGTGCCGAGGCATTCGCCGCCGTGCAGATCATGACCGTGGGCCCGGGCGGGCCCGACTACTCGACCACGGTCCTCCCGCTGTACGTGTACCAATCGGCGTTCCGTGACGCGAACGCCGCCTACGCGACAACGATCGGCGTCGCGCTCCTCATCATCACGCTGCTGTTCGCGGCGATCGTGATGCGGCTGGGCCGGCGCGAGCGGTTGGAGTTCTGATGAAGACCACTGACACCCCGCCGCCCCTGGAGCCGGTCGAGGACCGGCCCCGGGTGGCGAAGACGCCGGCCGCGCCCGCGAAGGCGAAGAGCAGCGAGGGCGGTGTCCTCAACGTCTTCTCGCACGCGATCCTCGTCATCTGGGCGATCATGGTCGTCCTGCCGCTCCTGTGGGCGGTGATGACGTCCTTCAAGAACGACGACTCCATCTTCAGCTCGCCCTGGTCGCTGCCGGACAAGCTCCACTTCGAGAACTGGTCGCGTGCCTGGTCGCAGGCGCACATGAGCGACTACTTCGGCAACACACTCATCGTGGTGGGCTTCTCGCTGGTCGGAACGCTCGTGCTCGGCTCGATGGCGGCGTACGTGCTCGCCCGCTTCGAGTTCCCGGGCAACCGCTTCATCTACTTCCTCTTCGTCGGAGGAATGAGCTTCCCGGTCATGCTCGCTCTGGTGCCGCTGTTCTACGTACTGAACAACATGCAGCTGCTGAACACGCTGCCGGGCCTGATCCTCGTCTACATCGCGTACTCACTGCCGTTCACGGTCTTCTTCCTGACCTCCTTCTTCAGGACGCTGCCGACCTCCATCGCCGAGGCGGCGTTCGTCGACGGCGCGTCGCACACCAGGACCTTCTTCCAGATCATGCTGCCGATGGCCAAGCCGGGCCTGATCAGCGTCGGCATCTTCAACTTCCTGGGGCAGTGGAACCAGTACATGCTCCCGACGGTGCTGAACACCGACCCGGACAAGAAGGTGCTCTCCCAGGGCCTGGTGGAACTGGCGACCAGCCAGGGGTACAAGGGCGACTGGTCGGGCCTGTTCGCGGGCCTGGTGATGGCGATGCTGCCGGTTCTCGCCGCGTACATCATCTTCCAGCGCCAGGTGGTGCAGGGGCTGACGGCGGGCGCGCTCAAGTAGCGGTGCGGCGATCAGGAGCTCGTGGCCGTCGTGCACCGCACGGCGGCCACCTCGGCACCTCGCCCACGAGGGGCTGCTGACACCTCGCCGCGTCGGCCGTGCCGTGGCCATACCGAAACGGCCACAAGATTGATCGTTCACGGCCGAAGCCGTGACAACTTGTACGTTCACAGTCGAGGCCGTGACAACTTGTAAGGGGGCGGGATACCGCCACTGTGACCTGGATCATGTGCCGCACCGCCCGTGTCGGCCGGGTTTCCTTGAAAATACGGCTCTCACATGTGCTCATCCGCGCCGGATGCAGCTCAACCTCTTGACGGGAGGTAACCCAAACAGCTCAGCTTAGAGTTCACTAGTTGGACATAGGCGGGGCCTCATCGTGGCGGCCTCGTACGCGGGAGGTCGTCGTGGAGACTCCGGGGTCGCAGTCGTCGCTGCACCGAGCCAATCTGGAGCGCGTCGTACGTGCGGTGCGCCTTGCCGGTTCGCTCACGCAGGCGGAGATCGCGAGGACGACGGGCCTGTCCGCCGCGACCGTCTCCAATATCGTCCGTGAACTCAAGGACGGCGGAACAGTCGAGGTCACACCCACTTCGGCGGGCGGTCGCAGGGCCCGCAGCGTCAGTCTGAGCGGGGACGCCGGCATCGTCATCGGGGTCGATTTCGGGCATACGCATCTGCGTGTCGCGGTCGGGAACCTCGCCCATCAGGTGCTGGCCGAGGAGTCCGAGCCGCTGGATGTGGACGCCTCCGCCGCGCAGGGCTTCGACCGGGCGGAAGAGCTGGTCAGCCGTCTGATCGCGGCCACCGGGGTCGACCGGACCAAGATCGCGGGCGTGGGGCTCGGCGTGCCGGGCCCGATCGACGTCGAATCGGGCACGCTCGGCTCCACCTCCATCCTGCCGGGCTGGACCGGCGCGCGGCCCGCCGAGGAGCTGCAGGGGCGGCTCGGCGTGCCCGTGCACGTGGACAACGACGCCAACCTGGGCGCGCTCGGCGAGATGGTCTGGGGGAGCGGGCGCGGGGTCAAGGACCTGGCGTACATCAAGGTCGCCAGCGGCGTCGGCGCGGGCCTGGTGATCGACGGCAAGATCTACCGCGGGCCGGGCGGCACAGCGGGCGAGATCGGTCACATCACCCTCGATGAATCCGGCCCCGTCTGCCGTTGCGGCAACCGGGGCTGCCTGGAGACCTTTGCCGCCGCGCGTTATGTGCTGCCGCTCCTCCAGTCCAGTCACGGCACCGACCTGACCATGGAAGGCGTGGTCAGACTGGCGAGGGACGGGGATCCGGGCTGCCGCCGTGTGATCGCCGACGTCGGTCGCCACATCGGCAGCGGAGTCGCGAATCTCTGCAATCTGCTGAACCCCAGCCGGGTGGTCCTCGGCGGCGATCTGGCCGAGGCCGGAGAGCTGGTTCTGGGGCCCATCAGGGAGTCGGTCGGCCGCTACGCGATCCCCAGCGCCGCACGTCAACTCTCGGTGCTTCCAGGGGCCCTTGGGGGCCGCGCCGAGGTGCTCGGCGCGCTTGCTCTCGCGCTCAGCGAGATGGGCGATTCGACCCTTTTGGATGGCTCGCTGTCCGCTGCGGCTCCCGCCTTCACTTAGAGAACGCATGGCACCGTTGCCATCTCGTTAAGTATTTACTTCTTGACGTCGCACGCGTGGCCGAGTTGACTTCCAGCCACCTCGGCCGCAACGACGCGGCCTCGTCAGGGAGGTTTCTGAAGTGAACACGCGTATGCGTCGTGCCGCTGTTGCCGTTGCCGCTGGTGCGATGGCCGTTTCGCTGGCCGCCTGTGGCAGTGCCAAGGAGTCCGGCAACAAGAGCGACAGCTCCAGCTCTGCCAAGAAGGGCGACGCGATCAAGGTCGGTCTGCTCCTTCCCGAGAACCAGACCGCGCGTTACGAGAAGTTCGACAAGCCCCTGATCACGAAGAAGATCAAGGAGCTGACGAACAACAAGGGCGAGGTCGTCTACGCCAACGCCAAGCAGGACGCCAGCACGCAGAACCAGCAGGTCGACACGATGATCACCAACAAGGTGGACGTGCTGATCGTGGACGCTGTGGACGCTGCCGCCATCAAGAACTCGGTGCAGAAGGCCAAGGACGCCGGTATCCCGGTCGTCGCCTACGACCGTCTCGCGCAGGGCCCGATCGACGCATACACCTCGTTCGACAACGAGACCGTCGGCAAGACCCAGGGTGAGGCGCTCCTGAAGGCTCTTGGCTCCAAGGCCAAGAGCGGCAAGATCGTCATGATGAACGGCTCGGTCACCGACCCGAACGCCGCGCTCTTCAAGAAGGGCGCCCACTCCGTCCTCGACGGCAAGGTGAACATCGGCAAGGAGTACGACACCAAGGAGTGGAAGCCGGAGAACGCCAACTCCAACATGGAGGGCGCCATCTCGGCCCTCGGCAAGAAGAACATCATCGGCGTCTACTCCGCCAACGACGGCATGGCCGGCGGTATCATCACCGCCCTCAAGGCCGCCGGCATCTCCGTCCCGGTCACCGGCCAGGACGCCGAGCTCGCGGGTGTGCAGCGCATCGTCGCCGGTGAGCAGTACATGAGCGTCTACAAGCCGTACGCCCCCGAGGCCGACGCCGCCGCCGAGATGGCCGTCGCGCTCGCCCAGGGCAAGGCGCTCGACACCGTCGCCAAGGACAAGGTCGACAGCCCGACCAACAAGGCCATCCCGTCGGTGCTCGTCCCGGTCACCTCGCTGACCAAGGACAACATCAAGGACACCGTCATCAAGGACGGCGTCTACACGGTCAACGAGATCTGCACCTCGGCCTACGCCGCGGACTGCAAGAAGATCGGCCTGCAGTAAACCTCCGCAAGTCTCTATCCACGTACGGGAATTCGCTCTTGAATTCCCGTACGGGACTTGCGTAATCGAGCCCCTCCGGCGCCCCGCATCCAACAGCCCCGCAAGCTAGGCGGGGCGCCGGACGGTACACCCCCCCTCCAAAACTTTCTGCACAACCTCCCGCCGGGTCAGGCGGCGAAGGAGATGGTTCACGTGTCCGCTACGCCTGTTCTGGCGTTGCGCGGGGTCTCCAAGCGATTCGGTGCCGTCCAGGCGCTCACCGACGTAGAGCTTGAGGTCCACGCCGGTGAAGTGGTCGCCCTGGTGGGCGACAACGGCGCCGGAAAGTCCACGCTGGTCAAGACGATCGCCGGCGTGCACCCCATCGATGAGGGCGCCATCGAGTGGGACGGCAAGCCCGTCCAGATCAACAAGCCGCACGACGCGCAGTCGCTGGGCATCGCGACGGTCTACCAGGACCTCGCGCTGTGCGACAACATCGATGTCGTCGGCAACCTCTACCTGGGCCGCGAGCTGAAGAAGCGCGGCATCCTGGACGAGGTCGAGATGGAGCGCCGCTCGCGCGAGCTGCTGGACACGCTGTCCATCCGCATCCCCAGCGTCCGTATCCCGATCGCCTCTCTCTCCGGTGGTCAGCGCCAGACGGTGGCGATCGCCCGTTCGATGCTCGGTGAGCCCAAGCTCGTCATCCTCGACGAGCCCACCGCCGCCCTCGGTGTCGAGCAGACCGCCCAGGTCCTCGACCTGGTCGAGCGGTTGCGAGAGCGCGGCCACGCGGTGATCCTCATCAGCCACAACATGGCTGACGTGAAGGCTGTGGCCGACAAGGTCGCCGTCCTGCGCCTCGGGCGCAACAACGGCGTCTTCGAGGTCAAGTCGACCTCCCAGGAAGAGATCATCTCCGCCATCACGGGCGCCACGGAGAACGCCGTGACCCGTCGCGCGGCGCGCAACAATGGGGAGGCTCAGAAGTGAGCATCGACAAGACCTCCGCCACCCCCGAGGACCACGCCGTGGAGAACCCCGAGGCGGCCGCCAAGGCGGTCACCGTGGTCGACCCCCGGCTGCTCGTCCGCGAGCAGGGCTTCGCGGGCTACCTCTCCGAGTTCAAGCGCAAGATGAAGTCCGGCGACCTGGGTTCCATCCCGGTCGTCATCGGCCTGATCATCATCTGGGCGATCTTCGCCAGCCTGAACTCGAACTTCCTCACCGCGGGCAACCTGTCCGACATCTCCGTCGCCATGGTCGGCACGGGCATGATCGCCGTCGGCATCGTCTTCGTACTGCTGCTCGGCGAGATCGACCTGTCGGTCGGTTCGGTCTCCGGTGTCGCGGGCGCCGCCTTCGCGGTGCTGAACGTCACGCACGGCATGAACGAGTGGCTGGCCTTCATCCTGGCCATCCTCACCGGCACGGTCGCGGGCGCCATCCACGGCTTCGTGTTCGCGCGCATCGGTGTGCCGGCCTTCGCCGTCACCCTGGCGGGTCTGCTGTTCTGGAACGGCTTCATGCTCCAGATCCTGGGCAGCAACGGCACCATCAACCTGGACAGCAACGGCGTCGTCGCCAAGCTGACCAGCTACTACTTCACCGATGTGGCCGCCGCCTACGTACTCGCGGTCGCCGTGACCGCCGTGTACTTCCTCAGCTCCTACTTCGGCAACCGTCGCCGTGAGGCCGCCGGGGTGCCGTCCGCGCCGCTGAGCGAGACCATCGCGCGCACCGTGCTGCTGGCGATCCTCGCCTTCGCCGTGGCGATCGTCTACAACCAGTACAAGGGTCTGCCGCTGGCCGTGGTGATCTTCATCGCGGTGCTGCTGCTCACGGACTTCGTACTGCGCCGTACCTCCTACGGTCGCAAGATCTTCGCGCTCGGCGGCAGCGTCGAGGCCTCCCGGCGTGCCGGTATCAACGTGGAGATGGTGCGGATCTCGGTCTTCGCGATCTCCGGCACCTTCGCCGCGGTCGGCGGTCTGTTCATCGCCTCGAAGATCGCCTCCGCCAACCAGGGCGCGGGTGCGGGTGACCTCCTCATGAACGCCATCGCGGCGGCCGTGATCGGTGGCACCAGCCTCTTCGGTGGCCGCGGCCGTACCTGGAACGCGCTGCTCGGCGTACTGGTCATCGTCTCGATCCAGTACGGCCTGGCGCTGGAGGGCATCGCCTCTCCGGTCCAGTACATGATCACCGGTGGTGTGCTTCTCGCCACCGTCGTCATCGACGCGGTGACGCGCAAGACCCAGAAGACCGCCGGTCGCGCGTAGCGATCCCGGTCCTCTGGGCCCATGACGAAGTGCCCGGTACCAACGGCGGTACCGGGCACTTCCATGTCCGGAGCCCAGCGCGCCGGTCCGTGAACGGGACGAGCGTGCGGTTGCGAAAGGAACGCGTGTACGGATGATTTACGGCCGTTCGCGTGACGTACAACGCGGAGCCCGGACGTCGTCATGAAAGGCGGAACATTAGACTCGACAGACCCGGCAAAGCTCGAACAGCTCAACTGCAAGGAGGCACGGGTGCCGCTGCTGACCCGCATCAGGGGACCGCGCGATCTGGACCGGCTCAGCCTGGAGCAGCTGGACCAGCTGGCCGGCGAGATCAGGACCTTTCTCGTCGACGCGGTCTCCAAGACCGGCGGCCACCTCGGCCCCAACCTCGGTGTCGTGGAGCTCACCATCGCCCTGCACCGCGTCTTCGAGTCGCCGAAGGACAGAGTGCTGTGGGACACGGGCCACCAGTCCTACGTCCACAAGCTGCTCACCGGCCGTCAGGACTTCTCGAAGCTGAAGATGAAGGGCGGCCTCTCGGGCTACCCGTCGCAGGCCGAGTCCGAGCACGACGTCATCGAGAACTCGCACGCCTCCACGGTCCTCGGCTGGGCCGACGGCTTGGCGAAGGCCAACCAGGTCCTGGAGCGCGACGACCACGTGGTCGCGGTCATCGGTGACGGCGCCCTCACCGGCGGCATGGCCTGGGAGGCGCTGAACAACATCGCGGACGCCAAGGACCGCCCCCTGGTGATCGTCGTCAACGACAACGAGCGCTCGTACGCGCCCACCATCGGCGGCCTCGCGAACCACCTGGCGACCCTGCGCACCACGGACGGCTACGAGCGCTTCCTGGCCCGCGGCAAGGACCTCCTGGGGCGCACCCCGGTCGTCGGCAAGCCGCTCTACGAGACCCTGCACGGCGCCAAGAAGGGCCTGAAGGACTTCATCGCCCCGCAGGGCATGTTCGAGGACCTGGGCCTGAAGTACGTCGGTCCGATCGACGGCCATGACATCGAGGCCCTGGAGTCGGCGCTCGCCCGCGCCAAGCGCTTCGGCGGCCCGGTCATCGTGCACTGCCTCACCGAGAAGGGCCGCGGCTACCAGCCCGCCCTGCAGGACGAGGCGGACCGCTTCCACGCCGTCGGCAAGATCCACCCGGACACCGGCCTGCCGATCGCATCCTCCGGCGCCGACTGGACCTCCGTCTTCGGCGAGGAGATGGTCAAGCTCGGCAGGGAGCGCAAGGACGTCGTCGCCATCACGGCCGCGATGCTCCAGCCGGTCGGCCTCGACAAGTTCGCCAAGGCCTTCCCGAAGCGGGTGTACGACGTCGGCATCGCGGAGCAGCACGGCGCCGTGTCCGCCGCGGGCCTCGCCACCGGCGGACTGCACCCCGTCTTCGCGGTCTACGCGACCTTCCTCAACCGTGCCTTCGACCAGGTCCTGATGGACGTCGCCCTGCACAGGTGCGGTGTCACCTTCGTCCTCGACCGCGCGGGCGTCACGGGCACCGACGGCGCCTCGCACAACGGCATGTGGGACATGTCGATCCTCCAGGTCGTGCCGGGCCTCAGGCTCGCCGCGCCGCGCGACGCCGACCAGGTCCGCGCCCAGCTGCGGGAGGCCGTCGACGTCAAGGACGCGCCGACGGTGGTCCGCTTCTCCAAGGGCGCGGTCGGGCCGGCCGTGCCCGCCGTGGGACGGATCGGCGGCATGGACGTGCTGCGCGCCCCGGGCACCGACGCGCCCGACGTGCTGCTCGTGTCCGTCGGCGCGCTCGCGCCGATGTGCCTGGAGATCGCCGACCTGCTCGACAAGCAGGGCATCTCCACGACGGTGGTCGACCCGCGCTGGGTCAAGCCGGTCGACGAGGCCATGGCCCCGCTCGCCGAGCAGCACCGCGTGGTCGTCACCGTCGAGGACAACTCCCGCGTCGGCGGCGTCGGCTCCACGATCGCGCAGGCCCTGCGCGACGCGGGCGTCGACGTCCCGCTGCGCGACTTCGGCATCCCGCCGCGCTTCCTCGACCACGCCTCCCGTGCCGAGGTCATGGCGGAGATCGGCCTGACCGCGCCGGACATCGCCCGCCAGGTCACCGGTCTGGTCGCCAAGCTCGACGGACGCTTCGCCGGTACCGCGGCGCAGGTCGTTGACTCGGTGGAGCCCGCGCGCGACTGACGTACCATCACGCAGGTCCAATGGGCCGGTTTCCGCACCCTGTACGGGTGGTGGAACCGGCCCGTTCGCGTGACATCACCCATGTCGGGGCATACGCAGCACGAGCCCCCTCGATCATGTCGAGGACGACAAGCGTGGGAGGTACGCCCGTGAGCAGCACCCTCTTCAGGACGAAGAAGGTCGAACAATCGATCTTGGACACTGAGGAGCCGGAGCACGCACTCAAGAAGTCGCTGTCCGCTCTGGATCTCACCGTCTTCGGCGTCGGTGTCATCATCGGCACCGGCATCTTCGTTCTCACCGGCAAGGTCGCCAAGGAGAACGCGGGCCCTTCGGTGTCGCTCGCATTCGTCGCGGCGGGAGTCGTCTGCGGTCTGGCCGCGCTCTGCTACGCCGAGTTCGCCTCCACGGTCCCGGTGGCGGGATCGGCGTACACCTTCTCGTACGCCTCGCTCGGGGAACTGCCCGCCTGGATCATCGGCTGGGACCTGGTCCTGGAATTCGCGCTCGGCACGGCGGTGGTCGCCGTCGGCTGGTCGGGGTATGTGCGCTCGCTGATGGACAACGCGGGCTGGCACCTGCCCGACTATCTCAGTGGGCGCGAAGGGACCGCCGGGTTCGGGTTCGACATCCTCGCCGCCGCGCTGGTGCTGGTCCTCACCGCCATCCTCGTCATCGGCGTGAAGCTCTCCGCCCGGGTCACCTCGGTCGTCGTCGCGATCAAGGTCACCGTCGTCCTGATCGTGATCATCGCGGGCGCCTTCTTCATCAAGGGCGGCAACTACCGGCCGTTCATCCCCGAGGCGCGGCCGCAGCCGGCCGGCGGCGGTCTGCAGTCCCCGCTCGTCCAGCTGATGTTCGGGTACGCGCCCACCAACTTCGGTGTGATGGGCATCTTCACCGCCGCCTCCGTCGTCTTCTTCGCCTTCATCGGCTTCGACGTGGTGGCGACGGCCGCCGAGGAGACGAAGAACCCGCAGCGGGACATGCCGCGCGGCATCCTCGGCTCGCTCTTCATCTGCACGGCGCTCTACGTCGCCGTGTCGATCGTCGTCACGGGCATGCAGAAGTACACCCAGCTGTCCGTCGACGCCCCGCTCGCCGACGCCTTCAAGGCGACCGGACACCCCTGGTACGCGGGCGTCATCAGCTTCGGTGCCGCCGTCGGTCTGACGACGGTCTGCATGATCCTGCTGCTCGGCCAGACCCGGGTCTTCTTCGCGATGAGCCGCGACGGACTGCTGCCGCGGTTCTTCTCCCGCGTCCACCCGAAGTTCCGCACCCCGCACCGGCCGACCATCCTGCTCGGCGTGATCATCGCGATCCTGGCGGGCTTCACCAGCCTCAGCACACTCGCCGAACTGGTCAACATCGGCACGCTCTTCGCCTTCGTCGTCGTCGCGATCGGCGTCGTCATCCTCCGCCGCACCCGCCCGGACCTGCCCCGCTCCTTCCGCACTCCGCTGGTGCCGCTGGTGCCGATCCTGTCGGTGCTCGCCTCGCTGTGGCTGATGCTGAACCTGCCCGCGGAGACGTGGCTGCGGTTCGCGATCTGGATGGTGATCGGCTTCGCCGTCTACTTCCTGTACGGGCGCTCGCACAGTCGTCTCGGCCGCCACGAGGAGACGCCGGCCGGCGGGGTTCCGAATCCGCCCGGCCACAACGCCGGGTAATCGGCCCGGTTGATGCCCCGGCCCCGTATGTCCCGCTTCGGTGGAGACTGCGGGGCCGGATAGCGTGCACCGTATGCTCGCCGAGGTCCTGGGTTCACCACGCTCCGTAGTCACGCCCCCGGTATCGGGCCGCGGTTACTGGAGACGGGTCCTGCCCGTACTGGTCCTGCTCGCCTGCGTCACCCGGGCCCCCTCCTTCGTACGGCCGCTGTGGAACCCGGACGAGGGCT
Source organism: Streptomyces sp. NPDC058246 (assembly GCF_042881985.1). NCBI lineage: Bacteria > Bacillati > Actinomycetota > Actinomycetes > Kitasatosporales > Streptomycetaceae > Streptomyces > Streptomyces sp. NPDC058246. Next base: position 168,030 of record NZ_JBHVWZ010000005.1, on the reverse strand, counting down.
ATCTCGCCATACAGGCGCGGATGCTGGCGGCCGGGGGACGGCTGTACGAGACCGTCGTGGACCGCAAGCCGCCGTTCGTGCCGTGGTTGTACGAAGCGGCGTTCGCGCTGTGCGGCTCCGACTCGCTCACCTCGGTACGGGTCCTCGCGGTGCTGGCCCAGCTCTCGACCGCCGTGCTGCTGGCGTCCCTTGCCCGGCGCCGCTGGGGCGGGGCGGCGGGGCGCACGGCGGGCGTGCTGTACCTGCTGGCCTCCATCGGGCTCAACCCCGAGGACGCGCAGGCCGCGACCTTCGAGGTGTTCATGCTGCCGTGCACGGCCGCGGCGATGTGGTGCGCGGACCGGCGCCGCTGGGGTGCGGCCGGGCTCGCCGTCGCCTGCGCGTGTCTGACGAAGCAGACGGGCGGGGCGGTGCTGGTGCCGGTGGTGTGGCAGCTGTGGCGGTACGGCCTCTCGCGAACCGGGCTGGTGCGGCTGGGAGTTGGGATGGCACTTCCGGTCCTGTGCGCGGCGCTGCTCACCGACCCCTCCGGGTTCCTGTTCTGGACGGTCACCGGCTCGGCCGCGTACGCCGCCTTCACCGGGTCCGAACTGCACGTTCTGTTCCGGGGGTTGATCAACACGGCGATCCTGGCGGTGGCCTGCGCGGGGCTGATCCCGCCGGTCGTACGGGTGTTGCGGATCGCCCGCACCGGAGCGGCGGAGCTGTGGCTGTGGCTGGCCTCGTCGGCGCTGGCGGTCATGCTGGGCTTCCACTTCTTCGGGCACTACTACCTGCAACTCATCCCGCCCGTCGCCCTGTTGGCGACCGCCGCGCTGCAGATCCTGCCGCGTGACCGGCTGGCGACCGCGCTGTTCACCTCGGCCTGCTGCTGCACGCTGTTCCTGGCCTGGGGTCTGCTCGCGCCGCGTCCCGAACTCGCGCACGCGGAGCGCGTCGCGGAGGCGCTGGGGCACCGTACGGATCCCGGTGACCGGGTGCTGGTGTGGGGGATGCACCCCGAGACGTACTGGCTGGCCGACCGCAGGCCCGCGAGCCGCTTCCTCACCGCCGGGCTTCTGACGAACTACAGCGGGGGTCGCGACGGCCCCCAGGTCGGTGAGAAGTACGCCGTGGCCGGTGCTTGGCCCGCCTTCCGCGAGGAAATGACCACCCATCCACCCGCCCTGGTCGTCGACGACTCCCAGGGCAGGCCGTACGCCCCGGACCGCGTTCCCTCGCTGCGGCGCCTGCTGGCGGCGGACTACGAGGAGGCGGGGGCGGTGGACGGAGCGGTGCTGTACGTGCGAACGCCGTGAACCCTCAGGCCGCCCGGCGTTCGAGGACGAGACGGTTCAGGCCGATGCGGGGGTGTGGAGGCGGGGTGCCCAGGTACGGGACGGGCAGGGCCGAGGGGGCGGAAGGACCGCTCACGCGTCACCCCGTACCGTCCGCGGCCCCGCCACCTCCGCCCCCGACTCGGTGACCCTGCGCCGCAGTTCGCGGTCCGCCGTGACGACCAGGACCGGCCGGTCGCCGGCCTCGGCCACCAGCTCCACGATCTTGTCGTCGCCGCTGCCGGGAGCGTCGACGACGCGTACTCCCGGGACGGACTCCACGCCCCGGGCCGCGCCCTCGACCACCAGGACGAGCTCCATGGGACCGTCGTGCCCCGGGAGCCCGTCCCGGGCGAGCCGGTCGCGCAGTCGCTCCGCGGCGCCGCGGCGGTCCCGCCACCACCCGTCGGGCACCGACCCGACGACGTTCGCGGCGTCGACGATCACGAGCGAGGGGGCGGTCATGAGGCAAGGGTTGCACGCCCCGGGAGCGGATGCGGGACCGGCCCGCGGGAGACGGACGGGTCAGCGGCTGAAGGCCTCGCCGAAGTGGGCGGCGCCGGACGGGCCGGAGAGCGCGGTGACGTTGAAGCTGGTGCTGCCCGTTCCGGTGACGCCGCCGGCGGTGGCAGGCAGCCGCCACACGCGGCCCTTCCAGCTGTCCTCACCGTTGCCGCCGACCACGACCTCGCCGTCGGCCACGTGCACCGCGGCGCCGAAGTGGTCGCCCGCCTCCGACGTGCTCGGCACGTTCTTGGTGTTCTGCGTGATCACCTGGGCACCTGTGGTGGTGACGCCGTGCGGCCCGCCGCGCAGTACGGTGACCGCGCCCGCCCGGGAGGTGGCCTCAGGGTCGCTGCCGGTCTCCCACGGCGCGCCGATGACGAGGTCGTCGTAGCCGTCGCCGTTCGTGTCGCCAAGGACGACGTCGTCGCCGAACCGGTCGTTCTTCTCGTCGACTCCCGGCACGCCGGTGGTGGACTGCGTGAGAGTCCGCGGCGCGCGCGTCGTGCTCATGCCGCCCGGACCGCCGTAGGTCACGTAGACGGCGCCGCCGGGCGCGGCGGCCGTCCCCGGGTGGCCGTTCCCGCTGACGAAGTCCTGGTAGCCGTCGCCGTCGATGTCGCCGAACGCGCCCCCACCGGTCGCCTTGATGGTTCCCGCGTCGGTCAGGCCCGACGCCGAGCCCACGTAGAGGCGCCCGGTCGAAGTGAAGTCCCGCTCGTTGCCGTGGGTCACGATGTCGGCCACGCCGTCACCGGTCATGTCGCCCACGAACACCGTTCCGGGCGCGTACCCGTCGTCCTTCTCCTCGGTGTCGCGGAACTCGATGCGCTCGGGGGCGCCCGTGCGGTCGAACGGGCCGTGGTACACGGCCAGGCCCCAGGCGCCGTCCACCTGGGCGGGCGCGGCCAGGTCCGCGGTGCCGTCGCCGTCGATGTCGCCCACGTCGGCCTGGTAGTTGAACAGCCAGGGGGAACTCGGCGTCCCCTCGCCGCCCCCTGCCGCGGGCAGTTCGCCGGCGCCGCTCAGGCCGTTCGTGCCGCCCCACAGGACCGTCCACCTGGAGCTTGAGCGGACGAGGAGGTCGTCGTACCCGTCGCCGTTCAGATCCCCGTTGCCGCCGAGGTAGCCCCAGCGGCGCTCGGCGGTCGGATCGCCGGGCACGCCGTCGGTCGCCTGCGTGATGATCTGGCTGTGCGCGGTGTCGTACCCGGTGGCGGAGCCGTAGACGACGGTCACCGCCCCGGCCTGCCTCAGGCCGTCGACGGTCATGGTGGGAGCGGTGATCGCGAGATCGGGCCGGCCGTCACCGTTGAAGTCCGACGAGGTGCGGCCGGCGGCGGTGGGAGCGGCGGCCGCGGCGGCGGGGGCCAGTCCGGTCACGCCGAGAACCGTGGCCGCGGACAGGGCCACGGCGGCAGCCGAACGGGCATGGGTGCGTGCGGTCATCCAGATTCCCCCACATGACTTTCGAATCACGGGTGGCCGTCTTCGAACACCCACTGAACAGACCACTCGGTGATCGAAAGGTTGTATGCGGGACCGGCTCAGGTGCCCTTCGCCCACTGCGAGGTGACCGTACGGATGGCGGCCGCCGCCTGCGAGGTACGCGCGTCGCTCGTACGGACGGAGCGGGCGAACTCGATGTGCAGGAAGGGCACGTGCCGCGCGGCGGCCGTGCGGCCCTGGACGTTGTCGTGGCCCTCCAGGGGGCACGAGCGGACCCAGGCGCGGCACACCGCGAAGTCCCGGTCGTCCAGCGCGGCGGCGAGCCGGCGGCCTTCGGCGCGGCCCAGCGTGCCTTTGCCGGTGGAGGCGACGACGTCGTGGTCGGGGGCGGAGTCGTCGGCGAAGCCGTGCAGTTGGATGCCGGGCAGCCCGCGCCGGGCCAGCTCGTCGCACACGGCGTCGAAGACGGAGTCGCGCCGGTGGGCCATGTCCGCCGCGTCGCCCACCCCGGCCCTGCGGTGCGCGCCGGCGAGCACGAGCAACCCGCCGGGCGAGCCGAGCAGCACACGGGCGCCGAGCCGTTCGGTGTCCGCGTCGGCGACGGGGTGCGGCACCTGCACCGACCAGCGGACCGGCGCCGAGAGGTCGATGTAGACGCGGCCCCAGCCGCGCGGCGCGGGGCTCTCCTCGGTGCGGTCGGACAGCTCCGCGTACCGGCGTCCGGATGTGGAGTCGGTCACGGTACGCAGCTGGAAGTCGATGTCGGAGAGCAGGGCGCGGGCGCGGTCCGGGTGGCCGTCGAGGATCTGGCCCACGGCGTCGGCGACGGCCTGCCGCTCGTCCCGGCGCGGCTCGCGGTACCCGGAGTCCGGTCCGAACCCGGCGGTGAAGTCGGTGATCCGGCGCTCCACGCTGACGCCCCCGGGAGAGGCCGTGCCGGCCCGGTCCGGGGACGGGGCGCCCCCGCGCGCCTGACTCGCCCGGCCGAAACCGTAGGCGGCGAGCCCGGCCGCGAGTACGCCAAGGACCACGATCGTCGCCGCGACGCTGATCGTTTTCGCTCGGTTCACTGTCACACTCATGGCCGAACCCAAGATAGCCACAGAGGCGGCACAGGCTCACGCGGGGCGGGGCGGAGCAGCGGACAAGGGTAGGACGCGAGGGTTCCGTATGCCCGGCCCTGACCGGACACAAACAGATTTCCTACCTGTTTCTTTAAGATGTGCAACCCTTTGAGTCGTTTGGCTGTCTGATGAGAACGAGTGGCACACCTGTGCCCTCTGGGGCGTGCCGTGTCATTCGTGGCAGAGGTGTGCCCTGTAACTGCCTGAGAGGAGCACCCCGTTGGCCGCTGCGCGTCCGAAGCGGCGGCACAAGGTCCGCCGAAGGGCTGACATGTCCCTGATTGGCGGGATACGTCCACCCATAGCTGTCTTGTCCGTTCTGCTCCTCACGCTCGCCGGTATCACCGCTCTTACCCTGGGCAAACCGGACAGCGTCCTCGTCCCGAAGGCCGTACTGACCTCTCAGCAGTACGTCGCCGAGGACGGGGCCGTCGCCCTGCGGACCTCGCTCGACGAGTCCATCAGCGACCTCACCAACACGGCCACCCTCTTCAACGAGGGACAGCCCGTCTCCGCGGACACCGTCCTCGACAAGGTCGGCGACGTCTACCAGAAATGGCGCGGCACCGCCGTCATCGAGATCAAGTCGGGCAACCTGCTCGCCGCCCGTGGCGAGAACGTGCCGCTGACCGCGATCGACCGCACCAAGCTCTCCGCCAAGGACGGCCTCGCCCCCCGCATGGTGCGCATGGAGAACGGCCAGACCCGTCTGGTCATCCTCGCCGTGCTCTCCTGGAAGGGGCAGCCGCAGCAGCTCCTGGTCGCCTCCAGCAGCCTGACCTTCCCCGGAGTGAGCCTCTCCGGCGGACGCGCCATCGGCGTCGTCGACTCCACCGGACGGGTCCTCAGCAGCCACGGCAGCCTCGACGCCAAGCGTGCCCAGCAGCAGCTGAAGTCCTTCGCCTCGCTCGCCGCGAGGAAGGCCGAGCAGAACCCCATCACCGCCAAGAAGCCGGGCTCCGGCGGCTACACGGGCGTCAGCGGCCATCTGACCGGGGGCGCCACCCAGAACGTACGCACCGTCGGCGGATACGCCACACTCTCCGCGCCCGTCGCCGGTGACACCACCGTGGCCAGTGGCCTCGGGCTCACCGTCGTCACCCAGGTCGACGTCAGGGAACGCACCGCACAGCTCACCCGGCCCGCCTTCGGCATCGCGGCCGCCGGTGCCCTGCTGCTGATCGGCGGCCTCGCCATCATGCTGCTGCTCGGCACCGTGCAGCGCCCGCTGATCCGGCTGTTCCTGGAGAGCCGCCGGCTCACCCGAGGCGACCTCGCGCGCCCGGTGACCGTGCCAAGGGCCGGGGAGGCCGCCCGGGTCGGCTCCGCCCTGGAGCGGCTGCGGCTTCAGTTGCAGGGGGCCCCGGCCGACCCGGACGCTCCCGCGCCCCGCAAGGGTCTGGGAGCGCGCGCCCTGCTCGCCGTCTGTGCCGTGCTGCTGCTCGTGTGGTCGGCGCCGCTGATGCTGGTGCTCAACCGCGCCGACAGCTCCGTCCTCGTACCGAACCAGATCGTCCGCGACCAGAAGTCGCGCACCGCCACGGTCAGCGACCGGGTGCGCCGCGCCCTCAACGAGGGCCACGCGGACCTCTCCGCGGTGGCCGCGCTGATCGGCGACCGCACCTCCGCCGACGACATGAAGACGGTCCTGGCGCGCACCCTGGAGGACCACGACCGCTACCAGTCGCTGTACGTCCTCGGCGCCGACGGCAAGATCCTCGCCCAGGCCGGGCACACCCCCCACCACACGGCCGGCAAGGGCCCCTCCACCAAGTCCCTCGAAGTCACCGGCGAGGGCGGCAAGAAGCCCGTCATCACCGCCACCGCCGAGGCACCCGGACGGGACGGAGCCGCCGTGGTCGGCGAGTTCCGCATCGAGTTCCTGAACGCGCTGCTCAGCCGCCAGGGCATGGGCGACGTCCGGGTTCTCGACGCCAGGAACCGCGTCATCGGCGGGGACTCCGGCTACCTCGCCTTCCAGGACGCGCCCTCCTTCCTCACCCCGCTGCTCGGCAAGAAGGACGCCTACGCCACCGTCCAGCGCGGCGGCACCGTACGCGTCACGGCCGTGGCCCCCTTCACCGGCGGCGGCGAGGCCAAGTCCCTGCAGTGGAAGGTCGTCAGCTGGCAGCCCGCCTCTGGCCTCGCCATCCCCGAGTACAGCCTGCAGAACCGCACGGTCCTCGCCGGACTGCTCGGCCTGACCGCCGCCGCGGCCTGCCTGGGCTGGCTGCACATCGTCGTCGTACGCCCGCTGCGTGAACTGGCCCGCCAGGCCGAGGCGCTCGCGGGCGGCGACCGCAAGACCGTGCTCTATCCGCGCCACCACGACGAGGTCGGCGCCGTCGCCCGCAGCCTGGAGCTGATCAGACAGCAGCTCCAGGGGCAGCGGCGCGGACGCGACGGCGGGGCACGCACCCCCGCCGGAGTCGGAAGGAACTAGGACCCAAACCGTGCTTTTCCTCTACACCGTGCTCGTGGTGTGCGGAGCCATCCTGCTGATCGCCGGAATCGTCGAACAGCGGCGCCACTTCGTGAACCTCGACCACATCCCGACCCGCGTGCTCGTCAACGGCATCCGCGGCAAGTCGTCCATCACGCGGCTGTGCGCGGGCGCCCTGCGCGGCGGCGATCTGACGACCGTCGCCAAGACCACCGGCACCGCCGCCCGGTTCATCCACCCCGACGCCACGGAGGAGCCGGTCTACCGCAAGTTCGGCATCGCCAACGTCGTCGAGCAGATCGGCATCGTGCGGCGCGCCGCCGCATACAATCCGGACGCCCTCGTCATCGAGTGCATGGCCGTGATGCCGGCCCTCCAGGAGATCAACCAGTCCAAGCTGATCCGCTCCACCATCGGCGTGCTGTGCAACGTCCGCGAGGACCACCTGGCCGAGATGGGCCCGACCCTCGACGATGTGGCGCGCTCCCTGTGCCGGTCCATGCCCGAGGGCGGCATCTGCGTCACCGCCGAGAAGGATCGTTTCCACATCCTCCAGGAGGAGGCGGACACCCGGAACTGCGAGCTGATCTACGCCGACCCGGACACGGTCAGCGACGAGGAGCTGCGCGGCTTCAGCTGGTTCACCTTCAAGGAGAACGTCTCCATCGCACTCAAGGTCGCCGAACTCGTCGGCGTGGAGCGGCAGACCGCCCTCCAGGGCATGTACGACGCTCCGCCGGACCCCGGTGTCCTGTCCGTCGAGCGGTACGTCACCCACGACGACAAGAAGCTGCGCTTCGCCAACGTCTTCGCGGCCAACGACCCCGAGTCGACGCTGATGAACATCAACCAGCTGCTCGACCTCGGCGCCATCCACCGCCCGCTGAACGTCGTCATCAACTGCCGCCCCGACCGTGTCGAACGCAACGGCCAGATGGGCGAGATCATCCCTGAGCTCGACCCCGAGCAGGTCTTCGTGATCGGCCACCCGGCCAAGTCCGCCATCGACGCGATCCCGGCCGCGTACCGCGACCGCGCCGTCGACCTCGGCGGCGACCGGCGCGACCCCGAGGAGTTCATGGAGCAGCTCCTCGGCCGCCTCGGCGCCGACTCCTCGCTCGTCGCCATCGGCAACATCCACGGCCAGGGCGAGGTCCTTCTGGAGCACCTCGCCGAGCTTCCGGCGGACGAGACCCCCGACGACGTACGGGAGGAGCCCGCGGCGGCGGAGGCACCGGTCGCCCAGCACGTCGAGACAGTGCAGCTGTACGCGCCGCACCTCGACCCGTACCAGCCGTACTCGGAGGCGTACGAGGCCCGGTACACGCCGCACGCCGGTATCCATGTGCCGACGCAGCGCGACACGGAGCGGCCGTACCCGCAGCGGCAGTCACCGCCGCAGTCACACCAGCAGCCACAGCCGCCTCAGCCGTACGCCCCTCAGCAGCACGGGCAGCCCCAGCAGGGCCGGCAGTCCCAGCAGGACCGGCAGTCCCGTGAGCCCTGGCCGACCGCCGTCCAGGCGCCGGTCGCACCTCAGCAGCAACAAGGGGAGCCTCAGCGGTATCGCGGGGAACCCCAGCAGTACCACGGGGAACCTCAGCAGCACCGGGAGCCCCGACCGCAGCACCCCGAGACCCCGCAGCACCCCGAAACCCCGCAGCGCCCCGAACTCCCGCAGTCCCGTGGCCTGTTCGAGCCCCGCGTCCCGCCCGCGTCCCCCGCCGACGACTCTCAGCAGTGGCAGAACCCAGGAGAGCAGCACCGTTGATCCCCTCCGTCCTCACCCCCGAGATCGCCGCGATAGGCATCGCCATCGGGCTGCTCTTCTCGCTGGTCTGCTATCTGACGACCAACCTCTCGCCCGGCGGCATGATCACCCCGGGCTGGCTCGCGCTGACCCTCGTCGAGGACCTCCAGCGCGCCGCCATGGTGGTCGGCGTGACCGTGCTGACATACGTCGGCACCCTGCTGATGCAGAAGTTCGTGATCCTGTACGGCAAGCGGCTGTTCGCCGCGGTCGTGCTGCTCGGCGTGACGCTTCAGGCGACCGTGATGATCGTGCTGTCGCTCGAGTTCCCGCTGATGTACGCGAACCAGACGCTCGGTTTCATCGTGCCCGGCCTGATCGCCTACCAGCTGGTCCGCCAGCCCAAGGGCCCCACCCTGCTGGCCACCGGCTCGGTGACGCTCATGGCCTATGTCGTCCTCACCGCCGGAATCCTCCTCGGCGTCATGCCGTCCGCCTGACCACCGGAGTCGACCCACATGTCCCCCAAGAAGAAGCGCCCCGTCGTCCACGCCGTGACCGTGCTCGCACTGCTCGGCGCCAGCGGCTACCTCACGGTGGAGCTGCGCAAGGACGAGCAGGCCAAGGCGCCTTCGGTGCAGGCCGTCACGGACGAGCCGAACCTGGAGTCCAGCACCGGACAGCAGGGCGGCAAACAGACCTGGGAGCGCCTGAAGAACCCCGATCGCACGGTGTTGCGCGGGGCCAAGGGCCAGGTCCTCGGCACCTTCACGGACAACGCCCGCACCGCCACCCTGCGCGGCCCCTCCCGCACCTTCAGCGAGCCCGCCAACACCGCGTCCAAGGTGGTGACGGAGGACTGGGTGCGGCTGATGCCCGAGCCGTGGACCAAGGGCGCCGAGAAGGAGAAGTGGTTCAAGGACTGGTTCAAGCAGTACTACGGCAGCCAGGAGGACGACATCTTCGCGTACGCCTTCCAGTACGTGCAGGGTGCTCCGGTCAAGAAGGACGACGAGGGCATCCCGTACGCGGGGGACGCGGTGTTCGGCCCGTTCAAGGCGGACGGCGTGGACCGCCTGGAGCAGAACGACTTCTACGACTACCTCGGCATCTCGTACACCTTCCGCAGCGGCACCACCATGCCGGCCCGCCCGGAGCGCTACCGGGCCCTGGACTGCTCCGGCTTCATGCGGATGATCTGGGGCTACCGCGCCCGCTATCCGCTGATGGCCACCAACACCGCCGGCGACGGCCTGCCGCGCACCGCCGACGGCATGGCCCGCTCGAAGGTGGGCGTCGACGTCATCAAGATGCAGGGCCCCGCCCCTTGGTACACGCGCCCGAAGAACATCGACGTGCTGCAGCCCGGCGACCTGCTGTTCTTCAAGATGGACCACCGCACCGGCAACCACATCGACCATGTCGCCCTCTACCTCGGGCTGGACACCGACGGCCACCGCGTCTTCATCTCCAGCCGCAAGGAGGTCAACGGTCCGACGATGGGCGACAAGGGCGGCGCCTCGCGCATCGACGGCAACGGTTTCTACGCCGGGCTGTTCCGCAGCGCCAAGCGGCTGTGAGCGGATGGTGGGGAGGGCCCTGGGCGCGCTCGGGGGCGGCCCTCGGTGACCGGGCCGTCGCCGATTAAAGTGAACCGGTGAAGGTGAACGGCGACTGGCTCATACGCGGCCGCGACGGCAGGCTCAGTGCGTACCTGCTGTCGGAGGCCGCTGTCCGCTGCCGGGCCGAGCGCGGCCCCGGCGGCCCCTGGGACGCTCCGCGCACCGTGGGCGGCGACCAACGTGTGCATCCCGTGCTCGCCGTGGGCCAGGGCCCCGACGGCTACGCCCACCTCGTCTCCTGGCGCCCCACCGTCACCGGCGAGTCGGGCCTGGTCCACTCGACGCACTTCAGGCCGCGGCTGGCCGCCCTCGACTGGAACCCGATCGGGCACCCCGACAAGAAGGGCGACCGCACCGGCACACCCGCCGTCGCGGTCGACGCCGAGGGGCGCGCCCATGTCTTCGTACGGAACAAGGGCGGCGGGGTGAGCATGGTCGCCCAGAAGGAGAAGGGCGGCTGGGGCCCCTGGCGCGACCTCAAGGGGCGTGACGTGCACGAGGACCTGGCGGCCGTGACGGGGGAGTCCGGCCGCGTCGAGCTGTACGCGGCCGGGCCGGGCCGCCTCCTGCACTGGCGTCAGGAGGAGCCGGGCGAGCAACCGGTCCTGGAGGAGGAGCTGGAGACCCCCGCACGCCCCGGCACTCTCTACGCGCTCGCCACCTCCGCCGATTCGACCACCCTCTTCTTCACCGACGACAGCGGCGATCTGTGCGCCTGGCGTCCCGGCGCCAAGCCCGCGCCGCTGCTCGCCAGTGCCGGGCCCGGGCCCGTGTCCGCCATCCGCTGTGAACTCGACGGCCACGACTGCACGTTGGTCGGCCAGCGCTCGGCGAGCGGGCGGGTCGTCTTCGCCGCCTATCCGACCGAGCAGGAGTCGGCGGGGGCGTGGTGGGCCGAGTCCGGACCTCAACTCCCCGCCGATGCGCGGGTGTCGCTGGCCGAGGACGAGGACGGGCGGGTCGTCGCGGCGAGCCTCTCACCCGCGAGCGGGGACCTCCTCCTCACCCGCCGAAAGGCCGAGCCGGGCCTGGCCCTGGAGGCCTGGCGCCGCCCCTAGGGGCGCGGGGAACTGCGCAGTCTTTTGGCGGGGGTCTGGGGGCGGCAGCCCCCAGGTACGGGAATGGGTAGGGGAGGCGGGGGCGAAATACCCTCCGGTCCGGCACAAACGCCGGGTGCCCCGCACACCACGGAGGCGTACGGGGCACCCGGCGAACACAGCGGAGCGCTTACGCGGGGACGGAAGCCACACCCGTCTCCAGGAACCGCTTGCCGTTCACCCGCTCGGAGACGCCCTCACGGTCCAGGTAGGGAGTGATCCCACCCAGGTGGAAGGGCCACCCGGCGCCGGTGATCAGGCAGAGGTCGATGTCCTGCGCCTCGGCGACGACACCCTCGTCGAGCATGAGCCCGATCTCCTGGGCGACGGCGTCCAGGACGCGGTCACGGACCTGCTCCTCGGTGAGGACGACATCGCCCTGCTTCAGCAGCGCGGCGACCTCGGGGTCGAGCTCCGGCTTCCCGGAGTCGTACACGTAGAAGCCGCGCTTGCCGGCCTTGACGACGGCCGCGAGGTTCGGGGAGACCGTGAAGCGGTCCGGGAAGGCCCGGTTGAGGGTCTCGGAGACATGCAGACCGATCGCGGGACCGACCAGCTCGAGGAGGACGAGCGGGGACATCGGCAGACCGAGCGGTTCCACCGCCTTCTCCGCGACCTCGACCGGCGTGCCCTCGTCGATGACGTTCTGGATCTCGCCCATGAAGCGGGTGAGGATGCGGTTGACGACGAACGCCGGGGCGTCCTTCACCAGAACCGCCGTCTTCTTGAGCTTCTTGGCGACGGCGAACGCCGTGGCGAGCGACGCGTCGTCGGTCGTCTCGCCCCGCACGATCTCCAGCAGCGGAAGGATCGCGACCGGGTTGAAGAAGTGGAAGCCCACGACCCGCTCGGGGTTCTTCAGCTTCGACGCCATCTCGGTGACCGAGAGGGACGAGGTGTTGGTGGCGAGGATCGCGTGCGCCGGGGCGACCGCCTCGACCTCCGCGAACACCTGCTGCTTGACGCCGATCTCCTCGAAGACGGCCTCGATGATGAAGTCCGCGTCCGAGAAGCCCTCGGCCTTGTCAAGGACACCGGTCACCAGCGCCTTGAGGCGGTTGGCCTTGTCCGTGTTGATACGGCCCTTGAGCAGCAGCTTGTCGATCTCGGCGTGGACATAGCCCACACCCTTGTCGACGCGCTCCTGGTCGATGTCGGTCAGCACGACCGGCACCTCCAGGCGGCGCAGGAAGAGCAGAGCGAGCTGCGAGGCCATCAGGCCCGCGCCCACGACGCCCACCTTGGTGACCGGACGCGCCAGCTTCTTGTCCGGCGCGCCCGCGGGACGCTTGCCGCGCTTCTGGACGAGGTTGAACGCGTAGATGCCGGAACGCAGTTCGCCGCCCATGATCAGGTCGGCGAGGGCCTGGTCCTCGGCGTCGAAGCCCTGCTGGAGGTCGCCGTTCTTGGCCGCGGCGATGATGTCCAGCGCGCGGTACGCGGCCGGGGCCGCACCGTGCACCTTGCCGTCGGCGATGAAGCGGCCCTTGGCGACGGCCTGGTCCCAGGCCTCGCCGCGGTCGATCTCCGGCCGCTCCACGGCGATCTCGCCCTTGAGGACGGCCGCCGTCCACAGCAGCGACTGCTCCAGGAAGTCGGCGCCCTCGAAGATCGCGTCGGCGATCCCGAGCGCGTGGACCTGCTCGCCCTTGAGCTGCTTGTTCTGGTTGAGCGAGTTCTCGATGATCACCGAGACGGCCTTCTCCGCACCGATCAGGTTCGGCAGGATCGTGCAGCCGCCCCAGCCCGGGACCAGGCCCAGGAAGACCTCGGGGAGCGAGAAGGCGGGGAGCGCCGCGGAGACCGTGCGGTACTGGCAGTGCAGACCGACCTCGACGCCGCCGCCCATCGCCGCGCCGTTGTAGTACGCGAAGGTGGGGACCGCGATGCCCGCGAGGCGCTTGAAGACCTCGTGGCCGCCCTTGCCGATGGCGAGCGCGTCCTCGTGCCTCTTGAGCAGCTCGACGCCCTTGAGGTCGGCGCCGACCGCGAAGATGAACGGCTTGCCGGTGATACCGACACCGACGATCTCGCCGGCCGCGGCCTCCGCCTCCACCTGGTCGATGGCGGTGTCGAGGTTCGCCAGCGACGCCGGACCGAAGGTGGTCGGCTTGGTGTGGTCGAAGCCGTTGTCCAGCGTGATCAGGGCGAAGCGCCCGGCGCCGAACGGCAGATCCAGATGACGTACGTGCGCGGACGTCACGACCTCGTCCGGGAACAGCTCGGCCGCGCCCTTCAGAAGCTCAGCGGTGGTGGTGCTCACTTGTCGCCTCCGTCGAAGTGCGGGTTCTCCCAGATGACCGTCGCGCCCATGCCGAAGCCGACGCACATGGTGGTCAGGCCGTAGCGGACGTGCGGCTGCTCCTCGAACTGGCGGGCCAGCTGCGTCATCAGACGGACGCCGGAGGAGGCCAGCGGGTGACCGAAGGCGATCGCGCCGCCGTACTGGTTGACGCGCGCGTCGTCGTCCGCGATGCCGTAGTGGTCGAGGAAGGCCAGGACCTGGACGGCGAAGGCCTCGTTGATCTCGAAGAGGTTGATGTCCCCGATCGACAGACCGGCCTTGGCGAGGGCCTTCTCGGTCGCCGGGATCGGGCCGTAGCCCATCACCTCGGGCTCGACGCCCGCGAAGGCGTACGACACGAGCCGCATCTTGACCGGCAGGTCGTTCTCGCGGGCGAAGTCCTCGCTCGCGATGATCGACGCGGTGGCGCCGTCGTTCAGACCGGCGGCGTTACCGGCCGTGACGCGGCCGTGGACGCGGAACGGCGTCTTCAGACCGGCCAGGTTCTCCAGCGTGGTGCCCGGCCGCATCGGCTCGTCGGCGGTGACCAGGCCCCAGCCGGTCTCACCGACCTCCGCGTTGGTGTTGCGCACCGAGATCGGCACCAGGTCCTGCTGGATCTTGCCGTTGGCGTACGCCTTGGCGGCCTTCTCCTGCGAGCGCACCGCGTACTCGTCGGCGCGCTGCTTCGTGATGTGCGGGTAGCGGTCGTGCAGGTTCTCCGCGGTCATGCCCATGAAGAGGGCGGACTCGTCGACCAGCTTCTCGCTGACGAACCGCGGGTTCGGGTCCACGCCCTCGCCCATGGGGTGGCGGCCCATGTGCTCGACACCACCGGCGATGACGGCGTCGTACGCACCGAAGGCGATCGAACCGGCCGTGGTGGTGACGGCGGTCAGCGCGCCCGCGCACATGCGGTCGATGGAGTAGCCCGGGACGGACTGGGGGAGCCCGGCGAGGATGCCGGCCGTGCGGCCCAGCGTCAGACCCTGGTCACCGATCTGCGTGGTCGCGGCGATGGCGACCTCGTCGATCTTCTGGGGGTCCAGGCCGGGGTTGCGGCGCAGCAGCTCCCGGATGGCCTTCACGACGAGATCGTCGGCGCGGGTCTCGTGGTAGATGCCCTTCGGGCCCGCCTTGCCGAACGGGGTGCGGACGCCGTCGACGAAGACGACGTCCCTGACGGTACGAGGCACGATGGCTCTCCTCCAGATGCGGGATGGCACTGCTGCGCGGCGCACACGCCTGAGCGCGCGCTCACCCCCACATGCTACTTACGAGTAACCACCCTGCCCAGCCCCGGAGGCGGGAGCGGCGAAGGTCACATGGAAACCCCGCTGCTGGAGCGCCCCTTCACGGGCGCGGGGAACCGCGCGACAAGCCGGATACGGCCCCCGCACACCTGTGGACGGCCCGCAGAGCCGTGGATGGAGTGCCACGCCGGGGAGCCGCTGCAGAGCCGTAGATGGAGTGCCGTAGACGGAGTGCCACACTGCGGAGCCGCCGCAGAGCCGTGGATGAGGTGGCACGCCGGGGAGCCGCCGCAGACCCCGAGGCCTGCTCTCACCCGACGAGTCGGCCCTCCGGGATCTTGGCCTGATCTCGACGTTCCTGTCCCGCTGGAGTGGCGCGCTGACACGCCCCTTCAGGGGCACGGCGAACCGCGCGAGCAGCCGAGGGCCACCCGCGGTCGCCGCAGGACCGGACCACCTACGGCGCCGCGCGTCCTGTCACGTCAGCTCGTCGCGGACAGCGCGGCCACCAGCACCGGCGTCACCTGCTCGACCTGCCAGGGCCGTGCCCCGTATCCGGCGAGAGCGGCCGCGACCGACTCGGGGTCGGGGCTCGGCGGCTCCCAGCACACCCGCCGCACCGTATCCGGCGTGATCAGGTTCTCCTGCGGCATGGTGAGCTGCTCGGCCAGCGCCGACACGGCGGCCCGCGCGGCGGAGAGCCGGGCAGCGGCGGCCGGATCCTTGTCGGCCCAGGCCCGCGGCGGCGGCGGCCCGGTCACCGGCTGACCCGGCTGCGGCAGCTGGGAGTCGGGCAGCGTCTTGGCGCGGTCGACGGCGGCCTGCCACTGCTCCAGCTGGCGGCGGCCCATGCGGTGCCCGAACCCGTTCAACGCGGCGAGCGCGTGCACATTGGCCGGGAGAGCGAGCGCGGCCTCCACGATGGCCGCGTCCCCCAGCACCTTGCCCGGCGAGACGTCCCTGCGCTGCGCGACCCGGTCCCGGGTCTCCCACAGCTCCCGTACGACCGCCATCTGCCGGCGGCGGCGCACCTTGTGCATCCCCGACGTACGGCGCCAGGGATCCTTGCGCGGCGGCGCGGGCTCGGCCTGGGCGATCGCGTCGAACTCCTGCCGGGCCCACTCCAGCTTGCCCTGCCGGTCCAGCTCCTTCTCCAGGGCGTCGCGCAGGTCGACGAGCAGCTCCACGTCGAGCGCCGCGTAGCGCAGCCAGGGCTCGGGCAGCGGGCGCGTCGACCAGTCGACGGCGGAGTGCCCCTTCTCCAGGACGAAGCCGAGCACGCTCTCGACCATCGCGCCGAGGCCCACCCGGGGGAATCCGGCGAGCCGCCCGGCCAGCTCGGTGTCGAAGAGCCGCGTCGGCACCATGCCTATCTCGCGCAGACAGGGCAGGTCCTGGGTGGCCGCGTGCAGCACCCACTCCACTCCGGAGATCGCCTCGCCGAGGCCCGAAAGATCGGGGCACCCGACGGGATCGATCAGTGCGGTCCCCGATCCCTCGCGGCGCAGCTGGACCAGATAGGCGCGCTGGCCGTATCGGTATCCGGACGCGCGTTCGGCGTCGACGGCGACGGGGCCGGATCCGGCGGCGAAGGCGGCGATCACCTCGGCGAGCGAGGCGTCGTCGGCGATCACGGGCGGAATGCCGTCTCGGGGCTCAAGCAAAGGGATCGGCGCCGGTTCGACGTCGTCCGGAGGGGCGCCTCCGGTGGTTCGCAGTGAGCTGTCTGCTGCGGTCTCTTGGGCGTCGGTCACCTGTCAAGGGTATCTGTGTATGGACTACGCCCGCCGACGGAACGTTCCGTCGACGGGCGTCTGAGGGTCGTAAACCAGTCAGGTCGGTGAAAGATCCGGTTCACGATCGGGGGAAGGGCGGTTCGCGGTGAAGGGGTGGCGGGCAATGCGCCGGGGCAGGGCCAGTGGAGGGAGAGGGGCTGGGCGCGGTCAGTGGATGATTCCGGTGCGCAGGGCCACCGCCACCATCCCGGCGCGGTCGCCCGTGCCGAGCTTGCGGGCGATGCGGGCGAGGTGGCTCTTGACGGTCAGCGCGGACAGGCCCATCGAGACGCCGATGGCCTTGTTCGACTGGCCCTCCGCCACCAGCCGAAGCACCTCGACCTCGCGGCCGGAGAGCTCGCGGTAGCCGCCCGGGTGGCTCGGGGCGCCCGGGGGGCGGCGGTGCATACGGGCGGCGGCAGAGCCGATGGGCGCGGCGCCCGGCCGGGTGGGGAGCCCGACGTTCGTACGGGTGCCGGTGACGACGTAGCCCTTGACGCCGCCCGCGAGGGCGTTGCGCACGGCACCGATGTCGTCGGCGGCGGAGAGGGCGAGGCCGTTGGGCCAGCCCGCGGCTCTGGTCTCGGACAGCAGGGTGAGCCCGCTGCCGTCGGGCAGATGGACGTCGGCGACACAGATGTCGCGCGGGTTGCCGATTCGGGGACGGGCCTCCGCGACGGACGACGCCTCGATGACGTCGCGCACTCCGAGCGCCCACAGATGGCGGGTGACGGTGGAGCGGACCCGGGGGTCGGCCACGACCACCATGGCGGTCGGCTTGTTCGGGCGGTAGGCGACCAGGCTTGCGGGCTGCTCGAGGAGAACGGACACCAGGCCTCCTGGGGTGCGGGACGGGGCCGGCTCTGGGGATGAAGCCGGGACGAACCGTGCTTTCAAGGTCACAGACGTCTTCGGCACCAAACCTGGCGAACTTTAGAGAATGATCACGATGTGGTGAGTAACAATCCGTGCAATTCGGACACGCGATCGATCATCCGAAGATCAAACCGAGTCGCTCCACGTCGATACGCGGCCGAAAGTGGCCGTATCGACAAAGAAACGGTAAGGACCGGTATGTGCCGGTAAGGCCGCGCGTGGGCCGGGCGTACGGGAACGTCCGCGCGTGGGCCGGGCGTACAGGAACGTCCGCACGTGGGCCGGGCGTACGGGTCCCCGGGCCGGTCCGGGAATTCAAGCGGACCGGGGCCCGGACGTCAGCGTGATGGGGGCCCGGACGTCAGCGGGACTGCGGCCCCCTGCGCTGCGGAAGGGTGACCACCGAGGCGTCGCCGGGGGTCACGGGCGGGAGCCCGGCGACCTGGCACAGCAGGTCGCACCACCCCGCGAGATGGGCGGCCGTGTCCGGGACGCCGCCGAGGCCCTCCCGGGGCGTCCACGACGCCCGGATCTCGATCTGGCAGGCGGCAGGGCGCTCCGCGAGACCGCCGAAGTAGTGGGAGCTCGCGCGGGTGACGGTGCCGCTGGGTTCGCCGTACGACAGGCCGCGGGCCTGGAGCGCGCCGGTCAGCCATGACCAGCAGACCTCGGGGAGCAGCGGGTCGGCGGCCATCTCCGGCTCCAGCTCCGCGCGGATCAGCGTCACCAGACGGAACGAGCCCTGCCAGGCGTCGTGGCCCTCCGGGTCGTGCAGCAGCACGAGGCGGCCGTCCGCCAGATCCTCGTCGTCCGCGACGACCGCGGCCTCCAGCGCGTACGCGTACGGGGCCAGGCGCTGCGGCGGACGCGTCGGGTCGATCTCGATCTCCGGCCGCGGTCGCGCGGCCCTCAGCGCGTCGACGGCGGCCCGGAAGGGCGGCGGGGCCGTCTCCCTCGCATTCCGGTCCTCCTCCTTCGAGTCGTCCATTCCGCCAGCGCCGTCCGACAGTCGTCCCTGAGCCGCAGCCATGCGGGGAAGGTTAAGGGGAACGGAGCCGTCGTGCAGGGAGAGACACCCGTGCGTGGGACCACTGTCCGGATCGCGCCGCGTGAACACGCCCCCGGCAGCGCACTCGTCGCGGGCCGGGCGGCCAGGACCGGGGAGGCAGGCCGCAGTCGGGGCAACGATGCCGACCCGAGGTCGGGAAGGGCTGTCGGTGCGGCGTGCGAGACTTTCCGTCGTGAGTGCCAACCACAGCCCTTCCGGGCAGCAGCCGACAGCGACGTACGACTCCGCCTTCCTCAGGGCGTGCAGGCGCGAGCCCGTGCCGCACACGCCGGTGTGGTTCATGCGGCAGGCCGGTCGCTCGCTGCCCGAGTACCTCAAGGTGCGCGAGGGCATCCCCATGCTGGAGTCGTGCATGCGGCCCGAGCTGGTGGCCGAGATCACCCTCCAGCCCGTACGACGGCACCAGGTGGACGCGGCGATCTACTTCAGCGACATCGTCGTCCCGCTGAAGGCCATCGGCATCGACCTCGACATCAAGCCCGGCGTCGGCCCCGTCGTCCAGAACCCGATCCGCACCCGAGCCGACCTGGCCCAGCTGCGCGATCTGACCCCCGAGGACGTCGGCTACGTCACCGAGGCGATCGGCCTGCTCACCGCCGAGCTCGGTCCGACCCCGCTCATCGGTTTCGCGGGCGCGCCCTTCACCCTCGCGAGTTACCTCGTGGAGGGCGGCCCGTCCAAGAACCACGAGCACACCAAGGCGCTGATGTACGGCGACCCGCAGCTGTGGGCCGACCTCCTCGACCGTCTCGCCGAGATCACCTCCGCCTTCCTGAAGGTCCAGATCGAGGCGGGCGCCAGCGCCGTCCAGCTCTTCGACTCCTGGGTCGGCGCCCTGGCACCCGCCGACTACCGGCGTTCGGTGATGCCCGCGTCGACCAAGGTCTTCGAGGCCGTCGCTTCGTACGGCGTGCCGCGTATCCACTTCGGCGTCGGCACCGGTGAGCTGCTCGGTCTGATGGGCGAGGCGGGCGCCGACGTCGTGGGCGTCGACTGGCGCGTCCCGCTCGACGAGGCCGCGCGCCGCGTCGGCCCCGGCAAGGCGCTCCAGGGCAACCTCGACCCGGCCGTCCTCTTCTCCACGACCGAGGCCGTCGAGACGAAGACCCGTGAGGTGCTCGACGCCGCCGCCGGACTCGAGGGCCATGTCTTCAACCTCGGCCACGGCGTGCCGCCCACCACCGACCCGGACGCCCTGACCCGGCTCGTGGAGTTCGTGCACACGCAGACCGCCCGCTGACCCCTCGGCCTCACCAGCTGTGCCGCGCGCCTGCCTGCCCCACCGCGGGTGATGCGGTTCGGCGACCCCGCCGAAAACGTCTGGCGATCCCCCGGCCGTCCGCCGGGGGATCGTCATTTCGCGGGGATATTCAGCTGGGTGTTCAGGCTGATTGGTCGTCTCGTCCGTCGGGTACTCGGGATCCATGCTGACGGCAGACAACGCACTGGATCACTCGGCCGCGACATGAGCCGATCCGACAGCGCACACGCGAACGAGGGCCCCGGGCCTGACGCCTACGACGCCGGACCCTACGTACCGAAGCGGGGCGGCCTCGCCGCGCACCGGCGCGCGGCGGCGAAGTGCCAGGGATGCCCTCTGTACGAGAACGCCACCCAGACCGTCTTCGGCAAGGGCGCGCCCACGGCGCGGATCGTCCTCGTCGGGGAGCAGCCCGGAGACCAGGAGGACAAGCAGGGCGAGCCCTTCGTCGGCCCGGCCGGTCGGCTGCTGGACAAGGCCCTGACGGAGGCCGGGATCGACCGGGACACCACGTATGTCACCAACGCGGTCAAGCATTTCAAGTTCACCCTCGCCGAAGGCAGCAAGCGCCGCATCCACAAGGCGCCGGACCTGCGGGAGCTGACCGCCTGCCGGCCCTGGCTCCTCGCGGAGCTGCACCTGGTCCGGCCGGAGGTGGTGGTGGTCCTCGGCGCGACGGCCGGAAAGGCACTGCTCGGACGGTCGTTCCGCGTGACCAGGGACCGCGGAACACTCATCCCCCTGCCAGGCGAGGGCGAGCGGCGCCGTGGGGGCGAGGAGCGCTATGTGGTCGCGACCCTTCACCCCTCGGCCGTGCTGCGTGCCGACGACCGGGAAGCCGCCTACGCGGGTTTGGTGTCGGACCTGGAGGTCGCCGCGCGGGCGCTGCGCGAACGCCACTGAGAGGGCGGGAGCGGGTTCCTGCCGCAACGCGCGGTCGAGCCTGTTGACGTCCAGGAGGAGAGCATCATGGCCAGTACCGAGACCGTGCGGCCCGACGCCGCAGCCTCGACATCCACCGGCCGGACAAGGTGCTGTTCCCCGCGGATGGTGGCGTCAGAAGTGGACGTCGTCCGCGGTCGAGACACGCGTCCTCACCAGCTGTGCCGCGCCTGCCTGCCCCACAGCAGGCGCCGCGGTTCCGGTGGGGGCGGGGTACCCGGGCGCAGCGGCCAGGCGAGCAGCATGCCCACGAGGAAGCCGACCACGTGGGCCGCGTACGCGACGGTGCCGGCGGTGGAGACGCCCTCGCCGGACGAGTACACCGCCTGGAGGACGAACCAGAAGCCCAGCACCAGCCAGGCGGGCAGCCGCAGCGGCAGGAAGATCAGGAACGGGACAAGGACCCAGACCCTGGCCTTCGGATAGAGCACCAGATACGCGCCGAGGACCCCGGCGATCGCTCCGGAGGCGCCGATCAGCGGGTCGGACGAGTTGTCGTTGAGGAGCGCGAAACCGTACGCCGCCGCGAAGCCGCAGGCCACGTAGAAGAGCGTGAACCGCACATGTCCCATGCGGTCCTCGATGTTGTTCCCGAAGATCAGCAGGAACAGCATGTTGCCCAGCAGATGCAGCCAACTCCCGTGCAGGAACATCGCGGTGAACACCGACAGCGGCGGTGACTTGTCGTAGTCCGGCGGGCCCACCACGCACCCGGCCCCCTGCGGGCCCGCGCCGACGTCTCCGGTGGGCACCAGGCGCGGCATCTGATGATGGATCAGTTCCTGGGGCAGCGCGGCGTAGTGGTCCAGGAACGCCTGCAGATGGCACAGCTGCGACAGCCCGCTGTCGCCCGCCACCGATCCGGCCAGGCCGGGGGTGTACAGGAACACGAGCACGTTGGCGGCGATCAGCGCGTACGTCACATAGGGCGTGCGCCGTACCGGGTTGACGTCATGGACGGGGATGACCACAAGGAAGTAGTGCCCCGATACGTCGTCGCTGAACGCCGGCGAAGCTGACGCCATCGCCGCTGCACCCCGCTGTCGCTGAACGCCGCCGTCCCCGTGTGCGTATGTCTCCTCAACCGCCCGCGCCGCGACGAAGACGCGACGCGAGGAAGACGTGAGGACACAGGCGATGAACGACCGAGTTACTCCTCCGATGCATGCCCTGCCCGACGGTGAGGCGGAAATCGCCCTGGTGCTGCACCTCCCCTGGGAGGACGTCGCCGCGCTCGGCCAGGAGGCCGGACGGCTCGCGGCGCGGATGCAGCGGCCGGTGACCCTCGACGAGGCCGTGAGCCACCGACTGCGCTCCGCGCGGTCGGCCGCCCACGCCAAGCCGCCCACCACGCAGCCCGCGGCCGTCACCGCCTCGGCGTCGGTGTCCTCGCTTCCGGCGCGGCCGCCGGGGGAGCAGGCGCGGCAGGCGATAGACCGGATCAACGGGAACGCGGGGCACGAATCGGCGTAGGGGCGCCGGTGGCTGCGGTCGGGCGTCGACCGTGGGTCGTGGGTGGCTGGTCGCGCCCATGCGGCGGAGCCGCATCTGTCACAGCCCCGCGCCCCTACGGGGCGCTTCGTCGCACCGCGGCTACCGCCTTGCGTGCCGCCACCAGGATGGGGTCCCACACCGGTGAGAACGGGGGCGCGTAGCCCAGGTCCAGGGATGTCATCTGTTCCACCGTCATGCCCGCGGTCAGCGCCACCGCGGCGATGTCGACCCGCTTCGCCGCGCCTTCCCCGCCGACGATCTGCACGCCGAGCAGCCGCCCCGTGCGGTGCTCGGCGAGCATCTTCACCGTCATGAGGTCCGCGTCCGGGTAGTAGCCCGCGCGGCTGGTGGACTCGATGGTGACGGCCTCGAACCGCAGACCGGCCCGGTGTGCGTCCTTCTCGCGCAGTCCGGTGCGGGCGATCTCCAGATCGCAGACCTTGCTCACCGCCGTGCCGACGACACCGGGGAAGGTGGCGTACCCGCCGCCCACGTTGGAGCCGATCACCTGCCCGTGCTTGTTGGCGTGCGTGCCGAGCGCGATGTGCCGCTCGCGGCCCGAGATCAGGTCGAGGACCTCCACGCAGTCGCCGCCCGCCCAGATGTTCTCGTGCCCGCGCACCCGCATCGCGAGGTCGGTGAGCAGCCCGCCGTGGTCGCCGAGGGGCAGCCCGGCGGCCTTGGCGAGCGTCGTCTCGGGGCGTACGCCGATGCCGAGCACCACCACGTCCGCCGGGTACTCGGCGTCCTCCGTGGCGACCGCGCGGACGCGGCCGTCCTGTCCCGTGAGCACCTTGGTGACCTCGGCGTCGTCGACCATGGTGATGCCCAGGCCCTCCATGGCCGTGTGCACCAGGCGGCCCATGTCCGGGTCGAGCGTGGACATCGGCTCCTTGCCGCGGTTGACGACCGTCACCTCGTAGCCGCGGTTGATGAGCGCCTCGGCCATCTCCACGCCGATGTAGCCCGCGCCGACGACCACCGCGCGGCGGCCCTCCGTCGCCGTCAGGGTGTCCAGGAGGGCCTGGCCGTCGTCCAGGGTCTGCACGCCGTGCACTCCCGGCGCGTCGATGCCCGGCAGGTCGGGGCGGATCGGGCGCGCGCCGGTGGCGATCACGAGTTTGTCGTAGGACGTCCACTCCTCGGCCCCGGATCCGAGGTCCCGGGAGCGCACGCGGGCGCGCGCGACATCGATCTCCGTGACCTCCGTGCGCATCCGCAGGTCGATCGCGCGCTCCCGGTGCTCCTCGGGCGTCCGCGCGATCAGCCGGTCCCGCTCGGGGACGTCGCCGCCCACCCAGTACGGGATGCCGCACGCCGAGTAGGAGGTGAAGTGCCCCCGCTCGAACGCCACGATCTCCAGTTCGTCCGGCCCCCGCAGCCGGCGCGCCTGGGACGCGGCGGACATGCCCGCCGCGTCACCGCCGATCACGACCAGTCGCTCCCTGGCCCCGCTGGTACCGCTCGTACGGCTCATGCTCATACGAACACGCTACGGGGGCCCGGCATTTCAGTTCTCCTCGCCACCCTCTTCGCGCGCGGGCGGGGCCACGGGGAGCGCACCCGGTCCGGCCGGGGCCGGGCGGCGCGGCAGCCGGGGCCGTACGAGACGCATCCACACCAGGACGATCAGCGCCAGAACCGCCGCGAACGGCAGGACGGCGCCCAGCGCGAGCGCGATCCAGCGCACCATCGTGACGAGCACGTGCCAGCCGCCGGTGAGCGCGTCCACGAAGCCCGGGGCCGCGTCCTTCTTCTCGGCCTTCTGCACCGGGGTCTCGGACAGCGAGAGGGTGATCGTGGCCAGGCTGGCGCGGTCCTTCAGGGACGCCTGCTGGGCGAGCAGCGCCTCCAGGTCGGATTCACGGCTGCTCAGCTCCCCTTCCAGGGAGACCACATCACTGAGCTTGGTCGCCTGGTCCATGAGTTCGCGGACCCGGGCCACGCTGGCGCGCTGTGACTTGATCCGGCTCTCCACGTCGACGACCTGGTCGGTGACGTCCTGGGCCTTGGCCGTCCGTTCGACCACCTTGCCCGTCCCCTCCAGGTCGGCGAGCACCTGCTCGTACTGGTCGGTGGGCACGCGCAGGACGACGCGGGTGCGCTCGTGGCCCCGGTCGTCGCGGGTGGTGGTCTCGTTGCCGACGTAGCCGCCCGCGTTCTCGGTGGTGGCGCGGGCGTCGTCCAGGGCCTTGGGCACGTCCTTGACCCGCACGGTCAGGGAGGCGGTCCGGATGATGTGGCTCGCGGTCACCTTGGGTGGGGTGGTGGCCTTGGAACCGTTCGCCCGGCCGCTGTCCGCGGCGCCCCCGGCGCCCTTCTCGCCGTCCTGGGCGGCGGCTGCCCCCTGGTCGGCCTTGGAGTCGGAGGCCGTCCCCCCGTTGTCACCGGCGCCGCAGCCCGTCAGCGCGAGCGCGGCGGCGAGGAGCATCCCCGCCAGAGCATGGACGGGTCGTACGGAATGCCCGGATCGTGCGGAACTTGGTATGCGCATATGGGCCTGCCCCCGAGGGTCGTGACATCTGTGTCGTGACGACTGACGCTCCTTCGACGCCTGACCCGGCCGGGACGTTGGCCCGATCCGGTCCCGAAGCGGTCACGGTCAGGACTCGTGCAGGACACCGGACTCCCGGCGGGAGTGTCGGCGGGGTCTGAGAAGGTGGAGGCATGCGCGAAGAGGAGACTCGTACGGGTACGGGACACGTCGTGGTCGTCGGGGGCGGGATCGCCGGTCTGGCCGCGGCCCACCGCTTGCTGGACCGCGGCGCGCGCGTGACCGTCCTGGAGGCGTCGGACCGCGTCGGCGGCAAGCTGCTGCCCGGCGAGATCGCGGGCGCACGCGTCGACCTGGGCGCCGAGTCGATGCTGGCGCGCCGCCCCGAGGCGGTGGCCCTGGCCCGCGAGGTGGGCCTCTTTGACCGACTCCAGCCGCCCGCCACCGCGACGGCCTCCCTCTGGACCCGAGGCGCGCTGCGGCCCATGCCCAAGGGCCACGTCATGGGAGTGCCCGGCACGGCCTCCGCCCTCTTCGGCGTCCTCTCCGACGAGGGCCTGCGCCGCATCGAGCGGGACGCCGACCTGCCGCGCACCGAGGTGGGCGACGACGTGGCGGTGGGGGAGTACGTGGCGGCCCGGCTCGGCCGCGAGGTCGTCGACCGCCTGGTCGAACCCCTCCTCGGCGGTGTCTACGCGGGCGACGCCTACCGCATCTCCATGCGCCTGGCCGTCCCCCAGCTCTTCACGGCCGCCCGCACCCACGCCTCCCTGCTGGAGGCGGTCCGCGAGATCCAGACCAAGGCGGTCGCCGCCCAGCAGGCGGGACCGGTCTTCATGGGCATCGAGGGAGGCGTGGGCCAACTGCCCCTCGCGGTAGCGGAGTCGGTCAGGGCTCGCGGGGGCGAGATCCTCACCGGGATGCCGGTGACCGAACTCCGCAGGACCGAGACGGCATCCCCGCAGGGGGCGCCGTCCGGCGACGGCCCGCTGTCCGTGCGGCGCTCCCCGGCGGGGCGGCC
The DNA here is from genome assembly GCF_042881985.1 of Streptomyces sp. NPDC058246. Lineage (NCBI taxonomy): Bacteria > Bacillati > Actinomycetota > Actinomycetes > Kitasatosporales > Streptomycetaceae > Streptomyces > Streptomyces sp. NPDC058246. The sequence continues at coordinate 142,256 of NZ_JBHVWZ010000005.1, read as the reverse complement.
GCCCGCCGCGTGGCGTGTGGTCGCCGGGGACCGGGTCCTGCACGCCGACGCGGTCGTCGTCGCCGTACCCGCCGCCGCCGCTGCCGCGCTGCTGCGGGGCGAGGCGCCCGCCGCGGCGGCCGAGCTGGCCGCCGTGGAGTACGCCTCCATGGCGCTCGTCACCCTCGCCTACCGGCGTGACGAAGCCGTCCTCCCCGAAGGGAGCGGTTTCCTGGTGCCGCCTGTCGACGGGCGCACCATCAAGGCGTCCACCTTCGCCTCCCGGAAGTGGGGCTGGATCGCCGACGAGAACCCGGACCTGCTGGTGCTGCGCACCTCCGTCGGGCGGTACGGCGAGACGGAGGTGCTCCGACGGGAGGACACCGACCTCGTCGAGGTGTCCCGGCACGACCTGCGGGAGGCGACCGGTCTGGACGCCGCGCCGCTGGCGACCCGGGTGACCCGGTGGGACGACGGGCTGCCCCAGTACCCCGTCGGACACCACGCGCGCGTGGCCCGCATCCGCGAGCACGTCGGCAAGCTCCCGGGCCTCGCCGTGTGCGGCGCCGCGTACGACGGGGTCGGCATCCCCGCCTGCATCGCGAGCGCCTACGCCGCCGTCGACCAGCTCGGCGGCGACCGCGCCGGTCTGGACGCGCTGATCAGGAACCCGGTGCAGAGTCTGCACGGCGGCGCGGGAGAATAGCCCCATGAGTGACGACGCCCCCGCCAAGATCCCGAACGCCGGCAAGAAGGCCAAGGACCTCAACGAGGTCATCCGCTACACCCTGTGGTCCGTCTTCAAGCTGCGTGACGTGCTGCCCGAGGACCGCGCCGGTTACGCCGACGAGGTCCAGGAGCTCTTCAAGCAGCTCGCCGCGAAGGACGTCACCGTCCGCGGCACGTACGACCTCTCGGGGCTGCGCGCCGACGCCGACCTGATGATCTGGTGGCACGCCGAGACCGCCGACCAGCTCCAGGAGGCGTACAACCTCTTCCGCCGCACCAAGCTGGGCCGCGCCCTGGAGCCGGTCTGGTCGAACATGGCGCTGCACCGCCCCGCCGAGTTCAACCGCTCGCACATCCCGGCGTTCCTCGCCGACGAGACGCCGCGGAACTATGTGAGCGTCTACCCCTTCGTGCGTTCCTACGACTGGTACCTGCTGCCCGACGAGGACCGCCGCCGCATGCTCGCCGACCACGGCAAGATGGCCCGCGGCTACCCGGACGTGCGCGCCAACACGGTCGCCTCGTTCTCGCTGGGCGACTACGAGTGGCTCCTCGCCTTCGAGGCCGACGAGCTCCACCGCATCGTCGACCTCATGCGTCACCTGCGCGCCTCCGAGGCCCGCATGCACGTCCGCGAAGAGGTCCCGTTCTACACCGGCCGCCGCAAGGACATCGCCGAACTGGTCGCGGGCCTCGCCTGATCGGGCCTCGCCCGATCAGGGCGCCTGCCGGGTGGTCTTCGAGTCCGCGGAGTGCCGAGAGGTCTTGGAGTCCTCCGCGTTCTCGGAGGCCTTCGCGCCCTCCGCGCCCTCCGCGCCCTTCGCGCCCTCGGCGTTCTTCGAGCGACCGCCCGGCGCCGCCGACTTCGGCGCCGCCGGCTTCGGCTCCGCGTGCGGCGCGCACGCCGCGCGCCGCTCCGGGAGCCGGCCCTCCACCAGATACGCGTCCAGGTAGCCGTTGACACACTTGTTGGGACCGCCCCCGATCCCATGCGTCCCGGCCCCGTTCTCGGTCACCAGGACCGAGCCGGACAGCCGCCGCTGCAGCTCCACCGCCCCCTCGTACGGCGTCGCCGCGTCCCGCTCGGCCGCCAGGATCAGGGTCGGCGGCAGCTCCCCGGGCAGCGTCCGCACATCGAGGGGCTTCTGCTGAGGCACGGGCCAGTACGCGCACGGCAGGTTCATCCACGCGTTGTCCCAGGTCTCGAACGGCGCCTCGCGCGCGAGGCGCGTGTTGTCGCGGTCCCAAGTGCGCCAGTCGGTCGGCCAGGGCGCGTCGTTGCACTCGACGGCCGTGTAGACCGCGTTCCCGTTCTCCTGCGAGACCGCCGTCTTCGGATGCGGGCCGGCCTGCTCGATCAGCGGCTTCGGGTCGCCCTTCAGATAGGCGGAGAGCGCCTGGGCGCGCCGCGGCCACATGTCGTCGTAGTACCCGGCGTCCAGGAACGCGCCCTGCAACTGCCCCGGGCCCACCGTGCCGCCCGCGGGCGAGGCGGCGAGCTGCGCCCGCGCCTTCTCGTAGCTGATCTGCACTTCTTCGGGCGTGCCCCCGAGCCCGTACACCCCGTCGTGCTTCGCGACCCACGCGCGGAAGTCCGCCCAGCGGCGCTCGAACGCCGCCGACTGGTCGAGGTTGTTGCGGTACCAGATCTGTCCGGGATCGGGGTTCACCGCCGAGTCGAAGACCATCCGGCGTACGTGCGTGGGGAAGAGCGTCGCGTAGAGGGCGCCGAAGTACGTCCCGTAGGAGGCGCCCATGAAGGTCAGCTTCGGCTCGCCGAGCGCGGCGCGCAGCACGTCCAGGTCGCGGGCGTTGTTGAGCGAGGTGTAGTGGCGCAGGCCGCTGCCCGAGCGCTCGGCGCAGCCGCGCGCGTACGCCCGCGCCTCGGCGACGCGTTCCTTCTTGTACGACTCCGAGGGGTACGTCGGCGACTGCGAGGGCGCCTTCACGAACTGCTTCGGGTCCTGGCAGGACAGCGGGGCCGAGCGGTCGACACCACGCGGGGCGTAGCCGACCAGGTCGTACGCCGCAGCGACGCGCTGCCACTCGGGGAGGACGCCGACCAGCGGGAAGTACACGCTGGAGGCGCCCGGACCGCCGGGGTTGTAGACGAAGGCGCCCTGTCGCGGCACCTTCCGCTTGGAGTTCTTCGCGTCCTTCCCGGTGGCCTTGACGCGACTGACCGTCAGCTTGATCTGCTTGCCTTCGGGATGCGCGTAGTCGAGGGGCACCGTGACCGTGCCGCACTGAACCTTGCCCGAAGCCGGCAGCTCCTTGGAGCACTTCCCGAACTGGATGCCCTTGACGGCGGCGCGTTGGACGGCGACGGCGGTGCCGTGCATCTCGGCGGTCCCCCCTGGAGCCGGCCGGGCCGGTGTACCGCCCGCCGGGGCGGCGACGAGGGCGGTCAGGAGCATGGACCCCGCGGTTCCGTAGCGGACGGCAGCTCTCATCGAGAATCCCTTCAGCGCGCGGCAGCGACAAAAGGGATGTTTCGTTTGACGGTTGGCGAAGTAAAGCACCGCCCGCCAGTGTCGGCTCCATTGACCCCGATGCGCCCCCTCGGGCGCCCCTCAGCCCCTTCGCGGGCCCTCGGCTAGCCCCTGCGCCCCGGGCCGTGGTCACGGTGGGCGAAGGCCGCACGCAGATCCGGCTCGCCGATCGCCCGGATGCCCCGCACGGCGACGGAGGTGAGGTACGTACGGTCGTCGCCGGAGTCGTCCGAGCGCCGGGCGAGGGTGCCCAGCAGCCGCTGTCCGGCCGGAGAGGCCCAGCGGGTGTAGGGGTGCACCTCGATGCGGGCGATGGCGAGGCAGCTCAGTGTGAGGACGAGGGGGAGCGTGAACCAGACGGCGACCGGCACCTCGTTCCCGGTGGTCTGGGACGGCAGCAGTACGGCGACGGCGCCGAGCGCGAGGACTGCCGCCGCGGCGGCCTGGACCTGGCGGACGGCGCCCGCGACGGTGGTGCGCGCGCTGTCGGGCACGGCGAGCCCCGCGGCGACCAGGCGGTCGGCGAGGCCGCGCACGGAGTCGGCGGCGGCCGCGGTCGCGCGGACCGGCGCTATCCGGGACTGGCCCTCCGGGCCGATGGCTCCTATCACCGAGCGCTCCATCTCGTCGCGCCCGAGCGGGTCCACGACGGTCGCCCAGCCGGTGTGCGCGAGCAGCAGCCGGCGCTGCCGGGCCATCGACACCAGCGTCAGGTCCGCGACCCGGGCCGGCCCGCCGGACAGGAAGGCCGCCTCGTACAGGGTGAGGTCGTGCCCGCGGGCCGCGTTCGCGTCGACGGCCGCCGCGCGTACGGCGGCCAGGCACAGCCGGGTGCAGGAGGTGCCGGCCGCGGCCCAGGCCAGGAGCAGGAGAAGGACCCAGAACATGGCGTTTTTCTATGCGAAGGGCCGGGCGGGCGCCATGGGTTATTCACCATGTGGACGGAGCGTTGTGGATATGTGACGTTCCGCTCTGTGTTCTGTGGAGGCCGGTGGGCGCCTCTGCAGCCAAGCGGGGCCAGGGCCTGTCCGGCATGATCCGCCGCGCGGACGCTAGGGAGTTGAGGAGGGCTTGGCGCGCGAGGCGGCCGGCGGCAGCGGGTAGCCCGGCGACGGGGTCACCGGCACCGGCGAGTTCGGAGACTGCGTCGGGCCGGGCGGGGCCGGGGAGTTGGTGAGGGGCGGCGGGCTCGCGGTGGCCGCGTCCTGGGCGAGGGCGTCGAAGTCGACGTATCCGGTGGCTTCGAGGACCTTGATGTGGTCGAGGACGGTGGTGTTCGCGTCGTCGGCGAGGTCGCGTACGAGCGAGTTGCGGGTGTTCGCGCGGACCTGGGCGACCACGGAGAAGACTTTGCCGTGGGCCTTGCGCAGGATGTTCGCGAACTTCCGGTCGTAGTCCACGCCGTGCGCCGCGTTCAGCGTGGCCAGCCACTGGCGCTGCTGCGGGTTGGGCTGGTTGGGCAGCTCCAGGCCGAGCCGCGCGGCGACATTGCGGACCCGCGCGTCCAGGAAGGTGTGGCCCTCGATCAGGTGCTCGCCGGCCGTCCGCACGGCCTGGGTGGTGCCGCGCTCCTGGGCCTGCTGGCCCGCGGGCAGCTCCCAGAGCCCGGCCAGCCGGACCTTGGTGATGAACTCCCGGTCCAGGGCCGACAGCGGACCGAACTGGGTCGACACGCTCTGTGTGCTCAGAGTGTCCAGGCCGGTGCCGGAGCGGTCCGCGTACGACCAGATCGGAAAGACCAGCGCGACGAGGGTCGCCGTGAGGGCGGCGATGAGGAGCCCTGTCCCACTGACCAATCCGGTGCGGTTGATGGATCGCATGGTGCCTCCTGTTGCGGCACCGCACGCTAGTGCGCTTCGGGTGCGGGTTGGCATATTACTGCGGGCGCTACGCCAACTGCCGTACGAGGAGATGGGGTTGGACGGTGGGCGGAATGCGCTTGATGTGGTGCTTCGAGCATGGCTCAGACCGCCCCAAAGTGCAGGGAAACGGACGTGCACATCTCGTTCACAAGGGTGCGTGTTAACCCGGGCACACTCTGCGGCGGCGTGGGGTACCGCCGCGCGTAGTCGGGGGTGCTGCGTCGCCGCCGCGCGTGCACCTCAGCGGCGCAGCAGCACCCGGCGGGTGGCACGGGCCAGCCGGGCCGTGGGGCGCCGCGACAGCGGGGCGGGGCCCGAGCGCTCCAGCCACCACTCGCGCAGCCTGCGGCGGGTCTCCGCGTCCTCGGGCTGTCCGGCGAGGAGCAGCTGCTCGGCGAAGTCCAGGGCGTCGCGCCGATACCCCCCGGTCATCGGATGACCTTGGGCGTACGTGAGGAACGCGGGCCGGTACCCCTCGCCCAGGATCCCCGGCAGCTCCGGAGCCACCTTCGCGACCACGTCCGCCCGCTTGGCGGCGAGCGCCCGCGCCTGCACCCCGAGCCGCACCCGGTCGAACCCCTCGGGCACGGGGGACCCCGCGACGAGCGCGGAGAGCAGCGCGGTCTGCGCAAGCGCCAGGCGCTGCCGGGGGGCATCGGTCACGGCTCCGGGTCCGGCCTCGGCTCGGGTTGGGGCTCCGGCTTCGTCTCCGTCTCGGGCTCCGGCTCCGGCTTCGGAGCCGGCTTCGGCTTCGCCTCCGGCGTCGGCGTGGGCTCCGGCATCGGTCACGGCGGAGGCAATCGTTGCGGTGCCTGTTTCGCAGGAGAGAGCCGCAGTCGGTGCCGTGCCGGTCTCGGCGGAGGCAGGCGCTGTCGTGCCGGTGGCGGCGGAGGCGGGGGCAATCGTCGCCGTGCCGGTCGCCGCCGCGTCCGCCCCGGTCGCCGGCCGGGAGCCCTCCCCGGTGGTGGCCGCCTTCTCCAGCGTCTCCCGGATCGCTTCCAGTTCCCGCTGCAGTTCCCCGGGCTCCGGGAAATTCTCGTCCCGCTCCAGGAGGACCCCGGGCGGACTCACGCGGGAAGCGAGGTCGGAGAGGATGTCGAGAACGGGCTGGGGGACGGGGTGGGCGTGGCTGTCGTGCCAGACGCCGTCGCGCTCGAAGCCGCCGGCGACGTGGACGTAGGCGATGGCTTCGACGGGGAGTTCGTCGAGGGCCTTGGCGGGATCGTCACCCCGGTTGACGTGGTTGGTGTGGAGGTTGGCGACGTCGATGAGCAGGCGTACGCCGGTCCGGTCGACCAGGTCGTAGAGGAACTGCCCCTCGGTCATCTCCTCGCCCGGCCAGTTGATCAGCGCGGCGATGTTCTCCACCGCGAGCGGGACGGGCAGCGCGTCCTGCGCGATGCGGATGTTCTCGCACAGCACGTCGAGGGCGTCCCGGGTGCGCGGGACCGGCAGCAGGTGCCCGGCCTCCAGCAGCGGCGACGCGGTGAGCGGCCCGCCCGCCCGGACGAACGCGATGTGCTCCGTGACGAGCGGCGAGCCCAGCGCCTCGGCCCGCTCGGCGAGCGCGGTGAGCCGGGACGCGTCGGGACGGTCCGCGCCGCCGAGGCCCAGCGAGACCCCGTGCGGCACGACGGTGACACCGCGCTCGCGCAGCCTCAGCAGCGACTCGGGGAGATGTCCGGGGCACACGTTCTCGGCCACCGCCTCGACCCAGTCGATGCCGGGCATGCGCTCCACGGCCTCGGCGATCTCCGGCCGCCACCCGATTCCCGTCCCCAGCCGCCTCAGCTGCTGCATGGGCTTCATGTCCCCTCCTCCGTCACGCATCTCGACCCGACCCTGCGTGTCGTCTCCTTACGACGGACCTGTGTTCCGGCGTGCCGGAGTCATGGCCCCGGGAGCCGGGGCCGAACCCATGAGAGGGGACGTTCAGAGCAACATTTGAGGTTTCCGGTCGGGCTACTGGAGCACCTTGTCCGAGTCCGTGGGCTCCGGTCGGCTGGTGTTGATGTTGGCGTCGGCCTGCGGCAGCGCCGACGGGTTCGACGAGACGTCGACGCCGTTGCCCGGCTGGACGGGCGGCGCGGAGGCCGCCGACGCGCCGATGGTGGGCGCCGGGGGACCGGTCGGGCTGGCGGTCGTCGTGGCGGCCGCGGCCGCGGCGATGGCGTCGAAGTCGACCTCCCCGGTCTTCTCCAGCATCGTGATGTGGTCGAGCACCGTCAGGTTGGCGTCCGAGGCCAGCGCGCGCACCAGCGTGTTGCGGGTCGTGTTGCGGACCGTGCCGATGGCCGGAAAGATCTTGCCGTGCGCGGCCCGCAGCAGGTTCGCGAACTTGTACTCGTACTCCTTGCCCGACGCCGCCGTCAGCTCCTGCAACCAGCCCTGCTGCTGCTCGTTCGGCTGGTTCGGCAGTTCGACGTTGAGCTGGGCCGCGACGATCCGCACCCGCTTGTCGAGGTCGGTGTGCCCGACGATCAGGTGATCGCCGGCCTCTTTGATCGCCTTGGTGGGGGCCCGCTCGATCGCCTGCTGCCCGGCCGGCAACTCCCAGAGGCCGGCCAGCCGCACTCGTACGATCAGGTCGCGGTCGGCGGCGGTCAGTGGCCCCCAGCGTGTGTTCACCGTCCCGGCGGCGACGTTCGCCGCGCCGGTGCCCGATCGGTCGGCGTACGACCACACGGGAAACGCGAGAGCGCCGACGGTGGCGACGAGTGCCGCGATGACGAGGGCGCTGCCGTTGATACGCCGCAAATGATCCTCCTGGGGCAAACCAACTGGTCGTTGGGAACCTTTACTTGGCCAGCGCCAGGAGGTACGTACGGGACGGCTGCGGTGTTCAAACATCCGGGCGGGGACCGCCGGTCGTCTTGGCCGACGTGTCGCGGGCCGTTCAGCGCCGTTCGTCCCACGCCGGACTCTGCCGGAAGTACGTGTCGTACAGCTCCTGGACCTCCAGCAGGCTCTCCGGGGGCACCTTGCCGAAGGCGATGCGCTCCAAGTGGCGGAAGTACTCGAAGCGTTCGACACCGGGGGTGATGACGATGAGGATGTCGGCGTCGTGTCCCGGCGCGGCCGCGAAGGCATGCGGAACACCGGGCGGTACGACGACCAGGTCGCCGCGTTCGGCGGTCACGATCTTCTCGCCGGAGAGGAGCTGGGCGGTGCCGTCGAGCATGTAGAACAACTCGGCGGAACCGGCGTGGTGGTGCGGCTTGGCGCCGTCGGCGCCGTCGGTGAGCGTGGCCCGCAGGGTGGAGAGCGCGCCCCCGGTCGAGCTGCTGTCGGCCAGCAACTGGAGAGCGGTGGGGGCTCGGCCGATCACCTCGGCCTCCGCGGAGCGGACGATCACGGACTTGTCGAAGTCGGGCACGATCAACGACATCTCATGACTCCCTGGTTCGGGCGATGGATCGAGCGACGGTTCGGGCGGTGGATCGGGCGACGGTTCGGGCGGTGGATCGGGCGGCGGACGTCGGTCTTCGACCTTGGGCCTTCGGTCGTCGGGCCTTTCAGACCGCGAAGAGGAGGCCGGCGCTGATGAGGACAACGACGGCCGTGGCGAAGTGAATTCCGAACGCGGTGGCCCTGGTGCCGCCGTGACGCAGGACTATCAGGGTGTCGCCGAGTGGCGCCAGGGCGACGACCAGCATGAACCACGCCTGGGCGGTGGCGCCGGCGAAGGCGAGCAGGACGAGACCCATGATGCCGAAGGTGGCATCGCGCAGGCCCTTGATCGTGAGGTAGGCGGCGTCACCGTTCGGCTTGGCGGGGACGCCGTACCCGGCGGCGGCCGGCTGCGGCTGGAGCAGGAACCGCGCGCCGATGAACACGACGAACAGGTCGAGCACGCCGGCGAGGCCGTAAGCGATCGGTGTGAGCATGTCGGATCCCCTTTTCTAGCGCTGCCAGGAACAGGAGCGAAGCTAGCATAGCCCCGACATGAATACTAGCGGCGCTAGCATTTCAGCCATGTCGATCCAGACGCCCCGAGAGAGCGAGAACGAGCTGAGCGCGAGAACGAGTGGAGCGCGAGCGGCTGATCGTCACCGCCGCGCGAGAACTGGCCGAGGCCGAGGGCTGGGACGCGATGACCAGACGTCGGCCGGCCGCTGAGATCGAGTACGGCCGGCCCGTGCTGTGAGCCGCACCGGACCGTCGAGCCGGTCGAGGGGGAGGATGACCCGGGCCTCCTGACGGAGACCTTCTGGAGCGGGCTGCGGAATCGTCACGCTGATGCGCGGTGGACGCCTCCCCCGTGAGGGTCACGCCCGCCGGCCGTCCGCCTTGATCGGCCACTTCGCCCCGCCCGGGTAACTTCCCTGCCACGCGGGGGCGTTGGTGTGGGGGACGGCCTGTCAGCCGCGCAGCGCCGGATGGTCCGCGACCACCGTGCACGACCCCGGGGCGATCTCCGTGAATCCCGCGTCGCGGACCAACGGCAGCCCGGAGGTGGTGAGTTCACGCCAGCGGGCCGGGTCCGCGACACGGACGGTGAGCGCGAAGTCCGTGTCACGCCAGGCCGCCCGCTCCTCGTCCGACAGTTCCCACCAGGCCAGCTGGGCGCCGTGCCCCGCCTGGGCCATCGTCTTGCCGGCCGACATGTCGAGGTCGGGGTTGAGCCAGAGCACCGGGGCGGAGAGGTCGGCGTCCACCGGCGGCTCCGGGTCGTCGAGGTCCGTGCCGGAGACCTGGAGCCGGGCCAGGTCCTTGGGCCAGCCGTCCAGCGGGACCGGCGGGAAGACGCGCACCTCGGCGGACTTCCCGGTCACCGTGATACCCGGCAGCGCCTCGGCCCGCCGCCACTCGGCGCCGCGCGCCCGCCGGACGACCTTGCGGATCCTGGCGTCCTGCCAGTCCCGCACCGCCTGCGCCCATTCGCCGTCCCCGAGCGACCGCTCGTCGTCGAGGACGGTCAGCACGGCGCGGGCCGCGGTCTCCAGGGCGTCGGTGCGTGCCGGGGGAGCGGCCTTCTCGATGCGGACGACCAGCGGCAGCACGAACTGCTGTGCCTCGTCACGCGCGGTGCGCTCGGAACGAAAGGGGCTGCCGCCGGGAACGGCCGGATCACTGGTCACGTCCTCCAGTCTGCCAGGCGGAAGATCGGTTCTTTCCCGGGCGGTCGCGAGGACGAGCGAGGCCGAGCGGCGGCGGGTGAGGACGATCGGCACGAGAGAGAAGGGGCGCCATGAAGGGGGAGCTACGGCTGGAGGGGGTCGGCCGCCGGTACGGCATCCGCGGGCCCTGGGTGCTGCGCGGGGTGGACCTGACCGTCCAACCCGGCACCTTGATCCGCGTCGAGGGCGCCAACGGCACCGGAAAATCAACCCTGTTGCGTCTCCTCGCCGGGATCGACGCGCCCACCGAGGGCCGGATCACCGGACGCCCGCGCACGGCGTACGTCCCCGAGCGCTTCCCCGCCGCGCTCCCCTTCACCGCGGCCGGGTACCTCACCCACCTCGGCGCCGTCCACGGCCTGCCCCGTACGGCCGCCGCCCGGGCCGCCGACGAGTGGCTGGAGCGGCTCGGCGCCGCCGGATACGCCCGTACGCCCATGGCGGAGCTCTCCAAGGGCAGCAGCCAGAAAGTCGCCGTCGCCCAGGCCCTCCTCGCCGGGCCGGAACTCCTCGTCCTCGACGAGGCCTGGACCGGGCTCGACACCGCCGCCCGCGCCGAACTGGAACGCGCCGTCGCGGAACGCACCGCGGCCGGCGCCTCCGTGGTCTTCGTCGACCACGACCCGCGCCGCTTGGCGGGGGCACCGGACGTGACCTACACGGTGCTCGAAGGATCCCTCGACCGCCGTACGGACAGCACCACTTCGGCGGTCGCCGGACCACACGTCGTCGTCGAGGCAGCGGGCCCGCCGGGGGCGCGGCCACCCGTCGAGGCGGCGGCGCTCGCGACGTCCGTGGAGCGGACCGCGACCGGGCCGGCGCGCTTCACCGTGCCCGAGTCGCACTCCGACGTACTGCTGAGGTCGCTGCTGGACGCCCGCCCGCCCTGGCACGTGGTGACCGTCGGCCACGCGCGCCCCCAGGGTGAGCACCCCGAAACCGCCGTACCGCCCCTCGACACCGAAAGCCGCCGATGACCGCCCTCCTCCGCTACCAGGCCGCCCTCCTGCTGCGCTCCCAGCGCTGGTTGCCGCCGTTCATCCTGTACGCGGCGTTCCTCGCCATCGGGGTGCAGAGCGGCCAGCCGGTGCTCGACTCGCTGGGCTACGCGGCGGCGGCCGTGCTGCCCGTCGCCGCCTGGCTGGTACGGATCTGCGCGACCAACGAGCCGCCCGCGGCACGCGGTTGCGTGGGAGCGGCGGTCGGCCCCGGACGGGCGCACCTGGCCTGCCTGGCCGTCGCGCTGGGCGCGGCCGTGCTCATCGGGGCGACGGCGACCGTGATCGTCACGGTGATCAGCGATCCGACGAGCACGGACCACCAGAAGCGGGTGCCGGTGCTCGCGGCGGCCGGCGCCGGGCTCCTCGCGGCCCTCGTCTGCGCGCTGCTCGGCACCGCCGTCGGCGCGCTCACGACCTGGCCGCTGCTGCGCTCGCCGGGGCGCGCGGTCCCCGCGATGCTGCTCGCGGCGCTCCTCGCGCTGGTGGTGACGGGCTCCCCGGCCCACGCGGCGCTCACCGACCTGATCACCGGCTCGCGGGCCGGCACGGTTCCCGCGCCGCTGCTGCCGCTGGCGGGTGCCGCGCTCCTGGCGGCGGCCGCGATCACCGCGGCCTGCGCGCTCACCACCCGCCGGTCGGGCTGAGCCGCGCCGCTCAGCCCGAGCAGGCGCTGCGCTGCGCCTCCTGCCACTCACAGACCAGACACAGCGTGATCCCCTTGTACGACTCCGAGTACTCCGTCGGCTTCTGGCACAGCACACACTCGGCGAAGGGCTCGCCCGCCGTGCCGGGAGGCGCGGGGGCCGGGTCCGTGCCGGGAGGCGTGGAGACCGGGTCCGTGCCGCAGTAGTCGCTCATGGTCCCAGCGTAGGCCGGGACCGGGGCGTCCCCATGGGCGCCCGCCAGTCGTCGGCCGGGACCGGGGCGTGCCTACCGGTGCCCGCCTGTCGTCGCCCCGATGAGCTCGGACACCTTCACGAACCGGTACCCCTGCTTCCGCAGCTCGGGAACGATCGTGTGCAGCGCCCGCTCGGTCGTGGGAGCGGCGCTCCGCGTGCAGTGCATCACGACCACGGACCCCGGCCGCACGCCCTCCAGCACCTGCCGTGCCACGGCATCCACGTCCGTCGCGAACGCGTCCCCGCTCACCACGTCCCACTGCACCGGGGTCACGCCGAGCGGGCTCAGCGCCCGCAGCGCCCGCTGGTCGTAGCACCCACCGGGGAAACGGAAGTACGGCATCACGTTCTTCACCCCCGCCTTCTTGATGGAGGTGAACGCCCGCTCCACGTCCGAGCGCATCGACTCCTCGGGGACGGTCGGCAGCCCGTAGCAGTCGCCCGTGAAGGCGTAGTGGCTGTACGAGTGGTTGGCGACCTCGAACAGCGGGTCCTGCCCGATGTCCTTGGCCTCCTGCGGATACTCGTCCGCCCACCGCCCCGTCATGAACACGGTGGCCGGCACCTTGAACCCGCGCAGCGTGGCGATCAGCTGCGGATTGTCAAAGTGCTCCCCGGCCGCGGCGCGTGGCCCCTGATCCGCGGTCATGTCCGCGTCGAAGGTCAGCGCGACGGTCTTGTCCGGCGTACGCGGGCCGTTCTCGAAGACGGGGGTGAGCCCGGAGGGGCCGGGAGCGAGCGTCGGCGGCCGGGAGGGAGCGGCGCTGGTGGCGGACGCGGGGTGCCCTGGGCGGGCGGTGTGCGGGGTGCCGGGGGCACCACAGGCGGCGAGCGCGATCCCGAGGGTGCCGAGGGCACAGGTCGCGGCGAATCGTCGTACAGGAATGATCACCGAATGAAGATATCGACATAAATGTGATAATCGGATTATTTCAGGCCCATGCCGCGCGGATACGGCGCCGAAGTCACCCGCCTAGAGCCGCGCACCGGGGTCCGGGGCCTGCGCGAGCAGGCGCCGCCGGCTCTCCTCCATGTCGAAGTCCGCCTTCGGGTACTGCGGATCCAGTGCCTCCAGGTGCTCCAGGAGGAGCTTGCTGATCGCCCAGTTCCGGTACCACTTGCGGTCGGCGGGAATCAGGTACCAGGGAGCCTGTGGGGTCGAGCAGCGCTCCAGGGCGATCTCGTACGCCTTCTGGTACGCGGGCCACAGGTCGCGGTCGTCGATGTCGCCGACGTTGAACTTCCAGTGTTTGGCGGGGTTGTCGAGGCGGGCGAGGAGGCGGCGGCGCTGCTCCTCGTACGAGATGTGCAGGAAGCACTTCACGATGGTGAAGCCGTCGTCGGCCAGGGACTGCTCGAACCGGTTGATCTCGCCGTAGCGGTGGGCGATCTCCCGGTGCGGGGCCAGGTCGCGGACACGGGCGATCAGGACGTCCTCGTAGTGCGAGCGGTCGAAGACGCCGATCTCGCCGGCCTCGGGAAGTGCCCGCCTGATCCGCCAGAGGAAGGGGTGCTTGCGCTCCTCGGGGGTCGGCGCCCTGAAGGCCCGGATGCGGCAGCCCGAGGGGTTGAGAGGCCTGGTGACGTGCTTGACCGTGCCGCCTTTGCCGCTCGTGTCCATGCCCTGGAGGACCAGCAGGACACGGCGCCGGTCACCGGCCGTGCTCGCCGCCCACAGGCGTTCCTGGAGGCCGGCGAGGTGTTCGCCCATGCGGGCGGTGGCGGCGAGACCGGCGGCCTTGTCGGGCGGACCGGCGGGGGTGGCCCGGGTGCGGTACGAGGAGAGGTCGACGCTCTGGCCGCCGCGCAGGCGCAGCAGCTCGCGGAGGTGGTCGGGCGCCTGCTCCCGGCCCTTCGCCGCCGCTTCGACCTTGCCCCTCGCCTCGTTCCCGGCCTTGCCCCGAGGCTTTACCTCGCTGCGCTCCCCGCCGTCCTTCCTGCCGTTCTTCGTGTCGCTTTTCCTGTCGGCCTTCCCGCCGTCCCTCTTCCCGTCCTTTTTGCCGTCACTTTTGCCGTCCTTCTTGGCCACCGCGTACCCCTTCCGGCCGTGTCCCTCGATGGTGCGACGGGCGGCCGGGGCCCGCTACTCGCGATCAGGCCTCATGGTCGTGGTCGAGCAGGTCGGTGCTGTGAGATTCGATCAACCGTGCGATGTGATGCAGGGTCTCGGTGGGGGGAGGGCGTCGAGGCGGCGGCCGTCGCGCAGGCGCGGGGCGATCCGGTCGGCGGCGGCCTCCCTGGGGCCGATCACCGCCTGGTACGGGACGAGGCGGGCGGCGCGCACCCGGGCACCCAGGGTGCCCTGGTCCGGGGTGGCGAGCTCGGCCCGGAGCCCCCGGTCGCGGCAGCGCACCAGCCCGCCGCCCCGTCGGCCTCGGCGTCGGAGACCGGCAGGGCCACCAGCTGGGTCGGGGCCGGCCAGGCCGGGAACGCTCCGCCGTGCACCTCGATGAGGTGGGCGACGGCCCGTTCCAGGCTGCCGATGACGCTGCGGTGGACCACGACCGGCCGGTGTTTCGCGCCGTCGGGGCCGGTGCAGTGCAGGTCGAAGCGCTCGGCCATGTACCGCTCCGAGCTGTCCGGCGTGCTCGGCGGACTCACCCGCGTCCGCGCCATCCAGCTCAACGACGCGCACGTCTTCTGCACCCCGGACCAGGTGGCCCAAGAGGCCCACGCCGCCCTGGAGTTGATCAGACAGGCGTACGCCGCACTCGGCGTCCACGCGGCCCGGACCAGTGCCCGGAGATCTCGTACAGCTCCCGTTTGCCCAGCACGGGTGAGTACACGTGCCGCTAGCCCGCCCGCCGCTCGGCGTCGCGGGCGTACTCCTCCAGGGCGTGCCGCACGGCAGCGCCGTCGGGCAGCCAGTACGGCAGGCCCGCGCCGATCAAGGGGTCGGTGTCGAACAGGTGCAGGTCGCGGCCGAGTCGGCGGTGGTCGTGCATGGCGGTCTCCTCACGAGGGAGGGACGGTGCCCGCACGGCGAAGCCCCGGGGCACTCGACCCGGGGCTTCGGACTCACGTCAGCGGTCAGCGCGCCGGGACACTCTCCGGCGTCGTCGTGTTCACAGCGGCACGCTTCATGCCGACGACGCCGGCAGCGGATGGGCCGGCGGGCAGGGGAATTGATCCGCGGTCACTTGTCGCCCCTGAACTCATCGGGTTCCTCCGGCACGTCGAGAGCCACCGGCTCGTCGGACGGGCCGGGCTCATCCAGCGGCTCGGGCTCATCCAGCGACACGACTTCACTGAGGGGGAGGGGCTCGACGAGCTCATCGGGTCGCTCGGGCGTCGGCCGCTCGACCCTGGGCGGTTGTTCGGCCGCGGTGGGCGGCTGTCCGGCCTGTGCGCGCTCCAGGAACCGCAGCAGCTCCACCGGGAAGGGCAGGACCAGCGTCGAGTTCTTCTCGGCGGCGACCGCCACCACCGTTTGCAGCAGCCGCAGTTGGAGCGCGGCGGGCTGCTCCGACATGACCCCGGCAGCCTCCGCGAGCTTCTTGGAGGCCTGGAGCTCCGCGTCCGCGTTGATGATCCGGGCGCGCCGCTCCCGGTCGGCCTCGGCCTGCCGGGCCATCGAGCGCTTCATCGTCTCCGGCAGCGACACGTCCTTGATCTCCACCCGGTCGATCTGCACGCCCCAGCCGATCGCCGGGCTGTCGATCATCAGCTCCAGGCCCTGGTTGAGCTTCTCGCGGTTGGAGAGGAGGTCGTCGAGGTCGCTCTTGCCGATGATGGACCGCAGTGAGGTCTGCGCCATCTGCGAGACCGCGAAGCGGTAGTCCTCGACCTGGATGATCGCGTTCGCCGCGTCGACCACCTTGAAGTAGACGACCGCGTCGACCCGGACCGTCACGTTGTCCCGGGTGATGCCCTCCTGGGCCGGAATGGGCAGCGTCACGATCTGCATGTTGACCTTGCGCAGCCGGTCCACGCCCGGGATCACCATGGTGAAGCCCGGACCGCGCACATCACCGGCCAGCCGTCCCAGCCGGAAGACCACCCCGCGCTCGTACTGCTTGACGACCCGGGCCGCCGCCGTGACATAGACCAGACAGGCCGAACCTGCCGCCACCCCCGCGACGATGAGTTCCTCGAGCATGACGACCCCCTTCCGAGCCGCCAATGATGACCAGTATGTCTATTTTACGTCGTAGGGCCGGGCTCGCCGTGAAGCGAGCCCAGCCCCTGGTTCACGAGCGCTTCACGACCCCGGCGGCACCGGTGTGGCCTTCACCCGATCCGTGGCCTTCACCCGATCCGTGGCCGTCACCGGATCGGTGACCTTCACCGGCTCGATTCCCGTCGCACTGTGCCGCGCCGACCAGTTCTCCAGCGCGGTCCGGCACGCGTGGTCCAGATGGTGCAGACCGGAGAGGTCCAGTTCGACGGGCCGGTCCTGCGGCAGCGCCTCCAGGCTGTCCAGCATCTTGGGCAGCCGCAGGAAGGTCGCGTTGCCCGACAGGTACGCCTGGACGGGACCCGCGCCCTTGTCTATGACCTCCAGACGTACGTGCGAGGCCTCCCACGCCGTCTTGACGACCGCCAGCGCGAGCCCGATCAGGACGCCCTCGAACATGCTGACGGCGACGATCGACACGGCGGTGACGACGAGGATCAGCGCCTCGCCCCGGTGCTCGCGCCACAGCGACGCTATCGCGCGGAGCGGAATGAGCTTCCAGCCCGCGTGCACCAGGACGCCCGCGAGGGCGGGCAGCGGGATGACCCCGAGCGCGGCGGGCAGTAGCGCCGCGAACAACAGCAGCCACACGCCGTGCAGCACGCGGGACGCCTTCGTCCGCGCTCCCGCCTGGACGTTCGCCGCACTGCGGACGATCACGGCGGTCATCGGCAGCGCACCGAGCAGCCCGCAGACCGTGTTGCCCGCGCCCTGCGCCATCAGCTCCTTGTCGTAGTCGGTCCGCGGCCCGTCGTGCAGCCGGTCCACGGCGGCGGCGCTGAACAGGGATTCGGCGGAGGCGATCAGGGTGAAGGCGAGGAGCGTGCCGAGCACGCCGGGGTGCGCGAGCTCGCCGAGGGCGTCGAGGGAGGGCAGCTGTACCGAGCCGACCAGCCCCCGCACCTCGACCGTGGCCACGGGCAGTGCGAACGCCAGGGCGGCGAGGGTGGCCAGCGCGACCGCGCCGAGCGCCCCCGGCACCGTACGCACGCGCCGTGGCAGCCGCTTCCACAGGACCAGTACGGCGATGGTGCCGGCCCCGAGCCCGACCGAGGCCAGCGCCTCGGTGCTGCGGGCCGTGTCGACGAGCGCCTCGGGCAGTCCGGTGATCTTGTCGAGCCCGGACGCCGGTGCCTTGAGGCCCGCCATCGAGTAGAGCTGCCCGGCGATCAGCACGAGACCGATCCCGGCCAGCATGCCCTCGACGACGGCCACCGAGATCGCCCGGAAGTAACGCCCCAGCTTCAGGGCGCCCATGAGGAGTTGGAGGACTCCCGTGGCGAGCACGACGACTCCGAGGACGGCGAGCCCGTACGCCCGTACCGCCTCGAAGACCAGCACGGTCAACCCGGCGGCCGGGCCCGACACCTGGAGGCTGCTGCCGCGCATCAGGCCGGTGACGACACCGCCCACGATGCCGGTGACCAGCCCGAGTTCGGCCGGTACGCCGGAGGCGACGGCGACGCCCACGCACAGCGGCAGGGCGACCAGGAACACCACGATCGAGGCGGCGAAGTCCTGCCGCAGGTGGGGGAATCGCCCCGCGAGGCCCGGGTACTTCATCGCGGCGCTCACAGCGCCTCGAAGGAGTCGGTGTCCGGCCGGTGCACGCGCACGGCGCCGGTGTGCACCTCGTAGTACCAGCCGTGCACGCGCAGCTGACCAGCCGTCAGGGCCCGCTGCACACAGGGGTAGGCGCGGAGCCTGAGCAATTGGGCGAGGACGTGGTTGCACACCGCGCCGGCGACGGCCGGGTCGTCGTCCGGCACGTCGGACGGGGGTTCGGCCTGGGCGAGCCAGTCGCGGACGGCCGGTACGGCGGTGAGGTCCTCGCCGCGCACCAGCGCGCCCACGGCGCCGCAGTGCGAGTGGCCGCAGACCACGATCTCCTGGACGCCGAGCACGTCCACCGCGTACTCGACGGTGGCCGCCTCGGAGGTCGGCCGGCCGGGGACGTACGGCGGGACGATGTTGCCCGCGGTGCGCAGCTCGAAGAGCTCGCCCGGGCGGGCGCCGGTGATCAGGGCCGGGACGACCCGGGAGTCGGAGCAGGTGATGAACAGCACTTGGGGGGACTGGCCGTGGGCGAGCGAGGCGAATTCCTCGGGCCGCCGGCCGAAGGAGCGGGCATGGTCGATGAGGGGCTGCATGTCGGTTCCTCCTGGCGCGCCATGAGGGCGCGTCGGCTTACGAAACGGAGCGTGGGGGGTAGCGCTCCGCTCAGCAGCGGAAGACCTGAAGTCCCGCGGGGGAATGGTCGACGGAGGATCTCGACGTGCGGGGATGCGTGGCGGTGAGGGGGGCCGGGGGGTATGTGCCCGCGGGATCGCTCTCCAACAGGGCGCGCGTCGGCGGCTCGGGGACGAGGTCCTCGTCGCGGATCCGCTGGCGGGCGCCCAGGGGCGGCGCCACCTTGTGCGGATGCTCGGCCTCGGCGCTGGAGGCGACCTCACCTCTGTGCGCGGACGCGAACGAATCGTCAGGACACAAGAGCTGCAGACTGATCAGGACGGCGGCGAGCACCATGAACAGGGTCCGGGCCGTCGTACCTCGAAGCATGCGCCCCCTCCCCGCGCCTCTTCTCTCAATGTCAACACATAGGTTAACAAGGCAAGTTGTTTGCAGGGTTAACTCAAAGTTTCACCCCGAAGAGGGCCGGAACCGATACCTCGGCGGCCGGAAACTACGCTTCCACCAGCCCCTTGGCGTCCCGCGCCAGCGCCGTGAGCCGGGATATCGCGCGGAAGTACTTCTTGCGGTAGCCGCCGTTCAGCATCTCCTCGCTGAACAGCTGGTCAAAGGGCATTCCGGAGGCGAGAACCGGTACCTCGCGGTCGTACAGACGGTCGGCCAGCACGACGAGGCGCAGCGCCGTCGACTGGTCCGGCACCGGCTGGACGTCGGTGAGGCACACGGCCCTGAGGCCGTCCGTCAGAGCACCGTACCGGCTGGGGTGGACGCGCGCGAGGTGGTCGAGCAGGTGCGGGAAGTCGTCGAGGGACGCGCCGGCGGTGGCGTACGCCGTCTTCGTGACCTGTTCGTCGGAGAACGGAGCCGGGGCCTCGGGCAGCCCGCGGTGGCGGTAGTCCTCGCCGTCGATGCGCAGCGGGCGGAAGTGCGCCGACAGGCCCTGGATCTCGCGCAGGAAGTCGGCCGCCGCGAACCGCCCCTCGCCGAGCTTGCCCGGCAGTGTGTTCGAGGTGGCGGCGAGCGCGACACCCGCGTCGACCAGCTTGCCGAGCAGCGTGGAGACGAGCACGGTGTCGCCGGGGTCGTCGAGCTCGAACTCGTCGATACACAGAAGACGGTGACCCGAGAGCGTCTGCACGGTCTTCTGGAAGCCGAGCGCGCCGACCAGGTTCGTCAGCTCCACGAAGGTGCCGAACGCCTTGAGCGCGGGCTCCGCCGGGGTCGCGTGCCACAGGGAGGCCAGCAGGTGGGTCTTGCCGACGCCGTACCCGCCGTCCAGGTAGACGCCGCGGGGGCCGGCGGGAGCCTTCGGGGCCTTGCCGAAGCCGAACAGCCGGCGCTTTCCGGCGCCCGTGGCGTGCGCCCCGCCGAGACCGCCCGTGAAGCCTTCGAGCACGCGTACGGCCTCGTTCTGGCTCGGCTGGTTCGGGTCCGGGATGTACGTGGCGAAGCGCACCGAGTCGAAGCGTGGCGGCGGCACCATCTCGGCGACGAGCCGGTCGGCGGGGACGTGCGGCTCGCGGGCGCACAGGGACAGCGGGGCCGCGTCGGCTATCGGGTCGATCCCGGAGGCGGTGGTGGTGGACGACACGGTTAACCACTGTACGGGCCGTGCCACACTGCACGTCATGCGACGCCTGTTCCCTGTGACCTACGAAACAGCAGCCCAGGCCTCGGGCGGGGCCCAGGGGCCGGACACGACGGACCGTGAGTGGGGGCTCGACGAACTGGCCGAGGCGTACGCCTACCCGGACGTCCGCACGCCCTGGCTGCGGGCCAACATGGTCTCCACGCTCGACGGCGCCGCCCAGCACGACGGGCGCTCGCAGCCCATCTCCAGCGCCACCGACATGCGCGTCTTCGGCGTGCTGCGCGGGCTCGCCGACGTCGTGATGGTCGGTGCGGAAACGGTACGCCAGGAGGGTTACCGCCCGGCACGCGCGCGTGAGGCCTTCGCCGCGCGCCGGGAGGTCGCCGGGCAGGGTCCCGCGCCCGCGATCGCGGTCGTCACGGCGAGCCTCGACCTGGACTTCACGCTGCCGCTCTTCACCTCGCCCCTGGTGCCCACCCTGGTCCTGACGGGCGCCGCGGCGGCCCCGGACCGGGTCGCGGCGGCCGAGAAGGCGGGCGCCCGGGTGGTGATCGCCGGGGACGGGGCGGGCGTGGACCCCGCCCGCGCGGTACGGGCGCTCGGCGACCTCGGCCTCACCCGGCTGCTGACCGAGGGCGGCCCGCGGCTGCTGGGCCAGCTGGTCGCGGCCGGAGTGCTCGACGAGCTCTGTCTGAGCGTGTCCCCCCTGCTCGCCGCGGGAGACGCGCAGCGGATCGCCGGAGGGCCTTCGATCCCGGTCCCCGCACGGTTCGAACTCGTGTCCCTGCTGGAGGAGGCCGGGTTCCTCTACACCCGATACCGTCGCACCTGACAAGTAGGCGGAATGGTCCGTTCCGTTTATCTTCCGCCGGGCACACTAAATCTCGCAGACCCCGTGCGGTCACGGGGCAGGATGGTTTCCGCAGGGGCCTATGGACGGCCCACGGAGGAGAAGGGCGCGCCTGTCGTGTTCACGAGCGTATTGATGATCGAGAAGGCCCTGACATCCGCCGACGTGGAGTTCGTCACCACCTTGCACGGGGACGAGACCGTCGCCTTCCATGTGCTGCTCCAGCCCCGGGGTGACCAGGCGGACCGGCTGCTGCGGGCCATCGACGACGTCGCGCTCGGTGAGCTGGACGAGGCGGCCCACGAGAACGAGACGCCGGAGGGCGAGGACGCCGTCGGACAGGGGCAGCAGGCCCTCGACGTGTCGCTGCTGGCGCTGCGCTCGGCCGGCAGCGAGGCGGAGGGCCGGCTCATCGAGGACCATCCGCTGGACGCCCTGAAGGCGCTCGTCGACGAGATCGACGCCGACGAGGTCATCGTGCTGACCGACCCGCACTACGTGGAGGAGTTCTTCCACCGCGACTGGGCCTCCCGGGCCCGCCACAAGGTCGGTGTGCCGGTGCTGAAGCTGTTCTCGCACAGCAAGGCGTGACGCCCCCGCCTGGGCTCGGCCGTGGGCGCGGTCGGCGGCGCGGGGGTGGGGGTGTCGCGGGGGTGCGGTGCCGTGTGGGTGCGGTGCCGCGTGGCTGGTCGCACCCGCGCGGCGGAGCCGCATGACGGACGCCGCCCTCCCGCGCTCCCGTCCCGGCACCATCGCCCCGCGTCCCGGCACCATCGCCCCCCGTCCCGGCATCGTCGCCGCCGCCCCGGCACCATCGCCGACGCCCCTTGCAGGGCGCCGGACGCCGCACGCAATAGGCTGGGGGCGCGCTCCGTCCGTGGGCGCGCTCAGCCTCGTACCGGATCTTGGGGAGAACAGCGCATGGCACCCGGCCTTCCTACCGCCATGGACCGACCGCACTTCATCGGCATCGGCGGCGCCGGAATGTCGGGCATCGCGAAGATCCTCGCGCAGCGCGGGGCCAAGGTGGCGGGCAGCGACGCGAAGGAGTCCGCGACCGCCGAGGCCCTGCGCGCGCTCGGCGCGACGGTGCACATCGGCCACGCGGCCGACCACCTCGCCTCCGACGCCACCTGCGTCGTGGTCTCCTCGGCGATCCGCGCCGACAACCCCGAGCTGGCCCGCGCGGCGGAGCTCGGCATCCCGGTGGTCCACCGCTCGGACGCCCTCGCCCGTCTGATGGACGGCCTGCGCCCGATCGCCGTCGCCGGCACCCACGGCAAGACGACCACGACGTCGATGCTGGCGGTGTCCCTGTCGTCGCTGGGTCTGTCCCCGTCGTACGCGATCGGCGGCGACCTCGACGCCCCCGGTTCCAACGCCCTGCACGGCGAGGGCGAGATCTTCGTCGCCGAGGCCGACGAGTCGGACCGCAGCTTCCACAAGTACGCGCCCGAGGTCGCGATCATCCTCAACGTGGAGCTGGACCACCACGCCAACTACGCGTCCATGGACGAGATCTACGAGTCGTTCGAGTCGTTCGTGGACCGCGTCACCGAGGGCGGCACGCTGGTGATCTCGGCGGACCACGCGGGTGCGAGGGAGCTGACCCGGCGCGTCACGGCCCGTGACGTCCGCGTGGTGACGTACGGCGAATCGCGGGACGCGGACGTGCGCATCCTCTCCGTCGTGCCCCAGGGCCTGACGAGCGAGGTCACCGTCGAGCTGGACGGCGCGCCGCTCACCTTCGCGGTCTCCGTCCCCGGCCGCCACTACGCGAGCAACGCGGTGGCGGCGCTCGCGGCGGGTGTGGCGCTGGGTATCCCGGCGGCCGAGCTGGCCCCGGCCCTCGCCTCCTACACGGGCGTGAAGCGCCGCCTCCAGCTGAAGGGCGAGGAGGCCGGCGTCCAGGTCATCGACTCCTACGCGCACCACCCGACGGAGATGACGGCCGACCTGGAGGCGATGCGCGCCGGGGCCTCCGGCCGCGTCCTCGTGGTCTTCCAGCCCCACCTGTTCTCCCGCACCCAGGAGCTGGGCAAGGAGATGGGCCAGGCGCTGTCCCTGGCGGACGCCTCCGTCGTCCTGGACATCTACCCGGCCCGCGAGGACCCGATCCCGGGCGTCACCAGCGAGCTGATCATCGAGGCGGCACGGGCTGCGGGCGCGGACGTGACGCCGGTTCACGACAAGGCCGAGGTTCCCTCGGTCGTGGCGGGAATGACCAAGCCCGGTGATCTCGTTCTCACCATGGGCGCGGGTGACGTCACGGACCTCGGACCCGAGATCCTGACCCGCCTGGCGCGGTAGCCGTAGCTTTCGTGAGGGGTTGAGCTTCATGTCGTACGACGTCGACAAGCCGGACGAGCAGTGGCGCGCGGAGCTGACCCCGGCCGAATACACGGTCCTGCGGAAGGCGGGGACCGAACCCGCCTTCACGGGTGAGTACACCGACACCAAGACCAAGGGCGTCTACTCCTGCCGCGCCTGCGGTGCGGAACTCTTCACCTCGAACGAGAAGTTCGAGTCGCACTGCGGCTGGCCGTCCTTCTTCGACCCGAAGGACACGGACGCGGTCGAGCTGATCGACGACCGGTCGCACGGGATGGTGCGGACGGAGGTGCGGTGTGCCCGGTGCGGGTCTCACCTCGGGCATGTGTTCGAAGGGGAGGGCTATGCCACTCCCACCGACCAGCGGTACTGCATCAACAGCATTTCGCTGAGGCTGACGCCCGACGAAGCCTGAACCGGAGGGACCTCGGGGCGTCGTTCGAGCCGGGCACTGAGCAGCCGTTGTCGCGCCGGGTGCGCCGATCGGTGCGACATCGGCAGCCCTGGGTGCTGTCAGACGACGTGGCGGCCGCCGTCCAGGGAGAGCACGTCCCCGGTCGTGTAGGTCGCGCGCACCAGGGCGAGGGCGGCCTCGGCCACGTCCTCCGGTGTGCCGGCCCGGCGCAGTGGTGTGTGTGCCGCGACCCACTCGCGCGAGTCCTCCAGGACCTTGGGCGCCTCGTCGTACCACGGCGTTTCGATCAGCCCCGGGGCAAGGGCGTTGACCCGGATCTCGGGGCCGAGGGTGGCCGCGAGCATGCGCGTCAGATGGTTGACGGCCGCCTTGCTCGCTCCGTACGGGATGGAACTGCCGAGGGCCCGGCTTCCGGAGACGGACGAGATGTTGATGACCGCCGCCGAGCCGGACGCCTTCAGATGGGGGACGGCGGCGGCGGTCACCTGCCAGGTGCCGATGACGTTGATGTCGAGGATGGCCCGCCAGGTGTCGGCGTCGACGGCGTCGAGATCGTCGAGCGGGATGAAGCGCGTGGTTCCCGCGTTGTTGACGAGTACGTCCAGTCGTCCGTACGCGGCGATCGCGGCGTCGACGATGTGCCGGGCGTCCGCGGCGTCGGACACGTCACCCTGAACGTAGACCGCGTCGGGCAGCTCGGCCGCGAGTTTCTCGCCCGACTCGACGCTGGACGCGGAGTTGACGACCACGCGCATTCCCTCGGCGGCGAACCGGCGGGCTGTCGCGGCACCTATCCCGGACGACGAACCGGTGATCAGGGCGACGGGGCGGTCGTTCATGCGGGCTCCGGAACTGAGGGCTGACGGTCGACGGTGCGTGATCTTATTCTATCGGCATGCGAAATCAAGTTTCCATATTACGGAAAGTGAAGGGCTGGGCTTCGTGCCGCGGATCGTGCGTCGGCGTTCCGGGGGCGTACCGGGCGGCCCCTTCGGCTTCACAGCACCTCGCGGCGTACGAGGAGCGAGAGCACCAGCGCGCCCGGGAGCAGCGGCGCCCAGACCGTCAGGACGCGGTAGCCGATGACGGTCGTCGTGGCCAGGCCCATCGGCGCGCCGAACGCGACCATGGTGAACACCAGCGCCGCGTCCACCGGGCCGATGCCGCCCGGCGCGGGCACGGCCCCCACGGCGGTGGTGGCGAGGAGGAGCGCGAAGACCACCTCCGCCCAGGACAACGGCAGCCCGAGTGAGAATCCGACGGAGGCGATCACGCTTCCCTGAAGGACGGGAGCGGCCGCCGACCCGCCCCACAGGGCGAGGACGCGGCTGGGCCGGGTGTGCAGGAGCCGTATGTCGGTCAGGGCGGTGCGTACGAAGCCGAGGAGGGGGCGACGCAGCGGACGTACGACCGTCACGAGCAGGGAAGCGGTGGCGAGACCGAGCGTCACCCCGCCGACGGCCAGGAGCAACGTCCCCTTGCCGGGGGCGAGTTGGCCGAGCCGGAGCGTGTCCGGGAAGGCCACCACGAAGACGATGAGGACGGGCGTCTTCGCCAGCGGCTTGACCAGTGAGTACAGGGCGAGCGAGGCGGTGGCCCGTGCGAGGGGTATGCCGCGCCCCTGAAGGAAGCGCAGGGTGACCGCGTGGGCCCCGATGCTCGCCGGAAGGACGTGGTTAGCGGCTCCGGCGGCGAACTGCGACGCCAACAGCAGCCCGGGCGGGAGCCGTTCGGGTACGGCGCCCTGCCGGACGCACGCGGCGGCCACCCAGCCCAGGCAGGTGAAGAAGACCCCGGCCAGCAGCCACCAGGGGTCGGCGGAGGCCAGCCGGGCGGCGCCGGCGCACATGGCGCGCCAGTCGATCGCCGCCCACGCGCCGATCAGCAGGACCGGGAGCAGGGTCAGCGCCCGGCCGGCGAGGCGTGCGACGGAGGGGGAGCGGACCGGAGCGGGGAGTGGTCCGGGCACATCGTCGAGCGGCAGCAGGGACACGGCGCACGTCGTCCTTCCGCGTCACGCCCGCGCGGCGCGGGTCGGACGGATACAAGCCGGGGCAGCAGGAGGGGACGGCGGAAACGTTCCCGTCCGGTGTGACGCCACGGTGTCCGGCAGCCGAAGGGTCGCGGGCGAGCGAGCAACACGATCCGAGGCGGAAACGACTCGGTCTCCCGCCGGTCTCGACTCCGGTGTGGCCTGGCATCTCGCCAGTGTCCTGGGCGCCCGGTCGGCCAGGCGCCTCGTCGCCGCCGGCGCCGCAGCCGGTCGCGTCGGCGGTCGCCGAGGCCGCGAGTCGTCACAGGGCGGTGGGAAGCGTCTGCTCCGCCCAGATCGTCTTGCCGGTGCCGGTCGGGCGGGTGCCCCAGCGGTCGGTGAGCTGGGCGACCAGGAGGAGGCCGCGGCCGCCCTCGTCGTATGTGCGGGCCCGGCGCAGATGGGGAGACGTGCTGCTCGCGTCGGACACCTCGCAGATGAGGGTGCGGTCGCGGATCAGCCGGAGCTGGATGGGGGCGCCGCCGTAGCGGATGGCGTTGGTGACCAGTTCGCTGACGACGAGTTCGGTGACGAAGGCGGCCTCGTCGAGCCCCCACTCGGTGAGCCGCTCGGTGGCGTGCTGGCGGGCGGCGGCCACCACCGCGGGATCGGCGGGCAGGTCCCAGACGGCGACCTGTCCGGTGTCCAGGGCGCGGGTGCGGGCCAGCAGCAGGGCGACGTCGTCGGCGGGCCGCTCCGGGAGCAGTGCCTTCAGTACGTTGTCGCAGGCGTCCTCCAGGTCCCCGGCCGGGGCCGCCAGGGCGGTGCACAGCACGGCGGTGCCCTCGTCCACGTCGAGGTCGCGGGCCTCCACGAGCCCGTCCGTGTAGAGGGCGAGCACAGCGCCTTCCGGCATGTCCACCTCGGTGGACTCGAAGGGCAGGCCACCGACACCGAGCAGCGGCCCCGCGGCCACCCCGAGCACCTCGACGGTTCCGTCGGGGAACAGCACGGCGGGCGGCGGATGCCCGGCCGAGGCGATCGCGCACCGCCGGGCCACCGGGTCGTACACCGCGTACAGACAGGTCGCGCCGAGCTCGCCGCCCACCCCGCTGTCGTCGCCCGACAAGTGCCCGACCAGGTCGTCGAGATGGGTCAGCAACTCGTCCGGGGGCAGATCGACATCGGCCAGCGTCCACACCGCCGTCCGCAGCCGGCCCATCGTGACGGAGGCGTGGATGCCGTGTCCGACGACGTCCCCGACGACCAGCGCCACCCGGGTGCCGGACAGCGGGATCACATCGAACCAGTCGCCGCCGACGCCCGCCTTGGAGTGCGCGGGCAGATAGCGGGAGGCGAACTCGACCGCCGCCTGGTCCGCCATCGCCCGGGGCAGCAGACTGCGCTGCAGGGCCAGCGCGGTGGTGCGCTCCCTGGTGTAGCGGCGGGCGTTGTCGACACTGACGGCGGCACGGCTGGCCAGCTCCCGCGCGAGCGACACGTCGTCGTGGTCGAAGGGGTCGGGACTGCGCTCCGTGAGCAGCCGTACGAAGACCGCCACGCCGAGGGTCGTACCGCGAGCCACCAGAGGTACGGCCATCAGCGAGAAGTCGTGGTCCCGCGCCTCCCGCAGTTTCGCGGACCGGTCGCCGTGCCGCCCGAGCCAGCCGTCGAGGTCGGATTCGCCGGTCCTGGTGAGCACCGGGTTGCCGGTGGCCAGCGCGCGGGCCGGCGGTGAGGCGGGCGGATAGACGTCGGCGGCGCCGAGGGCGATCGCCGCCTCGGGCACTCCGGAGGTACGGGAGTGATGCGCGACGCGGCGCAGTTCCAGATCGGTGTCCACCGGGCCGACGGTGGGTTCCTCGCCCTGGAGCACGGAGTCCAGCAGGTCCACGCTGACGAAGTCCGCCAGCCGGGGCACCACCAGCTCCGCCAGCTCCTGGGCGGTGTGGATCACGTCGAGCCGCGTACCGATACTGGTGGCGGCCTTGTTCAGCAGGGCGAGCCGCTGTCTGGCCCAGTACTGCTCGCTGCTGTCGAACGCGGCGAGCGCGACGCCGAGCACCTGCCCGGAAGGGCCCCGCAGCGGCCACATCTCGGTGTTCCAGGCGTGTGTCCGCGCCCCGGTGGGCGCCCGGGTCCAGCTCTCGTAGTGCACGGCCCGTCCCGTCCGGACGACCTTGCGCAGATGGCGCAGGAAGCCGCGGCTGTGCTCCTCGTTCTCCGCGATGTCCGGGAAGTGGCGGCCGAGGAACTCCGCCTCCGTTCGGCCCATGACCCGGCACGCCGTCTCGTTCACCCGCAGGTACCGCTGGTCGGTGTCGAGGATCGACATCGCCATCGAGGACTGCCGGAACGCCAGCTCTCCCAGCGCCTGGCCCCCCTCGTCGAGCGTCGCGGTGACCACGTATCCCCGCCGTTCCCCGTTCCCGCCGAGCAGCGGGCAGACCCGCAGGGCCAGCTCCGTCCGCCGCCCGTCCCGACGGCGTACGGCCACCACCGTGCCGCCGCTGGTGCACAGCTCCCGCCCGGCCGCTTCGGTGTCCCCGTGCACCAGCTCCGACACCGGCCGTCCGGTGACCTCCTCGGCCGTGTATCCCGTCAGCAGGCGAGCTCCCTCGCTCCAGCCCGTGACGACTCCGCGTTCGTCGACGAGCGCCATGGCGTCTTCGGCCGTGGTGGCATGCCCCGTATCACCCGGCAATGTCGCCATATGTACAAGGATGATGCGATCGGGCAGTGGCATCAAGCCAGGGGCCGGGGGTGCGGCGCGCGCTGACCGCGTGGCCGAAGAGCGCCGCTTTACGGCGCGGGCGAGGTCCGCGTCGCGGTGCGGGGGCCGCCGTCGTACGGCACTCCCATCCGGGCGGCGATCCCGGCGATCAGCAGCTCGATGCCGTACGCGTACTCGATGTCGTGGTCGCCGACGGCCAAGTACGGCGCGACGGTGGCCAGCAGGGGATCACCCGTCGCCGTGAGCTCCTCGATCCGCCGCGGGGCGTGGCTGGGGTCCCAGGTGCCCAGAGAGATCGAATGGCCCAGCTCCCGCATGATCGTGCCCACGATGTAGGCGGAGATGCTGCGCAGGGTGTGGACCAACTCCTCCGGAGGAAGGCCGAGTTCGTCGAAGCAGGTCAGCGCGGAGTGGATGGTCTCCAGCGCCTCCGGTGACTTCGAGGGACGGGTGAGCACCAGGGGGAAGGCCTTGGGGTGCCGGAGCGCGGCGGCACGGAAGGCGGCCGCGTGCGCGCGTACGCGGTCCTGCCACGTTCCGATGTCCGTCCCGGAGAAGTCGACCTCGGCGAGCAGTAGCTCGGCGACGCCGTCGAGCAGCGCGTCCCGGTTCGACACGTGGTTGTAGAGCGACATCGCCTCGACGTCGAGCTCGGTGGCCAGCCGCCGCAGGGAGAACGAGTCGATTCCCTCCCGCTCGATCATCGTCACCGCAGCGGCGATCACCTTGTCGCGCGTCAGGCCGAGCCGCCTGCCACGGCCGTTGCCTCGGGGTTTCATGCGCGGTCACGCTCCCTGTGCGGGGGCTGTGACGCCGACGAGCCCGGTGATCCCGCCGGACGTCTGACACCACTACAAGACAAGTCTAGCCTCCGAGGATCGAACACATGCTCTGTAAGTGTTCCGTCCGGGAGCCGGTCCGATGCCCGGGCCAGGCCCTTGGCCGCGGTGGGAACTCGGCGAGTCGTCGAACGCCTCACCGTCGTACGCCGCATCCTGACCTGGGCGGGTGGCGCCGGGGTCGCCGGGACCGCCGGGATCGCCGGTGCGGTCCGCCGCCTCCGCCGTCCCGGGCCGCCTGACAACTTACGGAGAACCATGGCCGCCGACAGCAGTGACCGTGAGGGCATCGACCGCGGCGACGGCGACCTTCACGACAGCCATGGGGCCGACGGCCACCGTGACATCGGCGACCGGGAAGGCCTTGACCGGGACGGCGGCGACCGTGAAGGCCGTGACCGAGACGGGAGCGAGCGTGAAGGCGGTGACCGGGACGGCGGCGACCGGGAAAGTCGTGACCGAGTCGGGAGCGAGCGTGAAGGCGGCGACCGGGAAGGCCGTGACCGGGAAGGCCGTGACCGGGAAGGCCGTGACCGAGACGGGAGCGATCGTGAAGGCCGTGACCGTGAAGGCGGTGACCGTGGCGACATCCCCTTCCAGGCACGTGCCGTCGTGCTTCTGCGGCGTCCGAAGCTGTGGCTGGTGCCCAGCGTCCTGACCGGGCTGCTCGCGCTGCTGCTGTCGCTGCTCTACATGGGCGGCATCGTGAACCCGAACAGGCAACTGCACGACCTGCCCATCGGCATCGTCGACGCGGACACCGGCCGGCCGCTGACCGGACAGCGGCAGAACGTGGGCACGCAGGTCACCGATGCCGTCTTCGCCAGGGACAGCTCGGGCACGGCCGACTGGCGGCGGCTCACCCGGGCCCAGGCCCAGGACCAGTTGTCCTCTGGAAAGATCTACGGCGCCCTGGTCATCCCCTCGGACTTCACCACCTCCCTCGCGGCGCTCACCACCGCGAACGCCACGGCGCGGCCGAGGATGACGGTGCTGACCAACCCCGGCACGGGCAGCCTCGGTTCCTCCCTGGCCGCCAGGATCACCACGGCGACCGCCCAGCAGGCCTCCCTGACCATCGGCGAGCAACTGACGGAGGCCCCCGCCGTCGCGCGGGCCGACTCGACCACGCGCCTGCTGCTGGCCGACCCGGTCCAGATCGTCACCGAGGTCGGCCACCCCATCGGCGCCCACAGCGGCCTGGGCCTGACCGCGTTCTACTACACCCTGCTGCTCGTGCTGTCCGGCTTCCTCGGCGCCAACCTCATCAGCAGCGGCGTGGACACCGCCCTCGGCTACGCGGACGGCGAGGTCGGTCCCTGGCACACCCGCCGTCCCACTGTGCCGATCAGCCGCACCCAGACACTGCTGCTGAAGATGCTCATGACCGCGGGAATCACCGTCCTCACGGTCTCCCTGATCATGCTGGCCACCATCGCGATCCTCCACATGGACGCCTCCCACCTGCCGCTGCTGTGGATCTACTCCTACTGCGCGAGCCTCGCGGTCGGCCTGACCGTCCAGGCCATCAACGCGGCGTTCGGCGGCATCGGGCAGCTCGTGTCCATGTTCCTGTTCATCGCGCTGGGCCTGCCGTCCTCGGGCGCCACGGTCCCGCTCCAGGCCGTCCCCGGCTTCTACCGCTTCCTGTCAGTCTTCGAGCCCATGCGCCAGCTCAGCGACGGGGTCCGCGCGATCCTCTACTTCGACGCGCGCATCGACGCCGGCCTCGACCGCGCCTGGATCATGATCGCCGTCGGAACCGCCGTCGCCCTGCTCTTCGGCTTCGCGATGACCCGCTACTACGACCGCAAGGGCCTGCACCGGCTGACCCCGCAGCCCGCCTGACGGTCGCTCGGACGGTCCACGGTCCACGGGCCAGGACCGGGACCGGGACGGGTCCTCGTCCCGGTCCCGGCTCGGGTCTCAGCGGGTGGCGGCGGTGCGGGACGCCGGGCGTTCCGTCAGCCAGTACAGGAGCGCCAGGACGGGCAGGGCCGTGCCGAAGGCGGCCACCGCCGGCCAGCCCGCCGCGTGGTAGGCGACGGAGGCGAGTTGGGAGCCGAGCGCGCCGCCGATGAAGAAGGTGGCGATGAAGGCGCTGTTGAGACGGGCGCGGGCGGCCGGGTCGAGCTGGTAGACGGTGTGCTGGCCGAGGATGAGGGAGGTCTGGACGCCCATGTCGAGCAGTACGGCGGCCAGCGCGAGCAGGGCGATGTGGTGCCCGCCGAGACCCGCGACGGCGAACGCCACGGCCACGACGACGAAGGCGACACCGGTCATCGGGCGGCCCAGCCCGCGGTCGGCCCACTGCCCGGCGAGCGGCGCCACGGCCGCGCCGGCCGCGCCGACCAGGGCGAAGAGTCCGACGCCGACGGGGGAGTAGTGGAAGTGGGGGCCCGTGAGGACGTACGAGATCGTGGTCCAGAACGCGCTGAACGCGCCGAACATCGCCGCCTGATAGAGGCCGCGGCGCACCAACGCGGGGTGCCTGCGGACCAGTTGGAGCGTGGAGCGCAGGACTTCGCCGTACGGGACGGTCGTGGTCGGCGTCTGGCGCGGCAGGGCCAGGTGCAGGGCCACGGCCAGCAGGGCCATCAGGGCGGCCGAACCGAGGTAGACCACCCGCCAGCCGGCCGCGTCGGAGACCAGGCTGCTGAGGGTGCGCGAGAGCAGGATGCCGGTGAGCAGCCCGCTCATCACCCGGCCGACGATACGGCCGCGGGCGTGGTCGGGCGCGAGGCTCGCGGCGAACGGGACGACGATCTGGGCGACGACCGACGTGGCTCCGGCGACCAGGGAAGCGGCCAGCAGCATAGGGAAGTTCGTCGCGAGGCCCGCCGCGGCGAGGGCGAGCGTGGTGACCGTCAGCAGGACGGTGATGAGGTTGCGCTTCTCGAGACGGTCGCCGAGCGGAACCAGGAACAGCATGCCGATGACGTATCCGACCTGCGTGAGGGTGATCAGCGCACCCGCGGTCGCCGTGCTGATGTGGAAGACGTCGCGCAGCGAGGACAGCAGGGGTTGCGCGTAGTAGAGGTTGGCGGCCGTCATACCGGAGGCGACGGCGAGCAGAGCGACCAGCCACCTCGGAAC
Organism: Streptomyces sp. NPDC058246; assembly: GCF_042881985.1. Taxonomy (NCBI): domain Bacteria; kingdom Bacillati; phylum Actinomycetota; class Actinomycetes; order Kitasatosporales; family Streptomycetaceae; genus Streptomyces; species Streptomyces sp. NPDC058246. Next base: position 109,979 of record NZ_JBHVWZ010000005.1, on the reverse strand, counting down.
ACCGTGCGCGGACGCGGACGCGGGGGTGGGGGTGGCGGACGGGCTCGGGGCCTGGGAACCCTGGAGACCGGGGGACGCCGGAGGTGCGGGGGTTGCGGGCACGGGAACCTTCTCGAGGGGGGAACCGGTGGTGGACGGTTCGACGGGAACGCTGCGCGGTGGTCGGGCGGCCTCCTTGCCGCTCGCATGCTCCGTACAGCGCCCGGCGGGCCCGCGGGCTTCCCTGGCGCCGGCGATGGATCGAGATAGCGGTTATCTCTGATCGAGATGAGGCCGACGCGCCCGCCGTGGCCCGGGACGGGGGCGGCGCCCTTCCAGGCCCGAGACGGGGCCGTGGCCCGAGACGGGGGCGGCGTGCTTCCGAGGCCCGAGACGGCCGACGCGCCCGCCGTGCCCCGAGACGGGGCGACGCACCCGCCGCGGCCCTGTCGGGACGGGGGCAGTGCGCCCTCCGCGGGCCTACGCCATGTGGCGCAGCAGCGCGGCGACCGACGGCGACGGCACCCCGCGCGGGCGTACGACCATGACCTTCCAGGACGGCGCGTGCCGGTCGAAGCGGTGTGTGGTGAGGTCCGGGAACCGGTCGGCGATCGAGGCGGGCATGACGCAGACGCCCAGGTCGTTGCGGACGAGTTCGGACGCGGCGACGATGTCGTTGACCTCGAAGGTCGTCTCGCGTTCCACGGCGGCGGCGCGGAACGCCCGGTCCACGGAGAGGCGGATCGCCCAGCCGGGCGTGAAGTCCACCAGGGGCAGCCGGGCGGCGTCGGCGAAGGTGATCGTGCCCTGCGGGCCGTTGCCGGGGAGGGCCCGCGCCGGTGCGGACACCAGCACCATCTCCTCGCGGGACAGCAGCCGCGTGACCAGGCCCCGCTGCTGCTGCCGGTCGAGCGCGACCACGGCCAGGTCCACCGTGCCCTCGCGCAGCGCCTGGCGGATGTCGGTCACGGCGGCCTGCCGCAGCCGGACCACCAGCCCCGGGTGCTCGGCCCGCAGCGCGGCCAGCGGACGATGCAGATCCGCCCAGACGCCCTGCATGGTGCCTACCGTGATCCGTCCCCGCAGCTGCCCCTGGGTCATGTCGACGGCCGCCCGTGCCTGCTCCGCGGCCCGCAGGGCCGCGCGCGCCGCGGGGACGAAGGCCTCGCCGGCCGGGGTCAGCGACACCCGGTGCGTGGTGCGGTCGAACAGCGGGGTGCCGAGCTCCCGCTCCAGCGCCCGCACCGTGCTCGACACGGCGGACTGGACCACGTGCAGCCGCTGTGCCGCCGCGGTGAACCCGCCCTCCTCGGCCACCGCGACGGCGACCTCCATCTGCCGCAGATCCATGTCCGCCCCCGCACCGCATCTCTGCCCGAGAACACCGTCTCCAGCAATGATCGCAGGTCGCGATGGTTCGAGACGCCCGGATCGTGAGGGCTCACAGCGGCCGCCGTCCCCCGTTCCGCATCTCCCGCGGGCTCACCCCGAACCGCTGCCGGAACGCCGTGCTCAGCGCGCTCGCCGAGGAGAAGCCCGAGGCGTAGGCGAGGTCGGTGATCGTCAGGTGTTCGCAGTCCCCGCACCGGAGGCGTTCGCGGACCAGGCGCAGGCGTTCCTCGCGGATCAGGTCACGCGGGGTGGTGCCGGCGCGTTGCAGGGCCAGCTGGATCTGGCGGAGCGACCAGCCGAGGGCACGGGCCATCGACGTACCGGTGAGGCCCGGATCGGCGGCGTGCTCGCGGACGTAGCGGCGGACCATGGTCTCGACGTCGGTGAGATGCCGGGATCCGTCCGGGCGGTCGTCCCCGGTGGCGAGCATGCACAGCAGCTCGACGAGGCGGTCGGAGACGGCGTTGAACTGCGGGTCTGTGAGGTGGTCGCGCTCGGTGTACAGGTCGTTCACCATGGAGCCGATCACCCGGCCGAGGCCTCTGCTCAGGTCCAGGCCGGTGGCCAGCGGAGACTTGCGGTTCAGCGGGCCGTCCACCTCGCGGGCCGGGATGGTGAGGATGAACCCCTGTGTGGAGGGGTTCTGGAGGCATTCGAAGGGGGCGCCGAAGGAGACGAGCGTGCCGGTCCCCGGCGTCAGCCGCGCCTCGTGGTCGTCCTGCCGCAGGACCATCTCTCCGCTGAGCGGGAGCAGCAGGCGGTAGTCCTCGTCGGGTTCCTCCCGGACCTGACCGGCGGTGCGGCTGTACTCGACCTCGTCCGAGTGGAACCTGACGAGCTGATACCTGTCGGTGCGCTGGCGGACCGTCTCGCCGCGGAAGTTGTCGGTGCGGGCGTACCGGTAGCCCATCCGGGACTGGTAGGACCCGATGTGCTCGCTCCAGAAGTCGGCCCGCTCGCGCGGATCCACCTCACCGGTCGACTGTGATTCCACGAGGTAGCTTCCCGCGGGCAAGGGCACCCTCAACTTCCGTACGGCTGGCCTCAGTTGCGCGAACAGGACCCAGTTACTCGCGGTCAGCCTAGTGCACACGGTCCGTGCGCATGACAGCAACTTCCTTGCGCGCCGGGGCAAGCGCGGGCGCCGACGCGCGGCTACCGTCGTGCGGCGCCCCAACTCGCGCCCCACCCCTCATTCTTCCCACTCTGATCCCTTCAATCTGCCTATGTGTTTGAGGACTTGAAGACTCATGACCGAACGGATACCGGAGGCGGCCTTCTGGTGCCTGGCCGTCGGGCTGCTCGCTGTCAGCGTCCTGCTGCTGCGCCAGCGCGGCATCACCGCGCGGCAGCGCAGACGGGCCGCTGAACTGGCGGACGGAGTACGGCTCCGGGACGAGGAGCTGCGCCATCTGGTCGCCGTCCGCCTCCCGGCCCTGGAGGACGCTCCGCCCCAGTCCCCTCCGGCCGTGGGCCTGCTCGACGCCCGGCTGGCCGACACGGATTTCGCGAAGTGCCTCGACAGCGTCCTCGAACGGTTCTCCGGAGCCGTGGAGCACGCGCAGTCCCGCGCCGACCAGTCCGCGAAGGCCGCCCTGAAGGCGTCCATGCGCTCCATCCAGGCCCTCGCCAATGAGCAGCAGGTGTCCATCTCGGAGATGCAGGACCGGCACGACCACCCCGACGTGCTGCGCGACCTGCTGGAAATCGACCACACCAACGCGCAGTTCGGGCGGCGCGCCCAGGCCATCGCCGTCCTGTGCGGCTCCTGGCCGGGACGGCAGCGTGCCACCTCCGCGCTGATCGAGGTCGTACGCGGCGCGACCTCCCGCATCCGCGACTACCGGCGCATCCGGATCAACGGACAGGTCGACATCGCCGTCGAGAGCCGCGCGGTCGAGCCGGTCGTCCTCGCGGTCGCCGAACTGCTGGACAACGCGGCCCGCCACTCGCAGCCCAACACGACCGTCGAGGTCAACGTCCAGTCCGTGCACAACGGCGCCTGCGTGATCATCGACGACGCGGGCGTCGGCATGGACGGGCAGGCGACGGAGCACGCCGCCGCGCTGCTCTCCGGCCGGGACGCGGTGGACGTCACCCGACTCGACGACCCGCCGCAGTTCGGCTTCGCCGTCATCGGCGTGCTCGCGGCGCGCTACGGCTTCAGCGTCTCCGTGGACACCCGCTCGCCGTACGGCGGTGTCCGCGCCGTGGTGTTCGTGCCGGCCGCCCTGCTCACCCATGTGGACGCGGAGGCCGGGTCGCAGGCGCCGCCGGCCTCTTCGCCGCCGTCCACGCCGTCCGCACCGACCGTCGCCGCGTCCACCGCTACGCCGTCCGCCACGACCGTCGCCGCGTCCACCGCCGCGGCGCCCGGCACGACACCGTCCCGTACGACCCGTCGTACCTCCCCTCGTACGACCGAACCCGCGGAGGCCACCACGGCCGGAGGACTGCCCAAACGGCGCCGCCGTGCGCCCCAGTCGGTGGCGACCGCCGAAGCGCCGGCCGCCGCCGCCCCGACCGCGGAGGCAGGCGGCCGCTCGGCCGAGGAGAACGCCCGGCGCATGGGCGCGTTCGCGCGCGGCACCCGCTTCGGCCGGGCCGCCCAGGACGCCCGCACAGCGGCCACCGCCTCCGACGCCTCCGATGCCGCCATCGAAGCCCCCCACGAGAACGAAGGGAACACACAGGGATGATCGCGCCCATGACCAACGAGCTGGGGTGGATGCTCGACGAGGTCCTGAAGGTGCCGGAGGCGCGGCACGCGATCCTGCTGTCCGCCGACGGCATGCTCCGGGCCCACTCCGCGGACATCGACCGGGACGACGCCGAGCGGCTGGCCGCGGGGCTGTCCGGGGTGCAGTCGATCAGCCGCAGCACGGCCGAGTTCTGCGGCAGTCCGCACACGCCGTGGCGGCAGACCCTCATCGAGTTCGCGCACGGGTACGTTTTCCTCGTCGCCGCGGGGGAGGGTGCCTATCTCGCGGTGTCCACCACCGAGAACGTGGACATGGAGGCGGTCACCTACCGCATGCACAAGCTGGTCGACCGGCTCGGCAAGGAGCTGACCAGCCCGGCCCGGCAGGACACCGGCAGTCCGGCATGACGCCCCGGCGCCGTCCCGGAGAGCGGCTGGTGCGGTCGTACGTCGTCACGGACGGCCGCTCCCACCCGTCCCGCAACACCCTCGACCTGGTCACGCTGCTGATCGCCGCCGACGATCTGCCGCTGACCGGCCTCAGCCCGGAGAAGCGCCGGCTGATGGAGCTGTGCCGGCCCGGAGCCCTGTCGGTCGCCGAGGTGGCCGGGCATCTGGAGCTGCCGGTCAGTGTCGCCAAGGTGCTGATCGCCGACCTGATGGACAGCGGTCACATCGTCACCCGCGCGCCGATCCCCTCCGCCCGCCCTTCCGACACCCGTATCCTCCAGGAGGTGCTCGATGGGCTCCGCGCCCGCCTCTGAAGCCATGTATCTGCGCGAAGGGGTGCAGACCGCGGTCAAGCTCCTGATCGTCGGCCACTTCGCGGTCGGCAAGACCACCTTCGTCGGCGCACTGTCCGAGATACGGCCGCTGCGCACCGAGGAGGTCATGACCCAGGCCGGCGCGCTCGTGGACGACTTGGCCGGTACGCAGGACAAGACGACGACCACGGTCGCCCTCGACTTCGGCCGCCTGACCCTCAACGACGCCTTGGTGCTGTACCTGTTCGGCACCCCGGGGCAGCAGCGCTTCACCGAGCTGTGGCAGGACATGACACGCGGCGCGCTCGGCGCGCTCGTCCTGGCCGACACCCGACGCCTCGACCAGTCCTTCGAAGTCATGGGCGTACTGGAGGAGTTGGGTCTTCCCTACGCCGTCGCCCTGAACGACTTCGACGACGCGCCCGAACACGGTCTGGACGAGGTGCGCGAGGCCCTCGACCTGCTGCCCGCGACCCCGCTGGTGCGCTGCGACGCCCGCGACCGGGTCTCCTCCACCGAGGCGCTGATCGCCCTCGTCGAATACCTGCTGACCCGCACCGGCGAGAGCCGCCCGGGCGAACTGGAGCACGCGTGAGCGCCGTACCACCCCGGTCCGTACCACCCGAGTCCGTGCCACCCGAGTCCGCGCCGCCCGGGTTTGTACCGCCCGAGTCCGTACCACTCCAGGCCGTACCGTCCCAGGCTGTCCCGCCACCGGGCTGCCCGTTCCACGAGCCGTTGCACGGGCCGGAGTTCGCGGCCGACCCGGCCGCCGTCTACCAGCGGCTGCGCCGGCTCGGCCCGACCGCACCCGTGGAACTGGCACCCGGAGTCCAGGCGCGCCTGGTCACCTCCTACGAAGCGGCCCTGCACGTGCTGCGCAGCCCGGAGACCTTCTCCAAGGATCCCCGCCGCTGGAAGGACCTGGCCGACGGCACCGTCCCGATGGACAGCCCGGTCGTGCCGATGATGATGTACCGGCCCAACGCGCTGTTCACGGACGGCGAGGAGCACCGCCGGCTGCGCGGGGCGATCACCGACAGCCTGGCCAGGGTGGAGCCGAACACGCTGCGCGGGTACGTGGAGCGCAGCGCCGACACACTCATCGACCGGTTCGCTCCGCTCGGCACGGCGGACCTGCTCGGCGAGTACGCGCAGGTCCTGCCGCTGCTCGTGTTCAACCACCTCTTCGGCTGTCCCGCCGACTACGGTGTCCGGCTCGTCGAGGGCATGTCCGGGATCTTCGACGGGGTGGACGCCGAGAAGGCGAACGCGCTGCTCACCACCACCCTGCTCGACCTGGTCACGCTGAAGCGGGCGAGCCCCGGGCAGGACATGACGTCCTGGCTGATGGCGCACCCCGCCGGACTCACCGACGAGGAGATGATCCACACCCTCGTCGTGCTGATGGGCGCCGGCACGGAACCGCAGCAGAACCTGATCGCGAACAGTCTGCGGCTGCTGCTGTCCGACGACCGCTTCGGCGGCGACCTGTCCGGCGGCAGCCTGCCGGTGGAGGACGCCCTCGACGAGGTGCTGTGGACCGACCCGCCGATGGCCAACTACGCCGTGCACTACCCGAAGCACGACGTCGTGTACGAGGGGACGCTGCTGCCCGCGGGTGATCCACTGGTGGTGAGTCTCGCCGCGGCGAACACCGACCCGTCCCTGACGTCCGATCAGCGGGCGGGAAACCGCGCCCACTTGGCGTGGAGCGCGGGCCCGCACAACTGTCCGGCGCAGAATCCGGCCCGGCTGATCGCGGCGGTCGCGGTCGAGAAGCTCCTGGACCGCCTCCCCGACGTGGAACTGACCGTGCCCGTCGAGGAGCTGGCCTGGCGGCCGGGACCGTTCCACCGCGCGCTCGCCGCGCTGCCCGTACGCTTCCCGCCCACCACGACGGCCGTACGACCGGACGGTGAGCGCCGGCCGTACGCCGGCGCCCTCCCCGCGCCGGTGGCGCAGCGGCCCGCCGAGGCACCAGGGCGCCCGAGGAGCGGCTGGGCCCGGCTGCTGGCGTGGTGGCGCGGGGAGTGATCACTTGCGCGAGGGGGTGATCACTCCCCGCGAGGAAGTGATCTCTTTCGCGGTGCTACGAGATCCGTACGGGAAGGGACCGGTGGCCGTTGGAGATGAAGGAGCCCACCGGCCGCAACTCCCCTGCGTCGACCGCCAGTCGGAGCTCGGGGAAGCGCTCGAAGAGGGCCGGGAGCGCGATACGGGTCTCCATGCGGCCCAGGGGTGCGCCGAGGCAGTGGTGCACCCCGTGGCCGAAGGCGAGGTGCTCCTTGTCGGCGCGGGTGACGTCGAAGCGGTCGGCGTCCTTCCCGTACCGCTCGGGGTCGCGTCCCGCGGCGGCGTACGCGGCGAGGATCGCGTCGCCCTTGCCGATCACCGTCCCGTCCGCGACGCCCAGTTCGGCGAGGTCGAGGTCCTCCACGGCGTACCGCAGCGGCAGGCTGGCGACCGGTGCGTCCACGCGCAGTGTCTCCTCGACCACGTCATCCCACGAGGCGTCGCCCGCGCGCACCGCGGCGAGCTGGTCCGGGTGGGTGAGCAGGGCGTGGACGGCGTTGTCGATGAGGTTGACCGTGGTCTCGTGCCCGGCGCTGATCATCAGCACCAGGGTGTCGAGGAGTTCCTGCTCGCTGAGCGGCGTACCGCCCTCCTCGTCGCGGGCCGCGATCAGTCCGCTGGTCAGGTCGTCACCCGGGGACTCCCGCTTGGCGGCGACGAGTTCGGCCAGAACGAGGTACAACCGCTCGTAGGCGGAGGTCATCTCGCCGGGGTCGGCGGAGGTGTCGAAGATGCGGTCCACCAGCCGCCGCAGCTCCGGCCCCCGCTCCTCGGGCAGGCCGAACAGCTCGCTGATCACCTGGATCGGCAGCGGATAGCAGAGTTCCTCGCGCAGATCGACGACCTGGGATCCCTGCCCCGCCTCCTCGATCCGGTCCAGGAGCTGCCGGGTGATCTCCTCGATACGCGGCCGGAGCGCGGCCGTCCGGCGCGCGGTGAACGCCTTGGAGACCAGCAGCCGCAGCCGTCTGTGTTCGCCGCCGTACGTGGTGAACATGTTCTGCACGGCGACCCAGGTGAACAGCGGCCAGTCCGGTGTGATCTCCCCGTTCGCGAGCCGGGGCCAGTGCTGCCGGGCGTCCTTGGACACCCGGGGATCGGTCAGCAGCCGCTTGAGCAGCTCCGGGCTGCTCACCGCCCAGGCCTCCACGCCACCGGGGAGCTCCACCAGGGTGGCGGGCCCCCTGGCGCGGATGCGGGCGGCTTCTCCGTGAATGTCGCGGCCGGACGCGTCTATCACTAAGGGGCTTGGGTTTCCCATCGGGAGCCTCCCTGGCACTCGAACGTCAATACGGCAGGTCACGCTACGCGGGGGCACGGCTGCGCAGCGAGACCGCCTCACGGCCGGTGCGTACGCGGGCAACTTCCGTGCGCGTACCGGCAAGTCACACGGGTGAGGTGGGACCGGTGCCGCGGGCGCGCAGCGGACGGCGGCGGGGTTCCTGGTCCGGGAGCCAGCCGAAGGTGAGGCAGCTGCCGACGGCTCCGAGGAGCAGGCCGATGAGGAAGCCGCCGAGGTTGGAGGTGAGCCAGGTGCCCAGGGAGAGGAGGATACCGACGAGGGAGTAGAAGAGGCGCTGGGTCGGGTTGAAGAGGATCAGCAGGCCGCAGAGCAGCATCAGGGTGGGGAGAAGGTAGCCCGCCAGGCCCTGCACGCCGATGTGCAGCACGACCTTCAGGGACGCCTTCTCGGTGACGAGGATCTCCGCCCCGGCCAGGGTGAGCAGCAGCCCGCCCCAGAAGGGGCGGTGCGCGCGCCACTGCCGGAAACCGGTCCGCAGGTTCCGGGAGGGTGCCATCAGCAACCCTGGTCGCTGAAGCGGAGTTTGAGGCCCGGTAGCTTGAACACGGCTGCCGTGGTCGCGTAGTTGGTCTGCCGCAGGTTGCCGATGTGCACGGTGTCGGCCTGCTGGCTGAACACGCCCTTGGGGCCCTGGACTCCGGCCTTGTCGAGCGTGCCGGCGTCGTTGCCGATCTCGATGTTGTCGAAGGACGCGTCGCCCGACAGCTCCGTGGAGTCGGTGGTGAGATGGCTCGCCTGCACCTTCTCCGATCCGCTGCCCGCCGTGATGAGCAGGTTCGTACCGCCGAGGTCGACGCTCTGGCACAGCTTGGTGAGCGTCGCGCTCCTGATCGCCGAGGTGACGATCAGGACCTGGCCGCCCGTGTCGCCGGCGTTCGGACTGCCCTCCGCCATGTTGTCGAGGCCGCCGAACTGCTCGAAGCCCGTGCCGTCGAGATCCGTGGCCGTGACCGTGAACGGCATTCCGGAGATGGCGAACTGGACGCCCAGGGCGCCCTGGGCGGTGAGGATCATCAGCCCCGCGGCGACCGCGGTCGCGGGCACCGCCATCACGGCGGCGCGGCGCAGGCGGACCCGCCCGCGTCTTGTGGAAGCGCTCTCCGGGTCTTCGGGGGTGGAACCGTTGGACGCCGTGGCGTCCGAGGTCGAGGCCATGTCTGCTCCCTGGGCATAGTCCATGCGGGTGGGGCTTCGGCGGCTCGTTGCCCTGGCGCGGACAGCGGCTGTGGCGCACGGCTCCTCACAACTCCCGGCGGGTGCAAGGGCTTTCTCGTTACGCCGCAGTAGCCGCCGAGGAAGTTACCCGGGGTTACATTCACGGGTCAAGGGACTTGTGAGAAGAGGGTGTCGGTTGTGTCGGAGCTGTGAGCGCGAGACCGCGCTGACCTTCAACTTCCCTTTCCTGCCTTGACGTTGACCCTTCACCGGGTCTACAACTCTCCCTTGTTTCGCAGGGATCCGTGGCGCCGGATCCACGGCGCGGCGCAAGGTCACCCTCCCGGCCCCCGCCTGTCGCGGGGCGAACGTGACGCATCCGGACGCGCGGCGCCATCCCTCACCAGCCACCCCCTCAGGGCATCCGGCACGGCCGCCTTCCCCCCTTGGCCGTGCCCGGTCGCCCGCCTGCCGCTGCCGGTCCGTCGCGTACGGAGAAGGCGTCATGGGCCGGCAGCGGCCCCAGGCCCCCGCACCCCCTTCGGAGAAGAGGCACCCCCCATGCGTACTCGATCCCTCCTTGCCCTCCTCGGCGTCGCCGCGGCGCTCTCGGTGTCCGCGACCGTCCCCGCCTCCGCGGCCGACACCCCGGTGCTCACCACCGGCGCCACCGGCGGGACCCCCGTCGCCACCGGTGACGTCCTGAGCGCCTCACTGGCGAGCGGCACCGCGGCCACGCTCTACTCCAGCAGCACCGGCACGAGCGGCGTCTCCTGCTCGGCGTCGACCTTCACGGCCACCGTCACCGACAACCCGGCGGCGCCCGGCACGGCGACCGAGTCGCTCACCGGGCACACCTTCGACAGCAGCACCTGCACCAGCAATGTCGTCGGGGTGCTCGGCGTCACCGGCATCACGGTCGACAACGTGCCGTACACCACCACGGTCGCCTCCGACGGCACCGTCACCGTCACTCCCGCCGCCGGCTCCACCATCCAGACCACGGTCAAACTGCGCACCCTGCTGGGCAGCATCACCTGCGTCTACCAGGCGGCCGGCCTCTCCGGCACGGCGAGCAACACGGACAACAGCATCGCCTTCACCAACCAGCAGTTCACCAAGACGTCCGGCTCGTCGCTGTGCTTCGGCAACGGCTACTTCACCGCCAAGTACGCGCCCGTCAGCGACACCAGCCAGTCGGGGAGTCCGTCGGTCCACGTCAACTGAGTCGACCGACGGCTCAGCGGCGGCGCCGGAGGGTGACGGCGACGCCCGCCGTGAGGAGGAGCGCCGCGGTCCCCCCGGCGATCAGGGGGAGCGCGGCGCTGCTGCCGCCCGACGTGCTGTCGGCGGCGGGCGCCAGGTGATCCGGCGCGGTCTCCTCGGCCGGTGACGTGGTCACCAGGCTCGGCGAGCCGGTCGTCGACGCCGGTGAAGCGGTGGTCCGCGAGGGAGTGGGCTCCTGCTTCGCCGGCGCCGTCGTCTTCTGGGCGCCCTGACCGCTCTGGCTGTTCTGGGCGTTCTGGGTGTTCGGGTCCGGGGCCGACGCCGCGCGCCCGCCCGAGAGCACCACGTCGGAGCACGAGTAGTACGTGTCCGTCGTGCTCGAGTTCTGCCAGATCGTGTAGAGCATCTGGCGGCCGGTCCGGTCGGACGGCAGCGTGGCCCTGATGTGGTACGCGCCGTTCACCAGAGCCGGGTCGGTCGCGGTCGCGAACGGCTTCTCCGGCAGATCGGACCACTTCAGCGGCCGGGTCGGGTCGTAACCCGGCTTGGTCAGATACAGCTTGAAGGTCCCCGTGTGCGGGATCGTCGAGCTGTACGTGAGGGTGAAGCGCGCGCCGGGAGTCAGCCGGGTCGACGGCCAGTCCGCGCGGGCGAGGTCGAGCCCCTTGTACGCGGACAGACCCCCGCTGCACAGCCGACCGTCGGGGATCACCTGGCGGTCCCTGCCGTTGACGCCGGCCACCCGAAGGTTGTCCCAGGCCGTGAAGGGCGCGCCGTTCGCCGCGATCGCCGCCTCGCAGGCCGCCGTACGCGTCAGGTTCCCGCCCTCGGGCGAGCAGGCCGCCACCCGGCTGACCGGATTCGTCGGCGCGCCGTGCGCCTGGGCGGGCACCGCGGGGTAGGTCGCGAGGAGCAGCGAGGCCGCCATGGCGACGGCGGCCGCGGTGGCGGTGCGGTAGGCGGTCATCCGGTGGGTCTCCTCGGTCTCGGCGAAGCGGGTGGGACACCGTGCGTGGCCTTGATTTGACGTACTCCTCGCCCGGGGCACCGTGAAGTACGGGGCCAGGGGGCCGTACGTTCAGCCACGCGATACGCGCGAAACGGGATGTTCGCCGCCAACTGCCCACAGGAGAGGGTCGGTTACCAGCCAGATCGAGGGTTTCCCCTGTATCCCTCTTACCTGCGCTTTGCCTATCGTTCGAGCACAGCCGACCCACAGGTAACCCCTCACCGGGTCGCACGCGCATGGCCGGCCACCGCGCCGCTTTCTGGTTCTGCACCCCCCGCCGCTTCGACGACGAAGCGAATCGACCGCTGCTCCGCGGGCGCACCGCGCTGCCCGGAGCCGGCCCCGAAAGGCAAGCCCTTGCGTCCCTCCCCCTCCCGCGACGCCGGCCGGAAGCTGCTGTCCGTCGCCGCGATATCCGCCGCTCTGCTGGCCGGAACGGCCACCACGGTGGCCGCCCGGACGTCCACCGAGAAGGCGGAGGTCACCCCCGCCGCGCAGGCCGCCGCCCCGGCCGAGCGCCTGATCGTCGGCTACAGGTCCGGCGCCGCCGAGGCCACGTCCGACAAGGCCGCCGACGCGGACGCCCGGGCCAAGGGCGAGAAGGCGGGCGAGGACCTCGACTTCCAGCGCCGCCTCGGCACCGGCGCGGCCCTGGTCGACCTCGGCGCCGAGCTGAAGAAGGCGGACGTCGCCGACGTCATCGCGCAGTACCAGGCCGACCCGCAGGTCGCCTACGTCGTACCGGACCGCCTCAACAAGCCGCAGGCGGACCCGAACGACACCGAGTACGCCAAGCAGTGGGACCTGTTCGAGTCCACGGCGGGCATGCGTGTGCCGGGCGCCTGGTCCACCTCGACCGGCAGCGGCGTGACGGTCGCCGTCATCGACACCGGTTACGTGGCGCACTCCGACGTCGCCGCGAACATCGTCGGCGGCTACGACTTCATCTCCGACACGGCCGTCTCGGTCGACGGCGACGGGCGCGACAGCAACCCGGCCGACCCGGGCGACTGGTACGCGACCGACGAGTGCGGCGCGGGCACCGGCTCCAGCGGCTCGTCCTGGCACGGCACGCACGTCGCGGGCACCATCGCCGCCGTCACGAACAACAACAAGGGTGTCGCGGGCATCGCGTACAACGCGAAGATCTCCCCGCTGCGTGTGCTCGGCAAGTGCGGCGGCTACGACTCCGACATCATCGACGCGATCACCTGGGCCTCCGGCGGCAGCGTCTCCGGCGTGCCGGCCAACACCAACGTCGCCAAGGTCATCAACATGAGCCTCGGCGGCTCGGGTGCCTGCACCTCCGCCACCCAGAGCGCCATCAACGCCGCCGTGAACCGCGGCACGACGGTCGTCGTCGCCGCGGGCAACGACAACGACAACGCCTCCAAGTACTCCCCGGCGAGCTGCAGCAACGTCATCACCGTCGCCGCGACCGGGCGCACCGGCTCCCGGGCCTCGTACTCCAACTACGGTTCGATCGTCGACATCGCGGCCCCCGGCGGCGAGATGAGCACGGGCACCGCCAACGGCATCCTGTCCACGCTCAACTCCGGTACGAAGACGCCCTCCACGGAGTCGTACGCGTACTACCAGGGCACCAGCATGGCCACCCCGCACATCGTCGGCCTGGTGGCGCTGATGAAGTCGGCGAACCCGTCGCTGACCCCCGCGCAGATCGAGTTGGCCATCAAGGCCAACGCCCGTGCCCTGCCCGGCACGTGCTCGGGCGGCTGCGGCGCCGGACTCGCCGACGCGACGAAGACCGTCCAGGCGGTCGCGTCGAGCGGCGGCTCGACCGGCGGCACCACCTTCTCCAACACCACCGCCCTCGCGATCCCGGACGCCGGCTCCGCCGTCGAGTCGCCGATCGCCGTCAGCGGCCGCGGCGGCAACGCGCCCTCCGCCCTCCAGGTCGGCGTGGACATCACCCACACCTACCGCGGTGACCTCGTCATCGACCTGGTCGCCCCGGACGGTTCGACCTACCGTCTGAAGTCCTCCAGCACCTCGGACTCCGCGGACAACGTCAGCGCCACCTACACGGTCGACGCCTCCAGCGAGACGGCGAACGGCACCTGGAAGCTCCGCGTCCAGGACGTCGCAGCACAGGACACGGGCACGCTCAACAGCTGGAAGCTGACCTTCTAGCGGACCGGTTGGGCTTTACGGGGGGAGGGGCCGGCCGGCGCGGATACGTGCGGGCCGGCCCCTTCGGCACGGCCGGTACGGTGAGCGGCATGCCCGAGCACGCCGAATCCCCCGATTCCCCCCACTCCCCAGGTCCCGCCGACGCGCCCGTGATCCTCAGCAACACGGTGGGCTCGTTCCCCTGGAGCGTGCTCGCCGAGCGGCACCCGGCGCTCATCCGGAAGGTACGGGACGCCTTTCCGTACGGCCCCGAACAGACCCGCGCGCTCGACGAACTGCTCCGCAACAGCACCGAGGGTGTCATCGAGCCGCTCGGCGCGCGGGCGGCGGACCGTGGGCAGTGGGACGTGTGGGGGCGTGACCACTTCGGCAGGTCCTGGTTCGACGTGCCGTTCCTGTGGTCCGAGAGCTACTTCTACCGCCAACTCCTGGAGTCCGTTGGCTACTTCGCGCCGGGACCCTGGAAGGGCATCGACCCCTCCCGCCCCTTCAAACTCGCCGAACTCGACACCGCGGAGGCCGACGAGGAGCTCGGGGCCCTGGACGAACTCGCGCGGCAGCCGGTCGAGGACCAGGAGCGGGCGCTGCTGCACGGCTCGCTGTGGGGCAACCGGGCGGACCTCGGCTTCCGCCTGGCCGCGGCCGAGGGCGAAGAAGCGGTCGACAGCCAACTCGTCGCGAACGACAGCGAGTTGCTGCAATCCCTCTTCGCCGGCGGCACCCTCTGTCTGGTCGCGGACAACGCGGGCCGGGAACTCATCCCCGACCTGCTCCTCATCGACCACCTCATCCTCCACCAGCGCGTCGAGCGGGCCGTCCTGCACGTCAAGCCGTACCCGTACTACGTTTCCGACGCCACGACGGCCGACGTGATCGACGCACTGCGCCGTCTCACCGCGGCGAAGGGGGCGGCGGCCGAGTCGGGCCACCGGCTCTGGTCGGCCATGGCCGATGGCCGGCTCTCGCTGCGGGCCCACCCCTTCTCCTGCGCCCCGCTGCCGTACGCCGACATGCCCGACGACCTCCGCGAGGAGTTCGCCGCGGCCGACGTGACCGTCATGAAGGGCGACCTGAACTACCGCCGCCTCATCGGCGACCGACTCCGCCCCGCCACCACCCCCTTCGCGACCCCCACCGCGTACTTCCCCGGACCGGTGGCCGCGCTGCGCACCCTCAAGTCCGACGTGATCGTCGGTCTCGCTCCCGACATCGAGGCCGCACTCGTCGCCGCCGAGCAACAGCGCTGGCGCACCAGCGGGACACACGCCCTGATCCAGGTGCGGGCCTAGGTGTTTCCATCGCTCAAGTCACCTGCAGCGGAAGTGACTTGAGCCCATTGATGAAGTTCGAGACGAGACGGCGGGGAGGTCCGGCGGTCCGCAGGGAGGGCAGGGCCCGCAGGGTCTCCTCGTAGAGCACACGGAGCTGCAGACGGGCGAAGTGGGCGCCGAGGCAGACGTGCGGGCCGTCCCCGAAGGAGACATGGGGGTTCGGGGCACGGGTGAGATCGAGGCGATGCGGGTTGCTGAAGACGCGCTCGTCGTGGTTGGCCGAGGCATGGAAGACGACCACCTTGTCGCCCGCGCGGATGCGCTGCCCGGCCAGCTCCGTGTCGCAGGCCGCCGTGCGGCGGAAGGTGAGGACGGGCGGCTGCCGTCGCAGCAACTCATCCACAGCCGTGCCGAGCTGGACATGGCCCTTGCGCAGTGCGTCGTACGCGTGCGGGTGCTGCGCCAGCTCCAGCAGGCCTCCGGGAGCCGCACCGCGCACGGTGTCGTTGCCCGCGACGGTGAGCAGGAAGAAGAACATCTCCAGCTCGGCGGGGGCGAGTTCGGGGTCGACGGCGAGGGTGGTCAGCACGTCGTCATCGGGGTGACGTCTCTTGTGCGCGGCCAACTGCCGTGCGTACGCGAACATGTCCCGCAGCATGGCCGGAGAGCGCGGATTGACCGGTTTTCCGGTGGCGTCGAGCGTCGGCGTGCCCGCTTCGTCGGGGTCCTGGTAGCCGATGACGCGCCGCGTCCAGCGCAGCAGCAGCCCGCGGTCGCGCTCCGGCACGCCGAGCAGGTCCGCGAGGTTGAGCAGGGCGTAGTCGTCGGTGACGGTGGCGACGAGGTCGCAGGTGCCGTCACCGGCGCGGGCTCCGGCGAGCGCCTGCCCGAGCAGCGTACGGGCCCGTTCGCGGGCGACCGACTCGAAGTGCTCGACGCGCCGGGGCGTGAACGCCCGGCTGACCAGACGCCTCAACCGGCCGTGCTCCGGCGGATCCTGATTGAGCATCATGCGACGGATGAACGGCAGGTCGGACGGGTCCGGATCGCGAATCTGGGTCGCTCCGAGGTACGAGGAGTACGTCGCCGAGTCCTTCAGCACCCGGACCACGTCCGCGTGCCGGGTCACCGCCCAGAACCCGGGACCCGCCGGCCAGCCGAGCACCTCGGGCTCCCGCTGCCAGGCGACGGGGTGATGGTCGCGCAGGACGCGGTACGCGGCGTGCGGGACCCCGTCGGCGTACCGCCGGGGATCGAAGACGTCCGGCACGGGCGGCGCGGTCTCGCGCGCGACGCTCACACGCGCTCGCCCTCGTCCGTGCGCCCGGCCGCCGGCGCGCCCGCGTCGTCCGTGCGCAGGAAGTCCTCCACGACTCGGATCACCTCCAACGGGGTCTCGTCCATCGCGTAGTGGCCCGCTCCGAGCAGCTCGTGCGCGTCGCCGCGGGGGAACCAGCTCAGCCAGGTCTCCCGCATCAGACCCGCCGAGAGAGCGGGATCCAAGGCTCCCGTCACGGCCAGCGCGGGCACCCTCGACCCCTCCACCTCGGCATGGAAGTCCTCCCCGGCCCAGGAGTCCAGCCACGCGCGGAACGCCTTCGCGTCGCTGAGCGCGAGCGAGCGGGCCACCATCCGGTCGAGCCATGCGGCGGGGCGGCGGCCACCGGTCGTGAAGTCGATGATGGCGCGCCGGTTCTCCGGCTTGTGCGCGGCGTCGGCGAAGAGTTCCCACTGGTCCGCGGGCATCGCCAGCCCCGAAGCGGGCACCGGGGAGATCCCGACCACCCGGCGCACCCGGTCCGGGGCGAGGGCGAGGAGGCGCTGCGCGACGGCACCGCCCATCGAGTGACCGACCACCGAGAACCGCTCCCAGTCGAGCCGGTCCGCCAGTTCGACGAGATCGGCGGCGGCCTCGGCGGTCGTGAACGCGCCGGCCGCGTCCCGGGCTTCTCCGTAGCCGCGCAGATCGACCAGCGCGTACTGGAACGCGGAGCGGTCGAGGTCGGGCAGCACCGCCGCGTACGCGGACCGGTCGGCGAACCAACCGTGCACGGCGAACACCTTGTGGGCGCCGTCGCCGTGCACTTCATGGGGGAGCACGAAGGAGGTCATACGACCACGGTGACCGGCCGGCTCCGGGACGGCAAGGGGCGTGTCCACGCCGGAGGGGCCGAACAGGCCGACCGCCGATCCGTGTTCGTCGTCGTCGCACCCGTTGATCGGCAGGACGTCCGTTGCCTGTGCACCGTGCCGTCACGCATCGAAAACGTCCGGATTCACGCGATGGTGTGATCATGTCCAGGCAGGCGGATGTCGCCGGAAGGGCATGGGTAGGGCCCGGCCATGACGCAGCCGTTCGAACTCCCGCACTTCTACATGCCGTATCCCGCGCGGCTGAACCCGCACCTCGACGAGGCGCGGGTCCACTCGGTCGAGTGGGCACGCGGAATGGGCATGCTGGAGGGCTCCGGCATCTGGGAACAGTCCGACCTCGACGCGCACGACTACGGCCTGCTGTGCGCGTACACGCACCCCGACTGCGACGGGCCCGCGCTCTCCCTCATCACCGACTGGTACGTGTGGGTGTTCTTCTTCGACGACCACTTCCTGGAGACCTTCAAACGCAGCCAGGACCGCGACGGCGGCAAGGCGTACCTCGACCGGCTGCCCCTCTTCATGCCGCTGGACCTCTCGACTCCCGTACCGGAGCCGGAGAATCCGGTCGAGGCGGGCCTCGCCGACCTGTGGGCGCGCACGGTGCCGTCGATGTCCCTGGAGTGGCGCGAGCGATTCGCCGTCTCCACCGAGCATCTGCTGAACGAGTCCCTGTGGGAGCTCTCCAACATCAACGAAGGACGGATCGCCAACCCCGTCGAGTACATCGAGATGCGCCGCAAGGTGGGCGGCGCCCCCTGGTCGGCGGGGCTCGTCGAGTACGCGACGGCCGAAGTCCCCGTCTCTGTCGCCGAGTCCAGGCCCCTGCGCGTGCTGATGGAGACCTTCTCCGACGGTGTGCACCTGCGCAACGACCTCTTCTCCTACCAGCGGGAGGTCGAGGAGGAGGGCGAGCTCAGCAACGGCATCCTCGTCCTGGAGACGTTCTTCGGCTGCACCACCCAGGAGGCCGCCGAGGCCGTCAACGACATCCTCACCTCGCGGCTCCACCAGTTCGAGCACACCGCGCTCGCCGAAGTGCCCGCGCTGGCGGCCGAGAAGGGGCTCACCCCGGACGAGGTCGCGGCGGTCGCCGCGTACACACAAGGTCTGCAGGACTGGCAGTCGGGCGGCCACGAGTGGCACATGCGCTCCAGCCGCTACATGAACGAGGGGGCGCTGGAGGCGGAGCGGCCCTTCGGCATCGGCGGGTTCGGCACGTCCGCCGTGGACGTCGGCGCCCTGCTCTCCGCGGCCGGAGCTGAGCGGCTGCGCTCCTACACCCATGTCCCCTTCCGCAAGGTCGGACCGTCCCGACTCCCCGACTTCTACATGCCGTTCGAGGTGACACTCAGCCCGCACCTGCCAGGCGCACGCGAGCGCCTCACCGGCTGGATGCACGCCATGGGCATGCTCGCGGAGGGCGTCTGGGACGAAGACAAACTCGCCGCCTACGACCTGCCGCTCTGCGCGGCCGGCATCCACCCGGACGCGACGCCGGAAGCCCTCGACGTCAGTTCCCAGTGGCTGGCCTGGGGAACCTACGGCGACGACTACTACCCGCTCGTCTTCGGCAACCGCCGCGACCTGGCTGCCGCCAAGCAGACCACCGCGCGCCTGTCGGCCTGCATGCCCGTCGACGGCGAGGAGGTCCCCGTCCCGGTCAACGGCATGGAGCGCGGCCTCATCGAGCTCTGGCAGCGCACCGCCGCGGAGATGACGCCGGACGAGCGCCGTCAGTTCCGGGCCGCGGTCGACGTGATGACGGAGAGCTGGCTGTGGGAGCTGTCCAACCAGATCCAGCACCGTATCCCCGACCCGGTCGACTACCTGGAGATGCGCCGCGCCACGTTCGGCTCCGAACTCACCATGAGCCTGTGCCGCCTCGGTCACGGCCGGAAGGTTCCGCCGGAGGTCTACCGCAGCGGCCCCGTCCGGTCGCTGGAGAACGCCGCCATGGACTACGCGATGCTCATGAACGACGTCTTCTCGTACCAGAAGGAGATCGAGTACGAGGGCGAGATCCACAACGGCATCCTCGTCGTCCAGAACTTCTTCGGCTGCGACTACCCGACCGCGCTCGGCATCATCCACGACCTGATGACCCAGCGCATGCAGCAGTTCCAACACGTCGCCACCCATGAACTCCCCATCCTGTACGAGGATTTCAAGCTCTCGGAGGAGGTGCGCGAGATCATGCGGGGCTACGTGGCGGAGCTGCAGAACTGGACGGCCGGGATCCTGAAGTGGCACCAGGACTGCCACCGCTACGGCGCGGCCGACCTGGCCCGGCGCGCCCACGGCTTCGTTCCGGACCAGGCGCCCACGCTGCCGTTCGCCTGGCCCGGCACCTCGGTGTCGCCTGCCGTCCCATCGGCCTTTCCGGCCCCCGTCTGACAGGTCCTCCGAGGCGGCCCGGCGCGACCGGGTGCCGCCACGGTCACACCGGTCGGCCCTCGCGCGCGACGGCGGCGTGGGCCACGGCCGCCCGGGCCAGCGCCCGCACGATCGGATGCGGGCGCGAGCCGTCCCCGGACAGCTCCGGCTGGAAGAGGGTGGCCAAGTAGAAGGGATGGCCGGGGAGTTCGGCGATCCTGACGTGACCGTCCTCGTCGTGCCCGCTGAAGCGCAGCCCGTGCGCCCGCAGCGTGTCGAGGTGGCGGGAGGGCCCGTACGCGCAGAAGTAGCGCTCGACCGTCCGCTCGGAGCCGATCACCGAATGCGCGAGCGAGCCCGGCTCGACGACGACGAGGGCCTCGTGGCCGAGGAGGGAACAGGCGAGCGGCTCGATGAGGAAGTCGTCGGCGCCGGGGTCGTTCTCGGCGTGCGCGACCCCGGCGAGGCCGCACACCGTGCGGGCGTACTCGAGGAGAGCGTGCTGGAAGCCGCCGCACGTGCCGAGGAACGGGACACCGTCCTCCCGTGCGGTGCGGGCCGCCGTGAGCACTCCCGCCTCGCTCCGGTACGGGCTGCCCGGCAGCACCCACACGGCGTCGAAGCCGCGTACCGCCGCCTCGTCCTCGGCGTCCTCCGACGGGATCCAGTAGGCGTCGAGGACGATCCGCTCGCGGGTGGCGAGGGCGTCGAGGAGCAGTGGGACGCGGGTGTGCGAGACGACGTTCGGGGAGCGGTCGCCGACCAGGGCGATACGGGCGGTCTGTGCTGCGTTCACGGTCGTGCCGTTCGTCGGGGTGAGCGTGGTCGTGCCGTTCGCCGTGCGCGTGGTCCTGCCGTCGGCCGGGGTGCGCCTGGCCGGGACGTCGGTCGCGTCGGGCGTGCTCGCGCCGTGCGCCGGCATGTCCGCGGCTGGGCCGTTCCTTGAGGTGTGCGTGGTCATGGCCTCATCCTCGGCGCGCCGTCCAGTTCACGTCCAACGATGATTTCTGCACCCTCGATAAGCAACGCTGATGGAATGCGGGATCCTGGAGCGCATGGACCCGCATCTTCTGCGTACGTACGTCACGGTGACCCGGCTCGCGTCCTTCTCGGAGGCCGCGCGCGAACTCGGGTACACCCAGTCCGCGGTGTCCCAGCACATCGCCGCGCTGGAGCAGGACCTCGGCGCACCCCTGCTCACCCGGCGTCCCGTCGCGCCCACGGCGGCCGGCGAGCGGCTCCTCGAACACGCGGGCCCGCTGCTGCTGCGCCTGGACGCGGCCCGCGCCGACGTCGTACGGATGGCCGGCGCACCCGAGCACGGGCTGTCGCTCGCCGTCGCACCGACCGCCCTCGGGTCGCGTACTCTCGCGGCGCTGCCCGCCGCCGGCGTCACCCTGCGGGTGCTGGCCCGCGACGAGATCCCCGCGGCGGTCGCGACCGGCACCGCGGACCTGGGCCTGGTCGACGGCCTCGCCGCGCCCAGCGACCCCCTGCGGCTGCCCGACGTGGCACCGCTGACGACGCACGGCGCGGGCGAGGAGCCGGTCTGTGTCCTGTTGCCCGCTTCCCATCCGCTCGCCCGGCGCACGGGGTTGCGCCTCGGCGACCTCGTCGACGCCCGCTGGCTGGACGCCCCCGGCGCGGGACTCCCGCTGGCCCAGCTCCGCGCCGCGCACGGCAGTGAAGGTTTCCGCCCGGCCCTGCGCTACGAGGGCACCGACCTCCGTACTCTCACGGCGCTGGCCGCCGCAGGACACGGCCTGACCCTGCTGCCGCGCACGGCGGCCACCGGCGTGCCCGGAGCGGTTGCCGTCCCGCTCGTGGCGCCGCGTGTCGTGCACCGCACCGAGCTGGTGCACGGCGCGTCGCTGCGCGGAGCGGCGGCGATCATGGCGGACCAACTTCTCGAACGCGCTTGACAGTCTCACTCGTTCGTGAATCGTCCCGCGCCGGGGCGCAGGGTAGACAGAGCCGGAGGCGGTCCGTAGAGCATCTGCCGGAGGCGATCCATGGAACAGACCGCGTTGCGTCCCAAGCCGATGCCCGGCCAGGAACCGGGCGGCGGTCGGCCGCCCGGCGGCACCCGGCGCCCGCACGCCGCACGCCGACGCGGCAAGCGGCTGATGACCCTGATGTTCAGCCTGTTCGTCGGGACGGTGCTGGTCCTGTCAGGCGTCGGACTCGGCACCGTGGGCGCCACGGTGATCGGCATGAGCAAGCTGGCGGACCTTCAGAAGCAGGCCGGAGCGCAAGGGGCGCACGGGGCGCCGGGGCAAGCGGGGCAGCTCCCCGGCGCGCCGCGGCCCGGCGGCTCCAAGTCGGCGTCCGGCGCGGGGAGTCCGACCCCGTCGACGGAGCCCGGCAAGGAACCGGTGAAGGCGACCCTCGGCGTCGAGGCCGTCGACGCCCCCAAGGACGCGGGCGCCCTCGTGGTCGGTGTCCACATCCCCGGCCCGGGCTACACAGCGGGCCTGGTCCGCGGCGACGTCCTGGTGGCCTTCGGTGAGAGCGGGATCGGGTCGGCCGCCGACCTCGCCCGCGCGGTGGCGGCAGCGCGCCCCGGGACCGCCGTCACCCTGACCGTGCGGCACGCGAACGGCGGCCACCAGCAATTGTCGACGGTCCCCGGTGTCGTGACGTGACGTGAGGTGACGTACGCGAACGCCTCCTTCGAGGCCCCTTGAGGCCGGTGGCCCGTTCCGGACTTCCAACGCCCCTTCAGGCGACCCTGAAGTGACTCGTCAACCGTCCCTCGTCGTCCAGAACATGAAAAGCGAACCCGGGAGGAGCGTCCCGGTCCGCGACCCTCTCGCCCTCCCAGGGCAGCCGCAGCGTCCACGTCACGCCGGGGCCGACCACGAGGGGCCGTCCGGCGAAGGCGGTCGCCGCGGGCGTGTGCGCGTGGCCGGTGATGAGCCCGACGACCTCGGGCCTGCGCTCCAACAGCGCTGCCAGGGAACGCGGTTGGCGCAACTGGTATCCGTCCGGCAGTGGATGGTGCAGTGCCACCGGCGGGTGGTGGAAGGCGAGCAACGCCGGCAGGCCGCCGTCCAGTTCGTCGAGCGTCGCGTCGATCCAGGCGTACGTCTCCTCGTCGAGCTCTCCCTCGTCCCGGCCCGGAATGCTGGAGTCGCACATCAGCACGGCCGCGCCGTCGAAGACATGGACGCTGTTGACCGGGCCGTCGGCCGCGGGCAGCCCGACGAGGGCCTTGCGGTAGGGCGCGCGGCTGTCGTGGTTGCCCGGGCAGGTGAGTACGGGGAAGGGGGCCCCGGCGTCGCGCAGTCCGAACAGGCGGGCCGCCTCCTCGTACTCCGCCTCCGCGCCGTGGTCCGCGATGTCCCCCGTGACCAGCAGCGCGTCCACCCGCCCGGGCAGCTCCCACAGCCGGTCACGCACCCGCTCGGCCCGCTGTGTCGCCCGCTCGGTCCCGTCCAGGTGAAGGTCGCTGATGTGCGCCAGTACGAGCATGCCCATCCCCTCGTCGAGCTAATGGAAGTAACTCATCCAAGCATTAGCCCTAATGGCTGGGCAACACGCGGCCGTTAGAAGGGGAGTGGGAGGAGAGTGCCGCACGGGACCGGAAAAAGGGCTGGCCGCACGTAAGACGGCACGTCACGATGGCCGCATGTTGAGCACCCTCCTCGCCTTCCTCGGCGCCTGCACGCTGATCGCCGCCTCGCCCGGCCCGAGCACCGTGCTGATCATCAAGCAGTCCCTGCGCAGCAGGCGTTCCGGCTTCCTGACCGTGCTCGGCAACGAGACCGGCGTCTTCATCTGGGGCCTGGTCGCCGCCTTCGGCCTCACCGCGCTGCTCGCCGCGTCCGAGATGGCGTACGACGTCATGCGGATCGTCGGCGCCGCGGTGCTCGTCGGCTTCGGCGTCCAGACGCTGTGGCAGGCGCGCCGCTCCAAGGGAGCCGTGGAAGGCGGCTGGGAGGGCGCCGAGAAGAGCGGCTGGGCCTCCTACCGGGGCGGGCTGCTGCTGAACCTCGCCAACCCGAAGGCGGCCATCTTCGCGATGTCCTTCCTGCCGCAGTTCGTACCCCAGGGCGCCCCGCATCTGCCCACCATGGTCGGCCTTGCGGCGCTCTGGGCGGTCTACGAAGTCGGCTACTACGGCCTGTACGTGTGGTTCGTCGGCCGGATGAAGGCCGTGCTGTCCCGGACCGGCGTGCGCCGCCGCCTGGAGCAGGTCTCCGGAGGCGTCCTGCTGCTCCTGGGCGCCCGCCTCGCCCTGGAGAGCTGACGCGCGACGGCGTCAACCGGCTCGCGCCCGCCCCACCGGAAGGGCAGGATGCTGCCCGTAGCCCCCTGGGGAACTCCGGACAGACGGAGGCATGGATGACCGGCACGCCCGCGCCCTTCACCGCCGGCGACTACGAGGCCCGGATGCGACGCGCGGCCGAGGCCGCCGCGGACGCCGGGCTCGACGGCGTCCTGGTGGCGCCGGGGCCCGATCTGGTGTGGCTGACCGGGTACCGGCCCGTCGAGACCGAGCGGCTCACTCTGCTCGTGCTGCGGCCCGGACAGGACCCGGTGCTGGTCGTGCCCACCCTGGAGGCGCCCGACGCGGCCAAGGCGGCGGGCGCGCCCGCGCTGACCCTCCGCGACTGGACCGACGGCAAGGACCCGTACGAGGCGGCCGCGTCCCTCCTCGCCGGCGACGGCCGCTTCGGGGTGAGCGACAACGCCTGGGCCCTGCACCTGCTCGGCATCCAGAAGCGGCTGCCGGGCACCCGCCACATCGCCCTCACCGAGGCCCTGCCGATGCTGCGGGCCGTCAAGGACACGGCGGAACTTGACCGGCTGGCGGCCGCGGGAGCGGCCGCGGACGCAACGTACGAGGAGATCCGGAACGTTCCCTTCGCCGGCCGCAGGGAGACCGAGGTGGCCGCCGACATCGCCGATCTGCTGCGCCGGTTCGGACACTCCCAGGTCGACTTCACCATCGTCGCCTCCGGCCCGAACGGCGCCAACCCGCATCACGAGGCCGCCGACCGGGTCATCGAGCACGGCGACATGGTCGTCCTGGACTTCGGCGGACTCAAGGAGGGCTACGGCTCCGACACCTCCCGCACCGTCCACGTCGGCGAACCCGACGACGAGGAACGCAGGGTCCACGACATCGTGCGCGCCGCCCAGGAGGCGGGCTTCCGCGCGGTCAGGCCCGGCGCCGCCTGCCAGGACGTCGACCGGGCGGCCCGCGCGGTCATCACCGAGGCCGGGTACGGCGAGTACTTCATCCACCGCACCGGGCACGGCATCGGCGTCACGACCCACGAACCGCCGTACATGATCGAGGGTGAACAGCAGCCCCTCGTCCCCGGAATGTGCTTCTCCGTGGAGCCCGGCATCTATCTGCCCGGCCGCTTCGGAGTGCGCATCGAGGACATCGTGACCGTGACGGAGGACGGCGGGCGGCGCTTCAACACCACCTCCCGCGAGCTGGTGATCGTCGACTGACGTGCACGACCCGACCGTGCGGCAGGAGCACCGCCCACGCCCCCGAACGACAAGGGCGCGACCATGACCCAGGCACCCACACCGACCGCGGACACCGTCCGCCGACTGGTCCGTTCACTGCTCGCCGACGGCGCGACGGCGGGCGCGGGACCCCACGTGCGGCCCGTCGCCGAGGGGGGCGAGCACGCCACCTGGTGGGTCGGCACACGCCATGTGCTGCGCCTCGCCCGGGACCGTGACGCCTCCGCACGCCAACGCCGCGAACTGCGGCTGCGCGACCTGGTCCGCCCGCACATCGGGGTTCCGGTCCCGGTGAGCGTCGCGCACGGCGAGTGGGCGAGCGGACTGAGCTACACCCTGGACACCAGGCTCCCCGGTGCCTCCGCCGAGGCGCAGCCCGTCACGGCCGTCGGCGAGGCGGACCTCGCGGCGCTGCTCACAGGGCTGCGCGACGTGCCGGTACGCCAGGCCGAGACGCTCGGCGTCCCGCGCACCGCGCCGCGCTCCCTGGAGACGCTGCGCACGGCCGCCGTGCGCGCCGCCGAGGAACTCGCCGGCGCCGACGAGTTCGACCCGGCGCGTCTCGCCCAGCTCAACGCGCCCGCCGCCGGCCAGCTCGGCGCACAGCCCGGCGCCGCGTTCCTCGTGCACCATGGCCTCAAGGGCGAACACCTCGTGGTCGGCACCGATGGGCGGGTGCGGGGCGTCCTCGGCTGGACCGGCACGGTGATCGGCGATCCCGCCGAGGACATCGCCGGGCTCGCGATCGCCGTCGGCGCCCCGGCGGCCGTACGCGCCGCCACGCTCGCCGGGTACGGCGCCCGCCCCTGTCTGCGCGGCCTGTGGCTGTCCCGCTGCGACACTGTCATCCGCCTCGCCGACCGCCTCCAGGGCCGTGACGACAGCCCCGTACCGCTGCTGGAGACGCAACTGCTGCGCGCCTGGGAGGCGATCCTGCTGGAACGGGTCACCGACCTGCGGGACGGGCTGGACGAGGCACCGTAGCCGAGGTGGCCGAGGTGGCCGAGGTGGCCGTGGCCGAGGGCGAGGTGCCGGGGCCGAGGCGTACGTCAACGCTCGCGTGAGCGTGTGCGTAGACGCTTACGTCGGGGGTGGCGGGGGCCGGCCGTCGGCCGGCTGGACGAGGCGCCGTAGCCGAGGGCGAGGTGCCGTGGCCGAGGGCGAGGTGCCGTGGCCGAGGCGGACGTCAACGCTCGCGTAAGCGTGTGCGTAAACGCTTACGTCGGGGGCGGCGGGGCCGGCCGTCGGCGCCCGGCGGTCCGTGCGGGCGCCGGGCCCTGCCGCCGCTCACGCCTGTGTCAGCACCACGCA
Organism: Streptomyces sp. NPDC058246; assembly: GCF_042881985.1. Lineage (NCBI taxonomy): Bacteria > Bacillati > Actinomycetota > Actinomycetes > Kitasatosporales > Streptomycetaceae > Streptomyces > Streptomyces sp. NPDC058246. The sequence goes on along the minus strand of NZ_JBHVWZ010000005.1, from coordinate 83,617 downwards.
CGACTCGCCCGGCACGCTCAACACCCCGTCCACGGCCGGCGCTTCGACCGGCTCCCAGGCGGCCAGCACGCGCGCGTGGCGTAGGCCGAGCGGGATGGCCGCCGTGTCCTTGGAGAGGTTGACGGCCACGCTGACGTCACCGCGCCGGAGGGCCAGCCAGCGGGCCTCCGCGTCGTAGGCGACCCGGACCGCGGCGAGATCGGGGTCCGAGAGGTCGGCCTGGCGGTGGCGCAGGGCGATCAGCTCGCGATACCAGGCCAGCACGCGCGCGTGGAGCGCCTGTTCCGGTTCCGACCAGTCGAGGCAGGAGCGGTCCCGGGTCGCCGGGTCCTGTGGGTCGGGGACGTCCTCCTCGGCCCAGCCGTGCGCGGCGAACTCCCGTCGCCTGCCACGCCGTACCGCCTCGGCGAGCTCGGGATCGGTGTGGTCGGTGAAGAACTGCCAGGGCGTGCCGGCGGCCCACTCCTCGCCCATGAAGAGCATGGGGGTGAAGGGCGCGGTGAGCGTCAGCGTGGCGGCGCAGGCCAGCAGCCCGGGGGAGAGGGAGGCGGAGAGCCGGTCGCCCTGGGCGCGGTTGCCGATCTGGTCATGGGTCTGGGCGTAACCGAGCAGGCGGTGCGCCGAGACGCGCGTACGGTCGAGCGGGCGGCCATGATGGCGGCCGCGGAAGCTGGAGTACGTGCCGTCGTGGAAGTAGCCGGACGTCAGCGTCTTCGCGAGCGCCGCGAAGGGAGCGCGGCCGAAGTCCGCGTAGTAGCCCTGCGCCTCACCGGTCAGCGCGGTGTGCAGTGCGTGGTGGAAGTCGTCGTTCCACTGCGCGTGCAGTCCGAGGCCGCCCTCCTCGCGGGGGGTGACGAGCCGCGGGTCGTTCAGATCCGATTCGGCGATCAGGAAGAGCGGTCGTCCGAGGTCGTCCGAGAGGGCGTCGACGGCCGTGGACAGCTCCTCCAGGAAGGGCAACGCACGTGTGTCGCACAGCGCGTGCACCGCGTCCAGGCGCAGTCCGTCGAGCCGGTAGTCGCGCAGCCACGCCAGCGCGCTGCCGACGAGATACGCGCGCACCTCGTCCGAACCGGGCGCGTCCAGGTTCACGGCGGAGCCCCAGGGCGTGTGATGGGTGTCCGTGAAGTAGGGCCCGAACGCGGGCAGGTGGTTGCCGGACGGGCCGAAATGGTTGTGCACGACGTCGAGGACGACGCCCAGGCCGAGTTCGTGCGCCCGGTCGACAAAGCGCTTCAGCGCCTCGGGACCGCCATAGGGCTCGTGCACGGCCCACAGCGAGACGCCCTCGTACCCCCAGCCGTGCCGCCCGGGGAACGGGCACAGCGGCATCAACTCGACGTGGGTGACACCCAGTTCCGCCAGATGGCCGAGGCGGTCGGCGGCGGCGTCGAGCGTACCCTCGCCGGTGTACGTCCCCACGTGCAGCTCGTACAGCACCCCGCCCGGGAGCGGGCGGCCCGCCCACTCGGTGTGCCAGGTGTACCGCCCGTGGTCGACCACCGCGCTCAGCCCGTCGGGGCCGTCCGGCTGCCGCCGTGAGCGGGGATCGGGCAGCACGGGGCCGCCGTCGACCGCGAACCCGTACCGCGTCCCGTCCTGCGCGTCCGCGTCGCCCGTCCACCACCCCGCTCGCTCCGGATCGCGCTCCAACGCGCGCGTGGCGCTCGCGCAATGGAGCGTCACCCGGTCGGCCTGCGGTGCCCACACCTCGAACCGCACAGACGGTTCCCCCTTGTCAGCTCTCCGTGACGTAATCCGTCCATGGTGCTGCACGTGAGATCAATTCGCTTTCGAATCCACCCTTTTGCCGCGTGTTTGCCGTCCTCCTGGCACGCCTCCTGTCACGCCTCCGGGCACGCGGAGCGCTCCGGCCGGGCGCGGCCCCGTTTCCCCGTTTTCTGGACACCCCGTCCCCGCTGACCGACAATCACCAGCGTGACGTCGTCTTTCGAGTTCCACACGTACCCCGCGCGGCTGTCCGACGCGGAGCGCGACCGGGCGCTCAAGTCGCTCCGTGACGGCGTCGCCCTCGGCCGTCTCTCGCACGACACGTTCATCCGCCGCATGGAGCTGGCGCTCGCCGCCCGCAGGTCCGACGAACTCGCCGCGCTCACGGCCGACCTGCCCACCGAGGGCCGCTGGTCGAGGCTGGTGTTCGGCACCGTGGAGGCGGTCTCCGGCTTCACCGTACGGCTGCGCAGGGCCTGGCAGGCCGAGCGGCTCCCGAAGCTCCAGCTGCCCCACCCGGGCAACCCGTACCCGCTGCGCATCGGCCGTGACCCCGCCAGCGGACTTCGGCTCAACCACGAGACGGTGTCCCGGGTGCACGCCGAACTGAGCCGGCAGGGCGGACTGTGGGTGCTGCGCGACCTCGGCTCGACCAATGGCACCACGGTCAACGGACGGCGGGTCATCGGCTCCGTCGTCGTCAAGGACGGCGACCAGATCGGGTTCGGGCGGATGTTGTTCCGTCTGTCGTCGGACTGAGCGTCGGCGTGTCGGACTGAGTGTCGTCGTGTCGGGTTGAGTGTCTCCTGTCGGGCTGAGCGTCTCCTGTCGGCTTGAGCTCCCTGTCGGAGCGTGCCCCCTGGCGGAGTGGACCCCGTTTCGGCCTGGGCCCCGTTTCGGCCTGAGCCCCGGTCCAGTCGACCTCTGGCCCGGTATTCCATACTGTTTTCCTCAACATCCCTTACGTTCCATGGTGTTGACGTACCCCACGAGCCGTGACTGACTGTGCGTACACCATGCACACCAGGTGAACCGACGGCACCACATAAGTGGAGGTGTGCCCTGCCGCCACTCCTCCGCTACCCGACTGTGGACGAGCTGGGTGCCCGTGCGGACGCGCTCGTCACCCGCCATCCGCGGGACGCCCGGCTGCGCCGCGTCGGCACCTCCCGGGCGGGCGCACCGCTGTGGCTTCTGTCCGTCGGACACGGCAGCCGCCAGGCCCTCGTCGTCGCCGGACCGCACGCCAACGAACCCGTCGGCGGCGCCACGGCCCTGCGCCTGGCCGAACGGGCGCTCGCCGACCCCCGGCTGACCGAAGGGGCGGACGCCACCTGGAACCTGCTGCTCTGCCTCGACCCCGACGGCGCCCGCCGCAACGAAGCCTGGCTGTCGGGCCCGTACACCCTCGGCAACTACTTCCGGCACTTCTTCCGGCCGGGCTTCCTGGAACAGCCCGAGTGGCTCCCTGAGGGGGCGGACGGGGCCGCTCTGCCGGAGACCCGCGCCCTGCTCGACCTCCAGGACGAGCTGCGGCCCTTCCTGCAGTGCTCGCTGCACGGCGTCGACGTCGGCGGCGCCTTCGTCGAGCTGACCCGCGAACTGCCCGGGCTCGCCCAGCGCGTCGCGCACACCGCCGCGCGCCTGGGCATCCCGCGCGAACTCGGCCCGTACGACACCCTGTACTGGCCGACGCTCGGGCCCGCCGTCTACCGCATCCCGCCGCCGCGCAGGGGAGATCTCGCCGCCGCCATCACGGAGGCCGCTGTCGAGTCCACCTGGTTCCACCCGCACCCGTACGGCACGGTGACGGCGGTCGTCGAGGCGCCCATGTGGGGGGTGGCGGCCGTGGAGAACCCCGCGCGGCCCGCCGACGCCGACGCGCTGCTGCGCTCCGTCAGCCGCACGCTGCGCCACGACACGCGACTCCTGGAGGGCATCCTCGCCCGCGTGCGGCCCGGCCTCGGCGCCTCCCCGGACGTGGCCCGCCTCCTCGCCCCCGTGGACGACTATTTACTGGTCGGCCCCGGGCTCGCCGACTCGTGGGACCCCGACGCGTACGACGCCGCCGCGCGCCCCCTGCCGCCGCTCGACACCGCCCGTCTGACGGCCCTGCGCCTCGCGGGACGCCGGGTCGCGCTCCGCACGGCCGGGCTGCTGCATCAGCTCGTGACCCTCTCCGGGGACGACCCGCGCGGCGCGCTGCCGGAGCTCGACGGGCTCATCGACGAGTGGTGCGCCGACTACCGCGACGGCTGCGGCGCGCGCTGGATTCCGGTGGCCCGCCAGGTCGAGTACCAGGCGCGCGTGGTGCTCGCCGCCTTCGACCTCGCCGGGCGGCACGCGCGCGTGCGTGCCCGTTCGGGTGAGTGCGGGTGGGGTTCGCAGGCCGCGGTGCCGATGCATCGGGAATGACGAAATCCATTCCGACGAAATCCATTCCGACGAAAACCATCCGCGCCGGTCTGCTCGCCGTGGCCACTCTCCTCACGGTGGGTGCCGCCCCGGCCCACGCGGCACCCCAGGAGTCCCTGCCCGGCAACTGGCTCCACCTCACCGTCACGCAAGGTGACCTCACCTCCAGCTCCGTGCACGGCGCCCTGCTGCTGTGCGACCCGCCCGGGGGGCAGCACTCGCACGCGGCCCAGGCCTGTGCGGAACTCCGCGCCGCCGGGGGCGACATCTCCCGTGTCCCGCCCCGGGCCGACGTCCTGTGCTCCATGATCTACGCCCCGGTGACCGCCGCCGCCCTGGGTGAATGGGACGGCCGCAGGATCACGTACAAGCACACCTTCTCGAACTCGTGCGTGATGGAGGCCGAGACGGGTGCGGTGTTCCAGCTGTCGGACTGACTGACCGACCGACTGGCCGGCCGGCTCACTGCCTGACTGAACGACTCACCGGTCGGATCGGATCGGATCGAGTCGGGCGGTGGCGGCGGCTCGGCACGCGCGCGTGCGTGCGTGCTCCTCGGAACCCTCGCGACCCTCACGCCGCGGCGTCACGCGCGTGGCGCGCCGCCGCCACCACCGTGCGGGCCTGATGCTCGACCTGGTGCTCCAGCGGCACCCAGCGGGCGCGGAACCGTTCGGCGAAGGCGTCGCTCCAGAGGGCCACGAGGTGTTCCAGGCGTGGCGCCTCGCGGTCGTCGAACTCCTGGAGGACGCGCAACAGCATCGCGGCGGCCCGCAGCGGGAGCCGGCGGCCGAACGCGTCGACGCTTCCGATGTACGCCATCGTCGTGTTCGGAGGCGGCGTCTGGACCCAGTCTTCGGCGAGGCCCGGCACCAGCTCCAGCGCCCACTTGGCGGCCCGCAGAAGCGGCCCGTCAGGGCCCGGCAGCCGCGGCACGGTCTCCCGGAGCACCGCCTCCACCTGGAGCGCGTCGCGCAGCAGCCGACGCGCCAGACGCCGCATCGCCGCCGCCGGGGCGGGGTGCGGCGCCGGATCGTCCACCAGGTCACTGGCCCACATCGGCACCTCGACGACGGCGGTCAGACCGCCGTACCGGTGGGCGTGGTACCAGGTGCTGTGCCGTGCGTCGTCGGGCATGCTCGGGTACGCCGCGTCCGAGCCGGGCGCCGGCATCACATGCACCCCGGGCCCCGAGGCGGGCCAGCCCGCGGCGTCCGAAGCGGCCGTCTCCACCGGGATGTGCAGCTCCGCCGCGGACTTGGCGAACGGCTCGGCGAGCCCCGGGACGTCCTTGGTCAACTGCACCCAACTGCCGCCCAGATCGGTCCCGTGCAGGGTCACCTGGAGGTAGGGCCGCAGTTCGTCGATGACCCGGGTCAGGGCGCGGGTCTCCGGCGGCAACCGGTCGGGCGGCAGGACGGAGGGCGACCATTCGGGCTGCTCGGGGCCGGCCGGACGGAAGAAGCCCCGGTGGTAGTCGAGCAGGGTGCGGGGCGCGGGTGTCACATGGAGGCTCGCCCCGTCCGGGTCGGCGCAGAGCAGGAAGTGCCAGGAGGTGTTTCTGCGCAACTCCCGCTCGTGCAGTGCGCGTTCCGCCAGGGCCAACAGGGTCGAGCCGCCCGTCGGTTCATTGGAGTGGGCGCCCGCCACGACGAGAACCGCGCGCTGCGCGTGGCCGACGGACAGCAGGTGAAGGGGTCTGCCCGCGCGTGAGACACCCACTTGTCTGAGGACGCACAGGCCGGGTCGGTGAGCCGCCAACGCCCGGGCGGACGAGACGATTTCGGTCACACTGGGGTAGCGCAACTCCGGCAGGAGACTCACCCCCGACTTGTCCGCCCTGCGTCGCTTTCCGCAGTACTCCACGGACTGAGTGAACTGTCAAGGAGGCGATGGGGCGGCTCCAGGGGGCGCCAGGTGGCATTTACCCCCGGCAAGGGGTGTGTGAGGCCGGGCGACGGAGGCGGCAGCAGATCGGCCACCCCGTGGATTCCGGGCACCGGCGTCTCCGGGCGGCCCCTTCGGCGGGCGCTCCCGGCGCCCCGTTCATCCGGCCCGCGCCCCTTGGGGCGAGATCCAGCCCCGCCCGGCCACGGGCGCCGGGCCGTCGGCCACCAGGAGCCGCTCGACCACCAGGAACCGCTCGGCAACCACGGTGCGGATTCCGCCCCCCGCGGGCTCGCACCCGGCCATGTGCCGTCGTGCGGCGTGCCGCGCACCGTCGACCCGCCCTGGGCGCGCGCCGTGACCGTTTTCTCGCGGGTATCGCCGACGGGCGCGCCGCGGAGGCCATCGTGGAGTTCTGGCCGCCTCCTGAACCTTGACCCTGCGGAAAGGACTCCCCATCACCCGTACGGGTGTACGCGGACTGCGGTCCGGCCGCCGCGATGGTCCGCTGAGAACATCCGCGCGCGGATCCGGCGCGCACGTTTGAGGTGGAGGCCGGCGGTGCTGTGTCCTCACGGCCTTCCCGGCGAAGGCGCGCCCGTGGCCTCGCCGACGGGACCACGACCCGCGCGGCTGCTGTCGGCGCCCCCGGAAACCGGCGCACGCAACCTGTCCGCGCCCCCCGAGACCGGCGCACGCAACCCGCCCGCGCCCCCCGAGACCAGCGCACGCAACTCGCCGGCGCCTTCGGAGACCGGCGCACGCACCCAGCCCACACCCCCGGAGACCGGCGCACGCAACCCGCCCGCGCCCCCGAGCCCGTACGCGCCCCCCGGCGCGAGCTCCTCGGGGGCGCCGCCGAGTCTGCTCGCACCCGGGACCGAGGGTGACCCGTACCCGCTGTACCGGACCCTCCGGGAGCGTCATCCGCTCGTGTACGACGAGCCGTTCGGCGCCTGGCTGGTCAGCAGGTACGCCGATGTGCGCGCCGCGCTCGCGGACCGGCGGCTCGTCGCGTCGCCGCCCGGACGCACCCTGGCCCACCTGGAGGGCGGCACGCACAGCGCGCACCGGGCGCTCGTCTCCCCGGCGTTCCGCGGGCGTGCGCTGGCCGCGCTGACCGCCGGTGTCGAACGCACGGCGTACGTCCTCGCGCGCCGCCTCGCCGCGCGCGAGGAGGCCGATCTCGTCGCCGAGTTCTGCCACTGGCTGCCCACCGCGGCGGCCGTCGCCGCGTTGGGACTGCCGTACGAGGGCACCGCGCGTGTGCACGCGTGGTGCCGTACGGGCCTCGACCACCTCGGGGGCCACCACCCCGAACTCGACGCCTTCCTGCGCCCCTACATCGCCCGCCGCCGCGCCCACCCCGGTGCCGATCTGCTGTCCGCGCTGTGCACGGCCCGGGCGGACGGACGTCCGCTGTCCGACGAGGCCGTGGCGGGGCTCGCCGGGACGCTGCTCGGAGCGGGCGGCGAGGCGACCGCGCGGGCGCTCGCGTCGTTCCTCGCCAACCTCCTCGACCACCCCGGCCAGTTGGCCGTGATCCGGGACCGTCCCGCGCTGACGGCCGGTGCGTGGGCCGAGTCGCTGCGCCGCGATCCGCCGCTGCACGTCGTGGCGCGCCGGGCCGTCGAACCGGTCGGCGCGATCCCCGAGGGTGCCGTCGTGGCGTGTCTGCTGGGCGCCGCGGGCCGCGACCCGGCGCGGTTCGCCGACCCGGACCGCTACGACGCCTTCCGCACGGATCCGGGCGAGCTCGCGTACGGCTCCGGGCGGCACTTCTGCCCGGGCGCGCTGCTCGCCCGGCTCACGGCGGAGCACGGCCTGCACGCCCTGCTGGACGCCCTGCCGGACCTCCGCTGGGCACCGGGCTTCCGGCCCGCGCCGGAGGGGCTGGTCAGTCGCTCGCCCCGGACCCTGCTGGTGCGTCCGTGCTGACCCGTTCCAGCAACACCACGGGCAACCGCTCGAAAAGCTCCTCCACGCGCGCGTGTCCGGTGAACTCCCGCCCCGGGGTGAGTACGTCGGCCCACCGCCCCTCGGGAAGCGTGAGCCGCGTGCCGCGCCAGCCACCGGCCTCGGCCAGCCGCAACGACATCCGCGTGACGGCCGTGACCACCTCTTCAGAACGTACGAACGCCACACAGTGCGCGGCGCCCGGGCCCTCCGCCGCGAGGGGCGCGTACGTCCCCGAGTCGCCGAAGACGGCCGGGCGTCGCCCGCGCAGCCGCAGCGCGGCCGAGGTCAGCGCGGCCTTCTCCGAGGGCCGCTGGTGCGGCTCGTGCGGTACGAACGGCGCCCGGTTGTCCGGGTCCACCAACGCCAGGTACTCGTCCTCGGTGCCCTGATAGACGTCCGGCACTCCCGGCATCGTCAGATGGACCAGAGCGGCCCCCAGGACGTTCGCCCGGACATGCGGCGCCAGAGCGGCCCGGAAGTCGGCCACGCGCCGCCCTGGCGCCCCGCACGGCCCCGCCGCGACGAACGCCGCCACGGCCTCCTCGTACGCGTGATCCTGCTCGGTCCAGGAGGTGCGCAGCCCGGCCTCCCGGATGTGCTTCAACACCGCTCCCTGGACCCGCTCCTCATCGGCGGGCCCGAGCCCGAACACCGTCTGCCACGCCGCCCACGCCACCTGCGGGTCGGGCACACCCGTGCCGTCGCGGGTCACCTCCGCCACGACGTCGGCCCACCTCTCGGGGCACTGGGTGAGCACCGAAAGGGCCGCGCGCACGTCGGCGCTGCGTTTCGTGTCGTGGGTCGACAGGGCGGTACCGGTGGCCGGCCAGTCGCGCTGCACGCGCGCGCAGTACGCGTGGAAGTCCTCCGGGGACACGGCCGGACCGCCCGGGTCGCCGCCCACCTCGTTCGCCGCGAGGAGGGGCACATAGCGGTAGAACGCCGTGTCCTCCACGGACTTGGCCCGCAGGGCGGACGAGGTCTGCGCGAACCGCGCCCGGAACTCCGCGGGCCCCGGCCCGTCACCGGCCCGCCCGAGCACCAGATCCCGTACGACGTCCACGGCAGCCGCCTCCTCGGGCACCGTGAAGACCGCCCGGGCCTCGGCGGCGGCCGCCTCCGTCACCACCAGGGAGGCGTCGGTGGAGGGGTACGGGCGGTACACCTCAAGGCGGACGAGCAGTTCCCGCAGCGCGGTGCCCAGGGTCCAGGGGGCGTGGTCGCGCAACGCCGGGTCCGGCGACGCGGCGCACAAACGGCTCACCACGCGCGTGAGGCGATCGATCTCGGTGGCCAGCTCGTGCGTGACCACCTTGTACGCCGCCCTGCGCACCGTCGACTCCCAGTGGCCGCCCCGGTCGGCCTGAGGAGACGCGAACCGCCGGTACTGGCCGAGGAGTTCCCCCGCCCCCGCCGGGTCCGTGAAGAGGCCGTCCACGTGCCGCAGCGCGTCGTAGCCGGTAGTACCCGCGACGGGCCACGCCGCTGGGAGCGGCTCGCCGTCCGCGAGGATCTTCTCGACCACCGTCCAGCGGCCTCCGGTGGCGTCGTGCAGGCGCCGCAGATACGCGTCCGGGTCCGCGAGACCGTCCGGGTGGTCGATGCGCAGCCCCTCGACCACGCCGTCGGCGAGCAGCTCCAGGATCTTCGCGTGGGTCGCCGCGAAGACCTCCGGGTCCTCGACGCGCACGCCGATCAGCTCCGAGATGCTGAAGAAGCGGCGGTAGTTGAGCTCGGTGCGGGCCAGTCGCCACCACACCGGGCGGTACCACTGGGCGTCGAGGAGCCGTGGCAGCGGCAGCCCCTCGGTGCCCTCGCGCAGCGGGAACACGTGGTCGTAGTAGCGCAGTACGTCGCCGTCGACCTTCAGGTGGTCGATTTCCGCGCCGAGCCGGTCTCCGAGCACCGGCAGCAGGAGCTGTCCGCCCTGGGCGTCCCAGTCGACGTCGAACCAGCGGGCGTAGGGCGACCCGGGGCCCTCGCGCAGCACCTCCCACAGCGGACGGTTGTGGCGCGGGGCCATGGCCATGTGGTTCGGCACGATGTCCACGACGAGGCCCAGGCCGTGCGCCCGCGCGGTGCGCGCCAGCGTACGCAACCCCTCCTCGCCGCCCAGTTCGGCCCGCACGCGCGCGTGGTCCACCACGTCGTAGCCGTGCATCGAGCCCGGTACCGCCTCCAGAACGGGCGACAGGTGCAGATGGGAGACGCCGAGCGAGGCCAGATACGGCACGGCCGCCGCGGCGGCCCCGAAGGGGAACTCCGGCTGCAGCTGCAGCCGGTACGTGGCGGTCGGCACGGCGGGAGCCACCGCGCGGGGGACCGCCGAGCCCGGAATCACCGGGTCGGGACGCTCAGGTGTCATGCGAAGCTACGTACCCGCCTCAGCGCCTTTCGTGTCATCGACGCATGCATCCGGGCACGCGCGCGTGGCTAACGTCGAACGATGGGGAACGCGGGGCGAGGCGACGACATACGGGGCACGCGGGAAGCGCGGGGGACCCGTGGCACACCCGGCGCGGACGGCACGCCGCCGGAGCCGGCCGCCGAGCCGAAAGCCGCGCCTTTGCCGGCCCAGCCGGGCGGCCTCCACGGGACACCGGACGAGCGTCGCACCGAGTACGGGACGCCGCCCATGGACCACCCCGAGTACGGGACGCCGCCCACGGGCCGCGCCGAGTACGGGACGCCGCCCACGGGCCGCGCCGCGGACGTGACACCGGGCGTGCGGCGCGCTGCGCCACAGGTAACGCCCGACACACCTCTCGGCACGGACTGCACGACGGCCCCGCCCCACGGTGCGACCGGTAGCCCTGGAGCGGCGAGTGCGTCTCACGGTGCGACCGGCAGCCCCGGAGCGGTGCGCACGTCGCACGGAGCGACTAGCTGCTCCGGAGCGGCGGGTGCACCTCACCGAGTGGCCACCACCCCCGGAATGGTCGGCAAGGAGGGCACGATTCATCGCGCGACTGACAGCCTCGGCACGGACGGCGCGTCCCACCGAGCGGTCAGCGCCCTCGGGACGGGCGACACACGTCACCGTGCCGACAGCACCCTCCGTACCTATCGCCGCGTCGTCGGACTGACCGGTGCGGCCCTTCCCGTCGTGTCCTTCCTGGGCCGGCTGCCCACCGCCACGGTCCAGTTCGGCAGCCTCCTGCTCGTCGCGCGGACGAGTGGCTCGCTGGGCACCGCGGGGCTGGTCGGTGGGGCGCTCGCCGTCGGGCAGGTCGCCTGCGGGCCGCTCGTCGGGCGCCTCGCCGACCAGCACGGCCAGCGCACCGTCGTCCTCGTCTTCTCGCTGGCCAACGCCCTCGCGATCGCCGCCCTGGTGTCGGGCGCGCTCAGCCATCTGGCCCCGGGACCCCTCGCCCTGCTCGGCGCCCTCGCCGGAGCGAGTGTCCCGCTCGTCGGCCCGCTGGCCCGAGCCCGCGTGGTGGCCCTGGCCCGCGGCAGCGGCGCGGACGACCGCACGGTGAACGCCGCGCTGTCCCTCGAGAGCACCCTCGACGAGATCTCCTTCGTGCTGGGCCCCGCCATGGTGGGCGTCGCAGCGGTGCTGGCGCACCCGGCGTACGCGCTGGGCGGCGCGGCCCTGCTGGCCGCCGTGTGCGGCAGTGGATTCGCCCTGCACCCGACAGCGACCGCGACGCACGCAACGGCCACCGGGTCGCATCCGACGGCCTCCGCGACCACCACGCACCCGGCGCGCGACCACGGCCGCACGCCGGGCTCACGCGCGTCCGGCGCACGCCCCCGCATCCCCCGCTCCGTCCACGCCCTCCGCGCTGCCCTCGCCCTCCAGGGCGCCATGTTCGGCGCCTGCCAGGCCGGTATCACCGCGTTGACCGAGCGCCTCGGACGGGAGGACCAGGCCGGGCTGGTGTACGCCGCCATGGGGGTCATGAGCGCCGTGGCCGGGCTCACCATGGCTGCCGTGCCAGCCCGTCTCGGGCTCAGGCTCCGCTGGAGGGCGGCCACCGCGGCCGCGCTCCTGTTGTCCCTGCCCCTGCTGTGGACGGAGAACCTCTGGGGCCTGTACGCCGTCGTCACCGTCCTCGGTGTCGCGTACGCCCCGCATCTGATCACCGTGTTCGTGCTCACCGAGCGTGCCGTGCCGCCGACCCGGCTGGCCGAGGCGATGGCCTTCGCGACGAGCGCGATCGTCGGGGGCCAGGCCCTCGCCGTGGCCGTCACCGGCCGCCTGGCCGAGTCCAACGGCCCCAACGCGGCGTTCGCCGTCGGCAGTTCGGTCGCCGCGCTCGCCTGCGCCATCGCGCTGACGGCGCGCCCGACGACGTACACCGCACCCGAAAAGGCCCTCCCCACGCGCGTGGAGGAAGAGATCGGGCCCCACACAGGCGAGCCACAGACAATCGAGCCCCACGCGCGCGTGCACTCGGAAGGCGAGCCCCACGCGCGCGTGCACTCGGAAGGCGAGCCCCATGCGCGCGTGCACCCCGAAATCGAGTCCCACGCGCGCGTGCGTCACCTGCCCCGGCAAGGCACCAACCCGCCCCCTTAGGCAGGCCGCTGCAACACCGTCATGCTCCGGTCCACCAGTGTCAGACGATCGCCCGCCCCGATCTTGGCGCCCGTCCCCGGAGCCACCCCCTCGGGGCGGGACGTGTCGACGACGACCTGCCACTGCCGCCCGTGATTGACCGGCACCACGAAGTCCAGCGACTTGGCGGAGGCGTTGAACATCAGGAGGAAGGAGTCGTCGGAGATGCGCTCCCCGCGCGGGCCCGGTTCGGAGATCGCGTTGCCGTTGAGGAAGACGGACAGCGCCCGCGCCTGCGCGGAGCCCCAGTCGCGCTGGGTCATCTCCGTGCCCTCGGGGGTGAACCAGGCGATGTCGGACAGCTCGTCGTGGGTGCCCTGGACGGGGCGCCCGTGGAAGAAGCGGCGCCGCCGGAAGACCGGGTGGTCGCGCCGCAGCCACACCATCGCGCGCGTGAAGTCCAGCAGCTCGCTGCCGTCCTCCGGCCAGGGCACCCAGGACAGCTCGCTGTCCTGGCAGTAGCCGTTGTTGTTGCCGCGCTGCGTGCGCGCGAACTCGTCGCCGTGGCTGAGCATCGGCACGCCCTGGGAGAGCATCAGCGTCGCGATGAAGTTGCGCATCTGGCGGCCCCGCAGGGCCAGCACGTCCTCGTCGTCGGTGTCGCCCTCGGCACCGCAGTTCCAGGACCGGTTGTGGCTCTCGCCGTCGCGGTTGTCCTCGCCGTTGGCGTCGTTGTGCTTGTTGTTGTACGAGACGAGGTCGTGCAGGGTGAAGCCGTCGTGGCAGGTCACGAAGTTGATGGAGGCCAGCGGGCGGCGGCCGTCGTCCTGGTAGAGGTCCGACGAACCCGTCAGCCGGGACGCGAACTCCGCCAGCGTGCGCGGCTCACCGCGCCACATGTCTCGCACCGTGTCGCGGTACTTGCCGTTCCACTCCGTCCACAGCGGCGGGAAATTGCCCACCTGGTAGCCGCCCTCGCCGACGTCCCACGGCTCGGCGATCAGCTTCACCTGGGAGACCACCGGGTCCTGCTGCACCAGGTCGAAGAAGGACGACAGCCGGTCCACCTCGTGGAACTGACGGGCGAGGGTGGCGGCGAGGTCGAAGCGGAAGCCGTCGACGTGCATCTCGGTGACCCAGTAGCGCAGCGAGTCCATGATCAGCTGGAGCACGTGCGGGGAGCGCATCAGCAGGGAGTTGCCGGTGCCCGTGGTGTCCATGTAGTAGCGGGGGTCGTCCGCGAGGCGGTAGTACGAGGCGTTGTCGAGGCCCCTGAAGGACAGCGTCGGGCCCAGGTGGTTGCCCTCGGCCGTGTGGTTGTAGACCACGTCCAGGATGACCTCGATGCCCGCTTCGTGCAGCGCGCGGACCGCCGACTTGAACTCCAGGACCTGCTGGCCGCGGTCGCCCCAGGAGGCGTACGCGTTGTGCGGGGCGAAGAAGCCGATGGTGTTGTAGCCCCAGTAGTTGTTGAGGCCCATCTCGACCAGACGGTGGTCGTTGACGAACTGGTGTACGGGCATCAGTTCCAGCGCGGTGACGCCCAGTTCCGTCAGGTGTTCGATGATCGCCGGATGCGCGAGCGCGGCGTACGTCCCGCGCAGTTCGTCGGGCAGCGCCGGGTGCTGCATCGTGAGGCCCTTCACATGGGCCTCGTAGATCACCGTGTGGTGGTACTCCGTGCGGGGGCGCCGGTCGTCCCCCCAGTCGAAGTACGGGTTGACCACGACCGCGGACATGGTGTGCGGTGCCGAGTCCAGGTCGTTGCGCTTGTCGGGGGAGCCGAAGGGATAGCCGTACACCTCCTCGCCCCACTTGACGGAGCCGCTGACGGCGCGCGCGTACGGATCGAGGAGCAGCTTCGCGGAGTTGGCGCGCTGCCCGCGCTCGGGCGCGTAGCGCCCGTGCACCCGGAAGCCGTACCGCTGTCCGGGCATGATCCCCGGCAGATACGCGTGCCGGACGAACGCGTCGGTCTCGCGCAGCTCCACCGCCGTCTCCGAGCCGTCGTCGTGCAGCAGACACAGCTCGATCCGGTCGGCGGCCTCCGAGAAGACCGCGAAATTGGTACCGGCGCCGTCGTACGTGGCACCGAGTGGATATGCCTCTCCAGGCCAGACCTGCATGGATACGACTCTTCCAGTAGTGGCGTGCCCGTGGGGGCGAGTCCGAACCGAGTCTCCCCGAAAGTGATGGAACCTCCTATGACTTACATCCCTCTTACCCACTGACCAGGCATACGCCGTATGCCGAACCAGTGGGGCTCAAGCGACTCCTGTCGTCATAGGGGGAGTAGGGGGAAATGTGCGCAAGATAGTGCACCGCCATCTGGGCAAGGTGGTGGCAGGTGCGGCCGTCGCGGTGGCCGGGACGGCCGTGATGGTCGGGATCACTCTTCCGGGCTCGGCGGGGGCCGAGGAATCGGACGGGGGCCTGGGCGGCGGGACCTCTCAGCAGGCGGGGCTGCAGGGCCAGGCGGCCGTGCGGCCGGGCGTCGTCGAGCAGGCACCGGCCGAGGGCGAGCAGGGCAAGGGCCGCGACCCGCTGACCGACGACGAGCTGAAGCGGGTCGAGCGGATCGCGCTGAACCAGCAGTCGTTCAGCGCCAGTGAGAACGTCGAGGGCAAGCGCGGCCCGCAGCGCATCGGGGTGAACCTCGCCGAACCCGAGGCGAGCGAGCTGGACGACCCGAACGCGCCCCGGCGCGCCGACGTGTCGTTCTACGACTACAAGGACGACGCGCTCGTCACCAAGACCGTCAACCTCGACACCGGGAAGGTCGAGAAGACGGGCACGCAGCACGACGTCCAGCCGCCACTGAGCCGCGACGAGATGGTCGAGGCCGCCAAGCTGCTGATCGCCGACCCGCTCGGCGCGGGCTTGAAGGCGGACTTCAAGGACGCCACCGGCAAGGAGCTGACCTCGCCCGACCAGCTGATGCTCAACAGCATGGTCTACCGTGCGACGTCCGGCGCCCAGCCCGCCGTCCTCGACGCATGCGGCAAGCACCGCTGCGTACGGCTCTTCCCGAAGGTCAAGAACGGGCCCTGGATCGACAGCCGTGACCTGGTGATCGACCTGAGTGCCCGAAAGGTCGGCAAGCTCGGCTGAGCGCCGCCTTCTCGCACCTTCCAGCTTCTTCCCATCCTTTCTGCTTTCCTGCTTTCCGCAAGGAGTCACTTCTTCATGCGCGTCAACAGAATCAGTCGTGCCCGCGGCCGGACGGCGGTGGGCCTTTCCGCTCTCGCCCTGGCCGCCGGCGCGACGACGGCCGCGGGACCGGCCGTCGCCCAGCCCAAGACCGCCTCCGCGGCGGCCGCCGACTGCAGCGCGGCGTACAAGATCGAGCAGAAGCTCGCCACCGGCACCACCTGGCGGATGTGCTGGCACTACGAGAGCGAGGCCGGGCTCGTCCTGGAGAACGTCTCGTACCAGCCGCCCGGCGAGGCCCACCCCATCAAGGTCCTCGCCAGCGCGAAGCTCGCCCAGATAGACGTGCCCTACGACGACGGATCGGTCGAGTACAGCGACCTCACGGGCGCCGGCTTCGGACAGGGCCTGGTCGACATGGCGCCCGCCGAGTGCCCC
This sequence comes from Streptomyces sp. NPDC058246, assembly GCF_042881985.1. Classification (NCBI taxonomy): domain Bacteria; kingdom Bacillati; phylum Actinomycetota; class Actinomycetes; order Kitasatosporales; family Streptomycetaceae; genus Streptomyces; species Streptomyces sp. NPDC058246. Next base: position 67,533 of record NZ_JBHVWZ010000005.1, on the reverse strand, counting down.
GGCGGCACCATCAAGACGGTCAAGATCCCCGACGCTTGGGACCCGCAGCATGCCGACGTCAAGGGCCTGTGCACCACGACCCGTACCCGCGGCCACGCCTACCGCATGCAGGCCGACACCGGGAACAAGGTCTTCCAGAAGCAGGGCAAGGACCTGTTGATCTACACGGTCAACAAGGTCGGCTGGTACGAGTACATCACCGAGTGGCGCTTCCAGGACGACGGCACTCTCAACATGAACGTCGGCGCGACCGGCAGCCTCTCGCCCGGCGACTACGACGCGGGCGACGGCCGCGGCTGGCCGCTCGGCAAGGGCGCCAAGGACTACGCCACCAGCCACAGCCACAACGTCTTCTGGCGGCTGAACTTCGGCCTCGACGGCTCCTCCAAGGCCAAGGTCGAGCAGTACGACTCCGTGGTCAGCCCGCCGGCGCACGGCGCTCAGGCGCCGAGCAACAAGACCACTCGCACGAAGATCACCAAGGAACTCGCGGGCGACGCCAAGAACATGCGCTGGTGGCGCCTCGTCAGCAACACCGGCAAGAACAAGGACAACCACGCGCGCTCGTACGAGATCGTCCCGGGCGCGACGACCAAGTACCTCGGCCGCAGCTTCACCAAGCACGACATCTACTTCACCGAGTACAACAAGTGCGAGCAGTTCGCCAGCGACAACCTGCGCAACTGTGGTGCCGGGCACGGCAAGTCCGTCGACAAGTGGGTGGACGGGCAGACGCTCACCCACCCCGTGGTCTGGGTCAACGTGGGTTTCCACCACATCGCGCGCGACGAGGACCAGCAGCCCATGCCGGTCCACTGGCAGGGCTTCTCCCTCGCGCCTCGCGATGTCACCGCTATGAATCCGCTCACTCCGCCGGAGCTGGCGAACCAGAACGGCCATGTGGAACAAGGTAGTTGAGAAACTACCTGTCCATCGGGCTGCACCGTCCACCGCTCCCGGAGTACCCTTCCTTGATCGTTGAATGGGGCCTGGCCCCTGGGGAGAGCTCGGGGGAGCGGAAGGCGGTGCGCGGGTGGGCTCGGGAGGGCTGGAGTTGCCTCCTGGTGACGAGGGTCACGAGGGGAACTCCACAGATGTCCCACCCGGCGCGGTGTCCCTGGCACGGCCGATGGAAATGGGATCCATTGGACCGGAACTGGACTGGGGCGCCGACGCCTGGCGCGAGGTGCGTACGCGCGCTCAGCGAGCCGGGCGTGCCTACATCTGGCTGAACCTGGTCGAACAGCGGCTGCGCGCGGTCGTGGCCGCTGTTCTCCGTCCCATCTACGAACCCGTCCACGGCGACGAATGGGTGGTCGCCGCGGCCGGACCCGCCGGACAGGAGTGGGTGCAGCGCGCGGTCGCCGTACGCGAAGTCAGCCGCCGCAAGGGGTACTTGCTCGACCCGGCCGACGACAACGTGCTCAGTTTCCTCACGCTGCCGCAGCTGCGTGAGCTGATGGTGCAGCACTGGCCGTGCTTCGAGCCCTACTTCGACGAGCGCCGGGACGTCGAACTCGCCCTGGACGAACTGGAAGTCACCCGGAACGTGGTCTCCCGCAACCGGGCGCTGTCCGAGGCGGTCCTGAACCAGGCCGAGCGGGCCGCGGCGAAGCTCCTGGAGATACTCGGCGCCGGCAGTGACGTGCCCTCCGCGCGCCGGCTGCCCGTCGACGCCGTGGAGGACCTCGTCGGCGACCGGTACGCGGATGTGGTCGGCGTGCACTCGGACCGGGTGCGGCTGCTGCGCCAGTTCCCCGCCGAGGACCTCTTCGGCGGCGCCCGCCGCCTCGACGCCATCGGTATCGGCCTGAACCTGCTGGTGCAGAACTTCTCCGGACGGCGGCTCGTCCGCCTCGCCGAGTCCGGCTGCCGGGTGCGGCTGCTGTTCCTGAACCCCGCGTCCAGCGCGGTGAAGCGGCGGGAGCGGGAACTCGGCATCAAGCGAGGAGAGTTGAGCCGCGCCGTCGAGATGAACATCCTGCACATGCGCCGGGTGCGGTCCAAGCTGCGTGACCCCGGCGCCTTCGAGATCCAGGTCTTCGACGAGACGCCCCGCTTCACCGCCTACCTGGTGGACGGCGACGGCTCGGACGGCGTCGCGGTCGTGCAGTCGTATCTGGGCCGTACGCGCGGCATGGAGGCTCCGGTTCTCGTGCTGCGCGGCGGGGGCCGGGTGGTCAAACCGGATGACAAGGATGAAGAGGGCCTTTTCCCGACCTATCGCGAGGAGTTCGAGGTGGCCTGGGCGGATTCGCGCCCGGTGTCCTGAAATGACGACTTCTGGCGGTAAGCGGAACGCGGTCCTCGGATTGTCAGTGGCTCATGGGATCGTGGAGACCACTGGGGGAAAGCACCACGAGGAAGGGGGCCGCCCATGGGCTGGCACCGGGAGCTGCTGATCGGCTTCGACCTGGAGACGACCGGGACCGATCCGCGCGAGGCGCGCATCGTCACGGGGGCCGTGATCGAGGTCAGGGGCGGAGAACCGATAGGGCACCGCGAGTGGCTGGCCGATCCGGGCGTGGAGATCCCGGCGGACGCGGTGGCGGTGCACGGGATCAGCAACGAACGTGCGGCGGCCGAGGGCCGGCCCGCCGACCAGGTCGCCGACGCGATCGCGGACGTCCTCGTCGGTTACTGGAAGACGGGCGTCCCGGTCGTCGCCTACAACGCGGCCTTCGACCTGACCCTGCTCTCCGCCGAACTGCGCAGGTACGGACTGCCGTCGCTGCGCCGGCGGCTCGGCGGCGTCGACCCGGCCCCGGTCGTCGACCCCTACACGATCGACCGCTCCGTCGACCGCTACCGCCGCGGCAAGCGGAACCTGGAAGCGGTCTGCACGGAGTACGGCGTGGCGCTGGACTCCGCGCACGACGCCTCGGCCGACGCGCTCGCCGCGGCCCGGCTCGCCGGTGCGATAGCCGAGCGCCATCCGAAGGTCGCGGCCCTCGGCCCGGCGGAGCTGCACCGCCGCCAGATCGAGTGGTACGCGGAATGGGCGGTCGACTTCCAGAGCTTCCTGCGCCGCAAGGGCGACGCGGACGCGGTGGTGGACGGGACATGGCCGCTGCGCGATCTGGCGGACGAGCGGGTCTGAGCTCCCTTCAGGCCGGCCGTCGGATCGGCCTCCCGCTCGGTGAGACCTCTCAGAAGGGGTACCAGCGCACGCTGTCGTCCCCGTCCCGCAGCGACGCCACCCTGCGCTCGAACTCGGCGAGTGCCTTGGGGTTGCTCGGCGCGTGCTGGGCGACCCAGGCGCAACTGGCGGTCTCGCGGGCGCCGCGGAGCACCGAGCAGCCCTCCCACACGCGGACGTCCCAGCCGTATGCCTCGGTGAACGAGTCGTAGGCCTCGGCCGGGAGTCCGTAGCGGTCGCGGGAGAGGGCCATGACCACCAGGTCGTGCTCGCGCAGATCGGCGGAGAAGGTCTCCAGGTCGACCAGGACCGGGCCGTCGGGGCCGACATGGACGTTGCGGGGCAGCGCGTCGCCGTGGATCGGGCCCGGCGGCAGATGCGGCGTGAGCGCCGCGGCGGCGTCCGCGAACCCGTCGCGGCGCGCCCGCAGATACGCCGCGTCCAGGGGGTCGACCGCGTCGCCCGCCAGGCGCAGCCAGCGCTCCACGCCACCCAGCAGCTCGCGGGGCGGCAAGGCGAAGGAGGGGGAGGGAAGTGCGTGCACCACCCGTAGCAGTTCGGCCAAATCCCGCGGCTCGGCGGGCCGTACGGGATCGGGCAACCGGTGCCACACCGTCACCGGGTGTCCCTCCACCAGCAGCGCCTTGGCCTCGGCCGCCCGCACGGCGGGGACGCCCATGTCGGCGAGCCAGGCCGCGATGTCCAGTTCCCGCCGTGCGCGGTCCAGGAGTTCGGCGTCGCGCCCCACCTTGACCACCAGGTCACCGGCGGCGAACACCGCGTTCTCGCCGAGGGCGAGGAGCGTGGCATCCCGCGCCGGCCCCGGCAGCACATCCGCCGCGGCCAGTACGTCCCGCGCCCGTGCCTCGTCCATCCTTCGCCTCCGTGTCCTCACGCGCAGTCCGTGCGGTCCCTCGGGTACGGGTGCGCTGCCCTCGCGCAGCCCCCTCGTACAGCGTCGGGTTCACGCCATCTGTCGGCCAGTGTCGCATTCCCACAGGTCGGGCGGCGTGCGCAGTGTCTTGACGCCGTACACCAGCTTCACGACCATGACGGGGGCCGCCTGGGAGGCCGGACCGCCACGAGCCGCCCAAAGGAGCTGAATCCGTGACATTGGCGACCGCGACGGAGCGGTCATCGAAGGGCGCGCCGCGCACGGCGGGCCGGGACCGTCGTCCCGCCGACCACGGCGCCTGGTTCCTCGTGCTCCCCGCGCTGATCCCGATCCTGGTGCTGAGTGTGGGACCGCTGCTGTACGGGATCGCGCTGGCGTTCACCGACGCGCAGTCGGGACGGACCGAGGCGACGAAGTGGATCGGGGTCCTCAACTTCCAGGACCTGCTGCACGACACGCTGTTCTGGGACTCGTTCCGGATCGGTCTGCTGTGGGCGGTCGGGGTGACCGTGCCGCAGTTCCTGCTCGCGCTCGGTCTCGCCCTGCTGCTCAACCAGGAGCTGCGGTTCCGCTGGCTGGCGCGTGCCCTCGCGATCGTCCCCTGGGCGATGCCCGAAGTCGTCGTCGGCATCATGTGGCGGCTGGTCTACAACCCGGACGCCGGCATCCTCAACGAGACCCTGCGCGACCTCGGCCTCGGCGACGGCCGCGACTGGCTGAGCGGCCTCGGCACCGCCCTGCCCGCGGTGATCGTGGTCGGCGTCTGGGCGGGCATGCCGCAGACCACGGTCGCGCTGCTCGCCGGGCTGCAGAACACCCCGCGCGAACTGCACGAGGCCGCCGCGATGGACGGCGCGAGCGCCTGGCGCCGCTTCCTGACGGTCACCTGGCCGGCCCTCAGACCGATCGCGCTCGCCGTCACGGCGCTGAATTTCATCTGGAACTTCAATTCCTTCGCCCTGGTCTATGTGCTGACCAACGGCGGACCGGGCGGCCGTACCCGGCTGCCCATGCTCTTCGCCTACGAAGAGGCGTTCCGCTACGGGCAGTTCGGCTACGCGGCGGCGATGGGCTGTGTGATGGTCGCGGTGATCTCGGTGATCCTCGCCGTGTATCTGGTGGGCCGGCTGAGGGGAGGCGAGGACGCGTGAAGACCGGCAAAGGCGCCCGAGCGGGCCAGTATCTGGCCCTCCTGGCCTATCTCGTCTTCCTCGCCTTCCCCCTCCTCTGGCTGATCTCCACCGCCTTCAAACCGGCGCGCGAGCTGGCGAGCCTGCACCCGACCTGGATCCCCAAGGACCCCACCCTCGCCAACTTCCGCCAGGCCTTCGACGAGCAGCCGCTGCTGCGCGCCGGGTTCAACTCGCTGATCGCGGCGCTCGGCGCGGCGGTGATCGCCGTACTGATCGCGACCCCGATGGCGTACGTCATGGCGCGGCACCGCACGCTGCCGGCGAAGGTCGCCACCGGGTGGGTCGTGGTCAGCCAGGCGTTCCCCTTCGTGCTGGTGATCATCCCGCTGTTCCTGGTCCTCAAGAACCTCCGGCTGATCGACTCGATGCCCGGACTGATCATGGTGTACGTGGTCTGGGCGCTGCCGTTCGCGCTGTGGATGCTGGTCGGGTATGTCCGGGCGGTGCCCGCCGAGTTGGAGGAAGCCGCCGCGGTGGACGGCGCGGGCCGGGTGCGGACGCTGGTCTCGGTCACGGCGCCGCTGCTCGCGCCGGGCATCGTGGCGACGGCGCTGTTCGCGTTCATCAGCGCGTGGAACGAGTTCTTCTTCGCGCTGGTGCTGCTCAAGACGCCGGAGCAGCAGACGCTGCCGGTCGTCCTCACCCACTTCATCGGAGCGGAGGGCGTCGCGGACCTCGGTCCGCTGGCCGCGGCGGCGTTCCTGGCGACTCTGCCCTCACTGGTCGTCTTCGCCCTCATCCAGAAGCGGATCACGGGTGGCATGCTCGCCGGGGCGGTGAAGAGCTGATGAGGGCGAATCCGACATGGCCGAGCCGTCCGCGGACGGGACTGCCGCACAAGGCACTGATGCGGAAGGCACTGCCGCACAAGGCACTGATGCGGACGAGGATGCTGGTGGTCCTGTCGGTGTTCGGCCTGCTGCTCGCGGGGTGCACGGGGGGCAGCGGTGGCGGACCGGGCGGAGGGATCACCCTCCGGTTCCAGTCGCTCGCCTGGCAGCAGGAGTCCGTCGCCGCCAACAAGGAGCTGGTGAAGGAGTGGAACGCGGCACATCCGGACGTCAAGGTCGAGTACGTCCAGGGGAGTTGGGACAGCGTCCACGACCAACTGCTCACCTCCTTCGAGGGCGGTGAGGCGCCCGACATCATCCACGACGCCTCGGACGACCTCGCGGACTTCGCATACGGCGGCTACCTCGCCGATCTGCGCGGACTGCTGCCCGAGCGGCTCAAGTCCGACATTCCGCAGCGCAGTTGGGAGACGGCGACCTTCGGGGGAGGGATCTACGGCGTGCCGTTCCTCCAGGAACCCCGCGTCCTGATCGCCAACGCCAAGTGGCTGCGGCAGTCAGGCGTACGCATACCGACCCCCGAGAAGCCGTGGACCTGGGACGAGTTCCGGGAGGTCGCGAAGCAACTGAGCGGCCAGGGGAGGTACGGCGTCGCGTGGCCGCTCAAGGAACCCGTCTCCGCGACGCTCAACCTCTCCCTGTCCGCGGGCGGGCAGATGTTCCACCTGGTCGCCGACGGCAAGGTGACGGTCCGTTTCGACGCGGCCGACGAAGTGGTGCCCCGGACGGTGCGCGACGAGGTGAACGCGGACCGGAGCGCATCCGGCACCACGCTCGGCATGGGCGGCTCCGACACGCTTCCCGGCTTCTTCGGCGGCAAGTACGCGATGGTCCCGCTCGGCTTCTCCTATCGCCAGCAGATCGTGCAGCAGGCGCCGAAGGGCTTCGACTGGCAGGTGCTGCCCGCCCCGGCCGGCGCTGACGGACTCACCCAGGGCGTCAGCCCCCAGACCCTGTCCATCGCCGAGGACAGCCCGCACAAGAAGGAGGCCGCCGAGTTCATCGACTTCCTGCTCCGGCCGAAGAACATGGTCCGGCTCGCGCTGGGCGACTGGATGCTGCCCACCGGAACCGAGGCCCTCAAGGACCCCGCCCTGCACACCACCAAGGACGACTGGGCGACCGGCACCGCCCTCGCGGCCCACCTCCGCCCAGCGCCCGCCCAGTCCGTGCGCGGCTACCCGGAGTGGAAGGACAAGGTCGCGACGCCCGCGTTCCAGGAGTACTACAGCGGGGCGATCGGGTTGAGCGAGCTCGGCGCACGCCTGGTGAAGGACGGAAATCTGGTGCTGGCCCGCTATCAGCGCTGAGGAGGTGACGGGATGTGGCTCGTCCGCCTCACCCCCGGGCAGGCACGTCGCCCGCCCGGAAGCCGCAGTTTTCGACGAAGCTCGGAGTGACCCTACGCCGTGTTTGCGCTATGATCGTTCCAGAGCGAACCGCCGGAACTCTCCGCGGTGAGCCTGGCGTTGGTGGTCCAAGGAAAGACGTCCCGCTTCCTGCGGGGAGATGCAGGTGCAAGGCCTGCCCGGCGCTCCAACCCAGCCCCGCCCCCCGGTGTCTCGGGGGGCGGGGCTTGTTCTTGTGTCCGATCCCTAAGCCCCTGCCTCCGGCGATGTCCGGCAGGACCTCCGTGTACTGGGGGTCGGACTCGTCCGGCTCGCGCGCCGCTTTCACGGCCTGCGCACGCAGCCCCAGCCGGGCCTCCGGAAGCTCGCGCACCGAGTCGTCCCGGCCGAGGCGGACCAGCGCCTTCGACATCCGCGGCAGATACGTCGCCGGACTCACCCGCGCGAGTAAGCGGCAGGCGTCCACCTCCTGCCGGGGACTCGCCACGTCAGCACGCCATGACCGCGGACCCAAATAAGTTGGACGAGACGTCTCGTCTCGCTTAGTCTCGCCGCATGACTACCCGACGCGCTCACATCGCCATGTTCTCCATCGCCGCCCACGGGCACGTGAACCCGAGCATCGAAGTGATCCGGGAGCTCGTCGCGCGCGGGCACCGCGTCACGTACGCGATTCCGCCCGCCTTCGCCGAGAAGGTCGCCGAGACCGGGGCGGAGCCGAAGCTGTGGGACTCGACGCTGCCCACCGACGACGACCCGGAGGCCTGGGGGACCGAACTGATCGACAACATCGAGCCGTTCCTGGCGGACGCACTGCAGGCCGAGCCGCAGCTGGCGGCGGCGTACGCGGGCGACGAGCCGGATGTGGTGCTCTACGACATCACCGCGTATCCGGCCCGGGTCCTCGCCCACCGCTGGGGCGTCCCGATCGTGCAGCTCTCCCCGAACCTCGTGGCCTGGGAAGGGTATGACGAGGAGATCGGCAAGCCGATGTTCGAGCCGCTCAAGCGGACCCCGCGCGGCAGGGCGTTCTACGAGACCTTCGGGCGCTGGATCGCCGAGAACGGCATGGACCTGAGCGTCGAGGACTTCATGGGCCGCCCCGACCGCTGTCTCGTCCTGATCCCCAGGGCCCTCCAGCCGAACGCCGATCGCGTCGACGAGAAGCGCAACACGTTCGTAGGCGCCTGTCAGGGCGATCGCGCCGGGCAGGGGGACTGGCAGCGGCCCGCCGACGCCGAGAAGGTGCTGCTCGTGTCGCTGGGCTCCACCTTCACCAAGCAGCCCGCCTTCTACCGTGAGTGCGTCAAGGCCTTCGGCGATCTGCCGGGCTGGCATGTCGTACTCCAGATCGGCCGTCATGTGGACCCGGCCGAGCTGGGCGCGGTCCCGGACAATGTGGAAGTACGGTCCTGGGTACCCCAGTTGGCTGTCTTGCGGCAGGCCGACGCGTTCATCACGCACGCGGGCGCGGGCGGCAGCCAGGAAGGACTGGCCACCGGCACGCCGATGGTCGCCGTACCGCAGGCCGTCGACCAGTTCGGCAACGCCGACATGCTCCAGGCGCTCGGTGTCGCCCGCCACGTACCGATGGAGGAGGCCACCGCCGACACCCTGCGCGAGGCCGTACTCGCGATGGTCGACGATCCCGAGGTGGCGCGCAGGCTGCGCGAGGTCCGGGAACAGATGGCGGGGGAGGGCGGCACCCGACGCGCGGCCGACCTCATCGAGGCGGAGCTGCCTCCAGCGAAGTAGGGCAAGCACCTCTGTGCGCGTGTGCCAAGCCGTCTCCATGCGCGTGTGCCAAGCCGTCTCCAGGCTTGTGGGGCAAGCCGTTCCCATGCGCGCGTGTGCCAAGCCGTCTCCAGGCTTGTGTGCCAAGTCATCTCCATGCGCGCGTGCAGGCGCCTTCAGGCGAGTGGGCCGATCTGCTGCCTCCAGGCGACCAGGGCGAGCTCACCGCGCAAATAGGGCCTGTTGGCCCCCTGGGGGGACCAACAGGCCCTGACACGACGGACGTTACACTCCGGCCCGCTCGCCCTCCAGCGCGGCCGGCGGCGACACGTCCTGCGGTGCCTCGTCGTGCGTGAGGTCCGGCAGGCGGTGCAGCCACTTCGGCAGATACCAGTTGCGCTCGCCGAGCAGTGCCATCACCGCGGGGAGCAGCACACCCCGGATGATCGTCGCGTCGATGAGCACCGCCGCCGCGAGGCCCACGCCCATCTGCTTCATGGACTGCATGGACAGCGTTCCGAAGATGGCGAAGACGGCGACCATGATGACCGCGGCGCTGGTGACGACGCCGGCCGTGGTGACCACTCCGTGCCGGATCGCCTCCTTGGTGCTGCGGCCGCGCAGTCGCGCCTCACGGATTCGCGAGACCACGAACACGTGGTAGTCCATCGAGAGTCCGAAGAGGATCACGAAGAGGAACAGCGGCAGCCAGGTCACGATGGCGCCCACGCCCTCCGCGCCCACCAGCGACGCGCCCCAGCCGTGCTGGAAGACGCCGACCAGGATGCCGTAGGCCGCCGCGACCGAGAGGAGGTTGAGCAGGATCGAGGTGATCGCGATCGTCAGGGAGCGGAACGACAGCAGCATCAGCAGGAAGGCGAAGACGACCACGAACGCGAAGACCGGGGTCACCGAGCCGATCAACTGGTCGTTGAAGTCGTGCGATCCCGCGACCTGTCCGGTGATCGGCGCCTGTACGCCCTCGACCTTGCCCAGCGTGTCGGGACGCACCTTGTCACGCAGCAGCCCCAGGCTCTTCTCCGCCCTGTCCTGGTCGGAACCGCCGACCAGCGGGACGTAGACGAAGGCGACGTTCTCTTCGGCGTGCACCTTGATGTCGACCGGGCCGCGCGTGGCGCCCGAACTGATCGCCTGCGTACGGAAGTCGGCGAGCGCGGACTTCACGTCCGCGGCGTCGATGTCCTTCGCCTTGACGACCACCTCGGCGGGCTCGGAGCCGCCGGGGAAGGCGTCGTTGACCCGGTTGTACGTGCCCACGATCGGCAGCGTGTCGCCGAACTCCTGGTCCAGCGTAAGGTTCTGCGTCTTCATGCCCAGCGCGGGTGCGGCGACGGCCAGCAGCGCGCCCGCCGCGACGACGAGCGAGATCGCGGGCCTCGCGAGCACGACCCGCAGGACGGCACCCCAGAACCGGCTTCCCTGCTCACCCGAAGCCGCCTTGCTCCTACGGCCGTTCTTGCGTCGCTTGTCCGGGTGCAGGAACGGAATACGGCCCTTCTCGACCCGCTCGCCGAGCAGCGAGAGCAGTGCCGGCAGCACCGTCACGGAGCCGACCATGGCGACCGCCACGACCATCAGCGAGGCCAGGCCCATCGCCTCGAACTCGGCGAGTCCGGTGAAGAGCATGCCCGCCATCGCCACGCACACCGTGACGCCGGAGACGATGATGGCGCGGCCACTGGTCGCGGCGGCGATCCGCAGCGCGGCGCCGGCGTCGCGACCCGCCGCACGCTCCTCGCGCTCACGGCGCAGATAGAACAGGCAGTAGTCGACACCGACGGCCAGACCGACCAGCAGCATCACGGAGTTGGCGGTGTCGCTCATCGGCTGCAGATGGCTGACGATGCCCATCAGGCCCATCGTCGCCATGATCGCGGTGATCGCGAGCGCCACCGGGAGCAGCGCCGCGACCAGCGCGCCGAAGGCGATCAGCAGAATGCCGAGGGCCACCGGCACCGCGGAGTACTCGGCCTTCTGGAAGTCGTCGCCGAACGCGTCGGAGAAGGTCTTGTTCATGCTGGCGCCGCCGATCTCCTCGATCCGCAGCCCCGCGTGGTCCTTGCCCACCCCCTCGACGGCGTTCAGGACCGACTCGACACGGTCACCCGCGGTCTCCGAGTCGCCGCGCATGTCGAACTGCACCAGCGCGCTGCGGCCGTCCTTGGAGATCGTCCCGGTGTCGTACGGCGAGGTCACATCGGTGACCTGGCCGGTCGCCCCGACTCCCTTGACGACCTCGGTGACGGCCCGCCGGAACTCGGCGTCCGTGGCCCGGATGTCCTTGCCCTTCGCCTGGATCAGGACGCTCTCACTGGCCGGTTCCTTGATCCCCGCGTCATCGATGATCTTGGCTGCGGTGTGTGTCTCGCCCTTGAGCTGATCGCTCTCCTTGACGTCGACGCGGCCCGCCGCCGAGCCGAGTCCCATCGCCAGCACGACGAACAGCACCCAGATTCCGACGGCCGCCCATCGGTGCCGGGCGCTCCAGCCGCCTGCCCGGGCGGCGATGCCCCGCACCCGTATGTCTCCGTTCCCCATGACGGGCCAGCCCCCTTGTGCGCGGTGACAGCCCCCTGCCGTCACCTTTCGTTATGAAGGTATGGGCCGGATAAGAGCGTCTCCTCGTGCTGCCTGGTGAACCCCCGAGGTCATGAGTCCTCCCCGCGGACCCCAGGGCCTCCGCACTGCGGAGGATGAAAGCCCCTTACACGTAACGGGACTTCTCGGGGATGTGGATCAGGGTGTCCGGTCCGTCCGGCCGGGCCCGCTTTGTTGTTTCGAAGGGTTGTTGATTAAGTCACAGCTCGGTGAAGATGTTGATCTGTGCGGGCCGATCGAGCAGGGTTGCGTGCCAACCGGCCGGTAACTTGCGGTGCGGACCGCGGCCGTCGTGCCCACCCCCCCGGGGCACGGCGGCCGCCTCTAAGGTGTGCGGATGACGACGAGGTACGCGGCTCTGTTGCGCGGGATCAATGTGGGGGGCGCCAAGAAGGTGCCGATGGCCGAACTGCGCACCCTCATGGAGGGGCTCGGATACGGCGACGTCCGCACATATCTGCAGAGCGGCAACGCGGTCTTCTCCGCCGACCACGGCGACGAGGACTCGCTCGCAGCCGAGCTCGCGGGCGCCATCGAGAAGCACTTCGGCTTCACCGTCGGCGTACTGGTGCGCGATCACGCCTATCTGACGGCCGTACGGGAGGCTTGCCCGTTCCCGGCGGCCGAACTGGAGGGCAAGCAGCTGCACGCCACGTACTTCTCAGGGCCCGTCGACGCCGAGCGCTTCGCCTCGGTCGACCCGGCCGCCTTCCTCCCGGAGGAGTTCCGCCTCGGCGACCGCGTCCTGTACCTGTACGCCCCCGACGGCCTCGGACGCTCCAAGCTGGCGGAGGCCCTCTCCAGGCCCAGGCTCCTCAAAGGCGTCACCGCCACCAGCCGCAACTGGAACACCGTCGTCAAGCTCGAGGAGCTGACCGGCTCCTGACGGGCAGGCTGACCTCGCGTACGCCGCCGGGGCAAGGTCAACCGAGCCGAGGCCGCTCCGCCTCCGTCAGGGGCGAGTCCTCGCGGACAGCCCGTAGCCCGCCTGGCCGCGCGCCCGCCGAGCGGAGGCCCAGAGCCGTGTGAGCGGCGGGGAGTTCGCCGGATCCTCGATGGCCGGTGCACCTGTCTGTGCGAGGCTCATGGCATGCGCTACATCATCATCGGAGCAGGAGCGGTCGGCGGCGCCATCGGCGGCCGGCTGGCCGGGGCGGGGCACGAGATCGTGCTGGTCGCACGGGGCGCGCACTACGAGGCGCTGCGCGCGGGCGGGCTGCGCCTCATGACGCCGGACGGGATCCACCCGCACCGGCTGCTCACCGTCGACGGGCCGGAGCCGCTCGGGGAGTTGCGCGCCGACGACGTGCTGGTGCTCGCCGTCAAGACGCAGGACAGCCAGGCGGCCCTGGACGCATGGGGCCCGGCCCCGGTCGCGGGCGGCGGCACGGCCGCCGATCGGCTGCCGCTCGTGTGCGCGCAGAACGGCGTGGAGAGCCAGCGGCTCGCGCTGCGCCGCTTCCGCCGGGTGTACGGCGTCTGCGTCTGGCTGCCCGCGACCTTCGTCGAACCCGGCGTCGTCGCGGCCGCCGGCACCCCGCTCACCGGCATCCTGCACCTCGGCCGTCACCCGCACGGCACGGACGCGACGGTCCGCCGGATCGCCGCCGACCTGGAGAAGTCCTCCTTCGAGGCGCCGGTCGTCCCCGATGTGGCCCGCTGGCAGTACGCCAAACTGCTCGGCAACCTCGCCAACTCCATCGAGGCGGTCAGCGGTGTCCTCACCAGCGAGGTGGGCCGTGCGCTCTACGGGCGCGTCCGCGCGGAGGGCGAGGCCGTGCTCGCCGCCGCCGGAATCCCGTACGTCGACGAGGAGGAGCAGAAGCGGACCCGCGGTGACAAGATCCGCTTCGAGCCCTTCGACGGCTCCGCGCGCGGCGCCGGTTCCTCCTGGCAGTCCCTCGACCGTGGCACCGGCACCATCGAGGCCGACTACCTCAACGGCGAGATCGTGCTCCTGGGCCGACTGTACGGCGTACCGACTCCGCTGAACGAACTGCTCCAACGGCTGGCGAACACGTTCGCACGCGAGCGCAGGGAGGCGGGGTCGCTGCCGGTGGCAGAGCTGGTGCGGCTTGCCGACGAGGCGGTGGCGACGTACGACGAAGCCGCGGAGGCTGCCGAATAGGCCCCGGCCGCGGGTGCCGCACTTGTCCATGCGCCCCCATCGGCGGGGCGGTGTCGCGTTTCTTCAAGAGTCCCGAGCGGGTCGTTCCTACCGTGAGGTGCATGAAGAACGACGACATGCACTCGTACATGACCGAATGCGCCGCCGAGGCGGCGCGTGTCGCGCGCGGTGTCACGGCGGCACAGCTGGCCGGCCCCACCCACTGCCCCGGCTGGGACGTCCGCACCCTCGTCAACCACTGGGTCCTCTACACCTCGCACGGCCTGGAGCACCGGGCGCTGCGCAAGCGGCTCTCCGAGGAGCTGACCGCGCGCGACTTCACGGCCGATCCCGACTGGGCCGAGGCGTACGCCGCTCAGCTCGACCGCGCCGTCGCCGCCTGGGACGACCCGGATGTGTGGGAGGGCGAGGTCGACCTCGGAATGGCGAAGATGCCGGCCGCCGAAATCGCCTCGATGATCGTCAAGGAGATGGCGGTGCACGGCTGGGACGTCGCGACCGCCACCGGTCAGGACTTCCGTGTGTCCAAGGGCGCGGCCCGGTTGGTCCTGGACGTCGTCGACACGCACGGCGAGATCTACCGCCAGTACGACGGATTCGCCGACCCGGTGCCGGTGCCCGACGACGCGCCCGTCTTCGAGCGCGCCCTCGCCCACAGCGGCCGGGATCCGCGCCTGGCTCAGGTGAAATTGGACCGCTGAGACAGGGCGCGATTGGATCGTGTTCCTGTGCCAATGAGTGGCTAGCCTCGGCGGCATGACGAACAAGAGCACGAGCGCGGGTACGGACACGAGCGCGGGCACGGACCTGAGCGAGGGCACGGACGCGAGCGCGTACGCCGACGCGAACGCGAATGGGAACACGGACAGTGAACCCACCCGCATCGACTTCTACTTCGACCCCGCCTGCCCCTTCGCCTGGATCACCTCCCGCTGGCTGCTGGAGGTCGAGCGCGAGCGCCCGCTCGACCTCCGCTTCCATGCGATGAGCCTGTACCTGCACAACATCGGCAACGAACTCCCCGACTGGTACCGAGAGTTGGTCGACAAGTCCATCGGCCCCGTCCGGGTCGCGGTGGCCGCCGCCGAGCGGCACGGCGAGAAGGTGCTGCGCGACCTCTACACGGCCTTCGGCACCCGCATCCACGAGCGCGAGGCGGCGGACTTCGACGCCGTGGTCGTCGACTCCCTCGCGGACCTCGGACTCCCGGCCGAACTGGCCGACGCGGCCCACGACCCCTCGTACGACGAGGCGGTGCGCCGCAGCCACGACGTCGGCAAGGAACGCGACTCCGACGGGTATGTAGGGACACCGACCATCCATGTCGACGGGACGGTGTGGTTCGGCCCCGTGCTGCGGGCCATTCCGCGCGGCGAGAGGGCGGCGCAACTCTTCGACAGTTTCCGCGTCCTCGCCGCGCACCCGGACTTCTTCGAGCTCAAGCGCACCCGGACGGGAGGGCTGTCGTTCGACTGAACGGCGAGCAGCGGCGGCCGCCGGGTCTCCGGGTGGCACAAGGTGACGGTGGCCCCGGCTTCCGGACGGCACCCCCACCCCAAGGTGTCACCGGCACACCGCAGTTGTACGTCGACGAGGTGCACCCCAGCGGGCGCGCGGCGCCGCGCCGGTGGACGTCACACAGCAGTGGACCGAGCCGCGCTACCGCATCGTCATCGCTCGGCGATGGCCTTGGTCACCGCGGGGTGCTTCAGATAGTCGAGCACGCTGTGTGGCCACACGGGCGCGATGCTGATCTCCGGAAGCTCCTCCACGCCCGAGAACACCCGCGCAAGCTCGCCCTTCGGAATGGCCACGAAGTCGCCGACGTCGGCGATGTTGACCCATCGCCGCACGCTCGGGGGCTTCGTGCCCCGGCCCTTTGACGGATCCGGGTCGAGCCGGTGGAAGATCGCGTTCGGTAGCGCCAGCGGAGAGCCCAGCGTCAGCAGCAACTGGACGTCCAGCTCGCCGGCCAGCTCGTGCAGCGTCTCGTAGGCGACCACGCTGCCGAGTGAGTGCGCCACGACCACGTCGGGCCGGTGCCGGATCATGGCCGCCCTCACCCGCTCGCGTACGGCCGCCCGGCCGGTGGCGAAGTACCGCGTCACCTCGGGGAAGAACAGCTTGACGCTCTTCTCGACCAGTGCGGGGCGCTGTGCGGTCCGCTCCGCCACCTGGCCGCAGATCCAGCGCAGCCAGCCCGTGGCCCGGCCCTGGGCGCCCGACGGGTCGATGCCCCAGGCGAGCGCCCACTGCTCGACCAACGTCAGCGCGTCGTCGTCCAGTTCGGCGCTCTGCCGCTCGCTGCGCAGGAGGTCGGCGTAATAGGCCGTTGCCAGGTCGAGGGCCGGCGCCGATGCGCCGAGGGCTCCCAGCCAGTCGGCTCGGAGGCGGGCACTGCCCAGGTGGGGGCTGGTGTCGACGGCCTTGTAGTTGCGGACGCCATGGATGCCGAGCAGGCGCGTCATACCTGGGATTCCTCCAGTTCCGAGGGGCCGCAGCTGTACACGGCGAGGGCGCCGTCGATGGCGACGAAGAGCTTTTCCGGGCCTGCGAATCCAAAGGTGTGAGGCCGCCCCGGCAGCGGAATCCGAGCGATGAGGCGAAGACTCCCGGATTCCCAGACCTTGATCGCACATGCGTCGGAGTGAGATTCCTGCAGAGCCACGGCGAAGAACTTGCTGTCGGAGGAGAAGATCAAGGAGGGACTGCCGCTCGGGTGTCCGCCGGTGTGGATGGTTTCGACACGTGAAGGCGGGACCGAACCGGTGCGGATGACCTGGAGGACGTCGTCGTAGTCCACCGCCACCAACATCTGGCTGTCCGGGGAGAAGATGAAATCGGGGCGGCTCGTGCCCTTTCGCAGAGTGACGGGTTCGATTTCATCACCCGTGGCGGTGTCACGAAGCGTCAATTGCTGCTTGTTGTTGTCGAAGGCCGCGATGAAGCGGCCGTCGGGCGAGGCGTCGGCGTTGCTGGAGTCGAACTGTGTCAACTGAGGGGTGTCCCTCTTCTCGGTGACCCCCTTCCACAGACGCAGACGGCCTTCCCCGTCACCGGTCACCAACATGGACGTGGGGGAAGGATGGAAGGCGACTCCCGTGGTGTAGGTGCCACGCTCGATGAGACGGCTCACGACGCGTCCCGAGGCGACATCGAGGACGATGAGCGACGCCCAATGCCCGACGGCGAGCAGCGAACCGTCCACCGAAAAGGCCAGATCCAGACCGCCCTCGGAGGGCAGTTGCACGCGCCACACCTCTTCGAGGGTCTCCGCCGACCGCAGTGAGACACCGGATTCGTGCAGCGAGGCGAGGAGACGGCCGTCGGCGGAGAAGGAGACGGACGTGGTCCTCTCTTCGCTCACGGGAATCCGCTCCCAGCCATCCCGCTTCCACAACGTCACTCCTTTGACGCCGCCCAGGGCCAGCAGACGCCCGTCAGAGCTGAACACCACGCTTCTGGTGTCCTCACTCTGCTTCAGCCGTGCTGTCTCGACGGGCTGGTCACCGGTGATGTCCCAGACGGAAGCACCCAGCTCTTCGCCGCCCACCGCGAGCTGGCGACTGTCGGGGGAGAAGGCCAGAGACTGAACCCTTCCGGTCTGGCAGCGCCAGGGCTTCCCGAGCAGGACACGGTTCTGTACATCCCAGAGCTGGATATTGCGTGTCCAGGTGTTGCTGGCGAAGGCGAGCAGACGCCCGTCCGGGGAGAAGGCCACATCCCTGATCCAGGGGCCGATGGAGCTGCCCAGCAGCGGTGTGACCTGCTGCCAGGTCTCGGTCTCGACGACCTGCACACCACGAGATGTGGCGGCGGCGAGGAGACCGCCGTCCGGGGAGAAGGCGACGCGGTTCACGGAGGGGCTCGCGCTCTCGATGAAGCGGGCGCTGGAGTCCACTTGGCCACCTGCCGCCCACAGGAACGTATGAGCCACTTCCTCCGGCTGGAAGGCGACCTCCCGTGCGATACGGGCGAAGAGCCGACGGTGTTCGCGAAGGCCCAGCCGATCCGCGTCGAAGGCGAACACCGATGCGCGGTCGGAGGCGTTTCTGAGTTTCCCGTGCGCCAGCCAAGAGGCGCTCAGCAGGCGAAGGTACGCGGCGGCCTGCTCGGACCGGGTCAGATCGATCGCGCGGTGATCCTGCCGCGGATCGAAGCGGACAAGGAAGTACGGATCGGTGAGCAGGGCTTCGGCGATCTCTGCGGAGTCACTTGCCATGACATGCCCCAGCGCGTGCTGGAGCACATAGGGCTCTGCGGACAGCCAGCGATCAGCCGGCTCGGCGGAGTCGGCCATGAAGGGGCCCAGGATCTCGGCCAGCAACTTCCGTTCGAGGTCCAGGTCCTGAGCGTCGTCCAACGGGTCCCGGCTCACCGGGTGGTCACGGAGGTAGTCCGCCAAGCCCTGCTGGAAGACTCGGTACAGAGATTTGCTCTCGGCGTCCACTCCGGTGCGCAGGAAGGGCGAGGCCTCCCTGAGAGTGTCCTGGAACTGCTTGTCGGTGATGCCGTCGGCGCCGAGGGTCTTGAGGCAGCGCCGTAGCGTCGTACGCGGCATTCCGTCGCCCTTGGACCGGGCCAGGATCGCGAGGACCGCGCGCAGGGCGGGAAACTCCTCGCTGCGCGCGCTCAGCACCGCCTCCAACAGTTCCGGCAGGTCCGCCGACGCACAGCGTGAGGCCGCTTCGGCATTGGCCTGGTGCAGTGGCGGATACTTCAGAGTCATCAAGTAGTGGGCGTACAACCCCGCGAGCAGAAAAGGGCCCCACAGGCTGCTCGGTCGCAGCTGCCGGACGATGCCTTGAGCCCCTCGTTTCGCCAGGAAGCCGACGAACTCCGAGGCGGGCCCCGTGGCGTAGGGTTCGTCGGTGACCAACAACCGCGCTATGTAGCGACACACGTCCTCCTCGACCGCGAGGGGATCGGCGGTGTCCAGATCGATGCCGCAGACGCTGATCTCCGCCATTTCCTCGCTGGCGTACAGTGCGTCCACCACCTCGTGCCGACCGCCGAGGAGGATTCGGCAAGGTGCCGCGGCCTCGCCGCGGTGCTCTCTCGGCGCGATGAGATCGGCGACCACCTGCAGCACCGACTGCGGATCGGTGCTCTCGTCCACCGCGTCGATCACGATGAGACGGTTCTTCCGCTCGCGTTCGAGGGCCGTCCGCAGGAGGTCGGCGGTCCATCGCACGGGGTCGGCTCGGCCCGTCACCGCCGGGGAGGTCGTGTCGTGCTCGTCGAGGGCGTCCTCGTCGTCGTCGTGGGGCAGCGTCAGCCCCGCCATGCCGGCGACGGTGTCGATCACCTGCTGCGCCGACCGCTGGCGAGCGTGCAGGGCGACGACATCCGGGACTTCCGGCAGCTCATGACCGGCGTGCTCCCACAGTTCGCGGAACTGTTGGCGCAGGTCCGGATCAGCGGCGCACACGATGACGCCCAGCAGCCCCGACTTTCCGGCACCGGCGGCGCCGGTCACGGTCAGCAGAGGGCCGGTGCCTGCCTGCCACGTCATGTAGCGCTTCAGCTCAGCGGCACGGCCCGAGAAGAAGCTCCTTCGGCCGTCGGCGGAGACGAGGCCCCGCCCGGAGGCGCGGTCGAGGAAGTAGAGCGCGTCGTGGATCTCCTCGCCCGCCGCGATCCGGGTACCCAGGTCCTTGCGCAGATCCTCCTCGCCGGGCACGTAGCCCAAGGAGCGGCGCTGCATCCGGATCTGCTCGGGCGTGAGCCCGGCCCTCTTGGGGTTCGGCAGGAACGGCCAGTCACCGTCGCCCTGTTCCACGCTGAACCCGAGCGACATGCGCCGGGCGCTGTCGCTCTTGACCACTCGGATCAGTTCCCGGACGAACTGTTTGAACTTGATGGCTTCTTCGTCGAGTGAGAAGTCGTAGGTCCTCAAGCGGTCCAGCGCCGTGGCGATCCAGCCGGTGAACCGGCCTCGCTCCGTCGGAGAACTGCTGGTCGACGCGCCGAGCAACCAGACACCGCGCTCGCCGTCGAGTTCGGAGAGCGGCTGTCGTCCGGTCGCCGTGCCCGCCGCGCACGTGTCCACCAGGAAGACCACACGCTGCCGGTTGCCCGCACGCTCGATCTCCTGCTGTGCCTTCTCGACCCACCGGTCCACGTCGACCTCGCGGCTGTCACGGGCCACGAAGGAGAGTCTGCCGCTACGGTCCGCTCGGCCGTGCCCGATGAGATGGACGACGACGACATCGGCGGGCTTGCGCTCCTCGACGAGTCGGCTGCGTAACAGGGCTTCGATCTCTCCCTCCGTCTGATCCAGCGAGGGTTCGACCACGGCTCCCAGCCGCTCGAAAGCCTGCCGGAACTTCTCCATCCGAGACGGGACGAAGCCGAGTTCCTCCACGTCGGCACCGTCGTCGAAGCTCCCCACTCCGATCGACAGAACGAAGACGCTGTGGGCGTCACGACGGTCCGCTGATCTCTCCAACAGGTCCCCCGCACACATCAGTTGACCCGACGCCGGAACTGCCGACCCGGCGCGGTCCCCCGACGCTACCCGATCGTGGCGCCCACCAGGACGCGTCTCGTCAGTTCTGGACCTAGGCCCCGACCGCCGACAGCATCGGTGCGCGTGCCTCGTCGTAGCGTTCCAGCAGGAGCCGGGCGACCTCCGGGGCCGGGCCCAGGACGTCGGCCAGGACGTCCGCGTCGGCGGCTCCCCGCGCTATGCGGTCCGGGAGGAAGCCGGGGGCCAGGACGTAGGGGGCGACGGCGACGCGTTCGCAGCCGAGGGCGCGGAGTTCGCGTACCGCGTCCTCGGTGCGGGGGAGGGATGCGGAGGCGAACGCAGGTCGCACGGCGCACCAACCGGTGTGCCGCCACTCCCGCGCGATGTCTGCGATCACTGCGATCGCCTCCGGGTCGGTGGACCCCGCCGAGGCCAGTACGACCCCGGTCGAGGACTTGTCGGCGGGGGTCAGCCCCGCCTCGTACAGACGACGTTCCAGGGCGGCGGTGAGGAGCGGGGCCGGGCCCAGCACCTCAGCCTGGCGGATGCGCAGCCGCGAGGGCGCCTCGCGGAGCACCGCCGGGATGTCCGCCTTGGCGTGGAAGGCGCGGGTCAGCAGGAGCGGGAGGGCCACCACGTCGCGTACGCCCTCCGCGGCCAGGGACTCCAGCACGCCCTGCACCGAGGGGATGTTGAAGTCCAGGAAGCCGGTCTCCACGCGCAGGCCGGGGCGCCGCGCCCGTACCCGTCGTACGAGCGCGTGCACCGTCGCGGCATGACGCGGATCGCGGCTGCCGTGGGCTATGACGACGAGGACGGGGCGGACCGGCTGATGGCGCATGACTGGCTCAGCTCTTCACGAGGAGTCCGCGGCTGCGCAGCACCCACCGCTCCAGCGGGCTGAAGATGAGCAGGTCGATGGCGATACCGACGAACAGGATGAGGAAGATGGCGAGGAAGACCATCGACATGGAGCTGGCGTTGCGGCCGTTCTCCAGCAGCTGGCCGAGGCCCACGCCCAGGTCGGGGGATGAGGCGATGATCTCCGCGGCCATCAGGGAACGCCAGGAGAACGCCCAGCCCTGCTTCAGACCTGCCAGGTAGCCGGGCAGCGCGGCCGGCATCACGATGTGCCAGGTTCCGCGCAGGCCGGTCGCGCCCATCGTGCGGCCCGCCCGCAGGAACAGCGGCGGCACCTGGTCGACGCCCGACACCAGGCCGTTGGCGATCGACGGGACGGCGCCGAGCAGGATCACCGCGTACATCATCGAGTTGTCCAGGCCCAGCCAGATCACGGCCGGCGGCACCCAGGCCACGGAGGGCAGGGACTGCAGGCCGGAGAGGATCGGGCCGATCGCGGCGCGGACGAACTTCACGCGGGCCACCAGCAGACCCAGCGGGGTGCCGATCACCAGGGCGAACAGGAAGCCGAGCAGACCGCGCGAGACGCTGGTCCAGATGTAGTCGAGCAGCGTGCCCTGCAGCCAGGCGTTCTTGACCTCGCCCCACACGTCGGACGGCGAGGGCAGCTTGGTCGGGTCGTCGACGACCTTGAAGGAGATCAGCGCCTGCCAGACCACCAGCACCACCGCGAAGGCGATGACCGGCGGCAGCACCTTCTCCTTGAAGGTCACGCCGAAGGAGCGGCGGCCGGTGGCGGAGACCTCCAGGGCGTCCAGGCCCGCCTCGAGGCCGCCCGGCGCGTACGTGTCCTTGACGGCCGCGTCGGCCTTCGTCTCAGTGCTGGCCATGGCGGCGGATCTCCCCACGCAGTTCTTCGGTGATCTCGATGGACAGTTCCGCCACAGGGGCGTCCTCGATACGGCGCGGCTGCGGAATGTCCACCGTCCACTCCCGCGCGATCCGCCCGGGACGGGAGGACAGCAGGACCACCCGCTCGGCCAGCCGCACCGCCTCGCGCACGTTGTGCGTGACGAAGAGGACCGACAGGCCCGTCTCGCTCCAGATCCGGGTCAGCTCGTCGTGCAGCATGTCCCGGGTGATCGCGTCCAGCGCCGCGAACGGCTCGTCCATCAGCAGGATCTGGCTGTCCTGCGCGAGCGCGCGGGCCATGGC
Organism: Streptomyces sp. NPDC058246; assembly: GCF_042881985.1. Classification (NCBI taxonomy): domain Bacteria; kingdom Bacillati; phylum Actinomycetota; class Actinomycetes; order Kitasatosporales; family Streptomycetaceae; genus Streptomyces; species Streptomyces sp. NPDC058246. Next base: position 45,077 of record NZ_JBHVWZ010000005.1, on the reverse strand, counting down.
CACCCGCTGGCGCATACCGCCCGACAGTTCGTGCACCCGCTTGCCGTACGCGCCCTGCAGCCGTACGAGTTCGAGCAGCTCCTCGGCCTTGCCGCGCCGCTCGGCCTTGGCGACTCCCTGGAGCCTCAAGGCGAGTTCGATGTTCTTGCCCGCGGTCAGCCACGGGAAGAGGGCGTGCTCCTGGAACATCAGGGCGGGGCGCCCGTGGGTCGTGATGCTGCCGGCGGAGGGCTCGTCGAGCCCCGCCACCAGATTCAGCAGCGTCGACTTGCCGCAGCCCGAGGCCCCCAGGAGGGTGACGAACTCGCCCGGAGCGACATCGAGGGTGATGTCGTCGAGGACGAGCTGCTGCCCGGCGGGACCTGCGAAGGACTTCGAGACATGCTCGATACGCGCGGCGTACTCGACCGACGTCGGGGCGTCGGCGGCCTTGGCGAGGGTCGTGGCCATGGTCGTCACCTCCTGGGAACTCATCGGGATCAGGCCTTACTTGACGCCGAGACCGGCGTCGTCGACCGTGCTCTCGCCCGCGGCCTTGAGGACCTTGTTCAGGAGCGTGAGGTCGTAGATGCCCGTCAGGCTGGGCTTGTCCAGCAGACCCGCCTTCACCGCGTGCTCCGCCTCGGTGTTGAGGGTGGAGGCCAGCGGGTCATTGGTGATCTGGATGGACTTCCAGGCCGGGTCGAGGACATCGGCCGGGAGCGCCTTGCCGGAGTCCGCCTCCAGCTGCTTGTTCGCCGCGGCCTTCGCCTCGTCGGGGTTGGCGTTGATCCACTTGTTGGTGTCGACGGAGGCCTTCAGCACGGCCTCGACGGCCTTCGGGTGCGCCTTCAGGAAGCTCTGCGACACGATGATGTTCGTGATCACGAACTTCTTGTCGGGCCACAGCGAGGACTCGTCCAGCAGCACCTTGCCGCCCTCGGCGACCAGCTTGGACGCGGTCGGCTCCGGCACCCAGGCGCCGTCGATGGAGCCGGACTTGTAGGCGTCCGGGGTGATCTTGTTGTCCGTGCGGACGACCGAGACGTCGCCCTTGCCGCTCTGCGCGTCGACCTTCCAGCCCTGGTCCGCGATCCAGTTGAGGAACGCGACGTCCTGCGTGTTGCCCAGCTGCGGGGTCGCGATCTTCTTGCCCTTGACGTCCTTCAGGGACTTGATCTTCTTCGGGTTGACGACGAGCTTCACACCGCCGGACGCCGAACCGCCGATGATGCGCAGGTTCTTGCCGGCCGACTTGGTGTAGCCGTTGATGGCGGGGGAGGGGCCGATCCAGCCGATGTCGATGGAGCCCGAGTTGAGGGCCTCGATCTCGGAGGGGCCGGCGTTGAAGGTCTGGTACTTCGCCTCGGTGGCGCCGAGCTCCTTCTGGAAGAAGCCCTTCTGGTTGCCGACGAGCGCGGTGGCGTGGGTCAGGTTGCCGAAGTAGCCGATCTTCACGGAGTCGAGACCGTCGATCTTCTTCGACCCGGCGGCGACCTTCGCCTTGGTGTCGTCCTTCGCGTCGGAGCCGTAGCTGCAGGCGGCGAGGGCGAGGAGGGGGAGAGCGGTGGCGACGGCGAGGCCGCGGCGGAGAAGGGTGGAGTGTGTTGAGCGGATGGCAGGCACGGGAGGTTTTCCTCTCGTTGGCCCGGCGGTCACGTTTTCAGTCGTGGCCGGGAAGGTCGACAGGTCTTCGTCTCTTCCGGGGCGGGGGTACCGCCCTGTTCGAGCGAAGCCGAGAACGTGGGGGAGGGTGGGGGGACGGGGCGCGCAAGCGGTGCGCGTACGTCAACGCGCACATCGCGACACTCCGCCCTGCCCGCTGCCGAGGAAGCCGCTGCCTACGCGGCCGCCCTCCTTCGCGAACGTGGAGTAGAAGTCGGTGGAGTTCATGTCAGAAGTCCCACCCGTCGTCGTCGCCCTCGTCCTTGACCGGCTCCGGCGCCGCGAACGACTCGCCGACCATGCCCGCGGTGAGCGTGGTGCCGTCGGCCGGGTCGATCAGGATGAATGCGCCGGTGCGGCGGGAATCGGCGTACGAGTCGAGCGGCAGCGGCTCGGCGGTACGGATCTTCACCCGGCCGATGTCGTTGGCGACCAGCTGCCCCGGGTGCGGGTGCAGGGAGAGGTCGTCGAGGGTCAGCCGGGAGGGGATGTCCTTGACGATCGCCTTGACCGTGCGGGTGCCGTGCTTGAGCAGCACGCGGTGGCCGATGGTCAGCGGCTGGTCGGCGACGTGGCAGACGGTCGCCTCGACGTCCTGCGTGGTCGGCGGCGCGTCCTTGCTCGGCACGATCAGGTCGCCGCGCGAGATGTCGATGTCGTCCTCGAGCAGGAGGGTCACCGACTGCGGGGTCCACGCCACGTCGACCGGCGTGCCCAGCAGGTCGATCCCGGCGATCTTCGACGTACGGCCGGAGGGCAGCACCGTGACGGGGGAGCCGACGCGGAAGGTACCGGCCGCGATCTGGCCCGCGTAGCCCCGGTAGTCGGGGTGTTCGGCGGTCTGCGGGCGGATCACGTACTGCACGGGAAGGCGGGCGTGGCAGTGCGCCAGGTCGTGGCTGACCGGCACGGTCTCCAGGTGTTCCAGGACGGTGGGGCCGCCGTACCAGTCCATGTGCGCGGAGGGTTCCACCACGTTGTCTCCGGCGAGTGCGGAGATGGGGATGGCGGTGATCTCGGGGACGCCCAGCTCGGAGGCGTACGCCGTGAACTCCTCGGCGATCGCCGCGAAGACGGACTCCTGGTAGTCGACGAGGTCCATCTTGTTGACCGCGAGGACGACGTGCGGGACGCGCAGGAGTGCGGCGACGGCGGCGTGCCGGCGGGTCTGCTCGATGACGCCGTTGCGGGCGTCGACGAGGACCACGGCCAGGTCGGCGGTGGAGGCGCCGGTGACCATGTTGCGGGTGTACTGCACATGGCCGGGGGTGTCGGCGAGGATGAAGCGGCGGCGGGGCGTGGCGAAGTAGCGGTAGGCGACGTCGATGGTGATGCCCTGCTCGCGTTCGGCGCGCAGGCCGTCGGTGAGCAGCGCCAGGTCCGGGGTGTCCTGGCCGCGGCTGGCGGACACCCGCTCGACGGCTTCCAGCTGGTCGGTGAGGACCGACTTGGAGTCGTGCAGCAGGCGGCCCACGAGGGTGGACTTGCCGTCGTCGACGGAGCCCGCGGTGGCGAAGCGCAGCAGCGTGGTCGCCGACAACTGCTCGACCGACAAAGGCTCGACGGGTTCGGTGGTGCTGGTCATGGCTAGAAGTACCCCTCGCGCTTGCGGTCTTCCATCGCGGCCTCGGACATCTTGTCGTCGGCGCGGGTCGCGCCGCGCTCGGTGAGCCGGGAGGCGGCGATCTCGGCGATCACGGCGTCCAGCGTGGTCGCGTCGGAGTCGACGGCGCCGGTGCACGACATGTCACCGACGGTGCGGTAGCGGACCTGTCGCTTCTCCACCGTCTCGTGCTCGCGAGGGCCGCCCCACTCACCGGCGGTCAGCCACATACCGGCCCGCTGGAAGACCTCCCGCTCGTGCGCGAAGTAGATCTCGGGCAGCTCGATGCCCTCGCGGGCGATGTACTGCCACACATCCAGCTCGGTCCAGTTGGACAGCGGGAACACCCGGACGTGTTCACCCGGCGCGTGCCGGCCGTTGTAGAGCTGCCACAGCTCGGGCCGCTGGCGGCGCGGGTCCCACTGGGAGAACTCGTCGCGCAGCGAGAACACCCGCTCCTTGGCGCGGGCCTTCTCCTCGTCGCGGCGTCCGCCGCCGAACACGGCGTCGAAACGCTCGGACTGGATCTTCTCGGTCAGCGGCACGGTCTGCAGGGGGTTGCGGGTGCCGTCCGGGCGTTCGCGCAGCACACCGCGGTCGATGTAGTCCTGGACGGAGGCCACATGCAGGCGCAGCCCATGTGCGGCGACCACACGGTCGCGGTACTCCAAGACCTCGGGGAAGTTGTGTCCGGTGTCCACATGCAGCAGCGTGAACGGGATCGCCGCCGGGGCGAACGCCTTCAGTGCCAGGTGCAGCATGACGATGGAGTCCTTGCCGCCGGAGAAGAGGACCACCGGCCGCTCGAACTCCCCCGCCACCTCACGGAAGATGTGCACCGCCTCGGATTCCAAGGCGTCCAGGTGGGAGAGCGCGTACGGGCTGGAGTCCTCGGAATTCCCGGCTGCCCCGGAGACAGTGGCTGCGGTCGTCATGCTGCATCCCTTTCGTTCGCTTCTCCGCTCGCGCGGCGCAGAGGTGCGGCAATCTCCCCCAGTGCCTCGAGGGCCTGGGAGGTACCCCCGGTCGTCCGCGGCCCGATGGCCGCGCGTGCGTCGCTCACAGGACACCCCTCCCGGTGAGCAGCGCATGCAGCGCGGCCGCGGACTCCTGCACGGTCTGGGTGTGCGACTCGATGCGCAGATCGGGCGACTCGGGCTCCTCGTAGGGGTCGTCGACGCCGGTCAGCCCCGAGATCTCACCCGCGGCCTGCTTGGCGTACAGCCCCTTCACATCGCGTACGGAGCACACCTCGACCGGGGTCGCGACGTGCACCTCGATGTACGGGGTGCCACCGGCCTCGTGCCGACCCCGCACGGCCTCGCGGCTGTCCGCGTAGGGCGCGATCACCGGGACGAGCGCCTTGACGCCGTTGCGGGCGAGCAGCTCGGCGAGGAAGCCGATCCGCTGCACGTTCGTGTGCCGGTCCTCGCGCGAGAAGCCGAGACCCGACGAGAGGAACTCGCGGATCTCGTCGCCGTCGAGGACCTCCACGCGGTGGCCCTCCTCGCGCAGCCGGCCGGCCAGCTCGTAGGCGATGGTGGTCTTGCCGGCACTCGGCAGACCCGTGAGCCAGATGGTGGCTCCGGTCACTTGGTTCTCCTGAAGAGTGGTCATGGTCAGCCGTGCAGCCCGCACTCGGTCTTCGAACGGCCCGCCCAGCGGCCGGCGCGCGCGTCCTCGCCCTCCAGCACACGACGGGTGCAGGGCGCGCAGCCGACGGAGGCGTAGCCGTCCATCAGCAGCGGGTTGGTGAGGACTCCGTGCTCGGCGACGTAGGCGTCCACGTCGTCCTGCGTCCAGCGGGCGATCGGCGAGATCTTGACCTTCTGGCGCTTCTCGTCCCAGCCGACGACCGGGGTGTCGGCCCGGGTCGGGGACTCGTCGCGGCGCAGCCCGGTCGCCCACGCGTCGTACTTGGCCAGGCCCTCTTCAAGGGGCTTGACCTTGCGCAGCGCGCAGCACAGGTCCGGGTTGCGGGCGTGCAGCTCGGGGCCGTACTCGGCGTCCTGCTCGGCGACCGTCTGGCGCGGGGTGAGCGTGATGACGTTGACGTCCATCACGGCCTCGACCGCGTCGCGGGTGCCGATGGTCTCGGGGAAGTGGTAGCCCGTGTCGAGGAAGACGACATCGACGCCGGGCAGGGCACGGGACGCGAGGTGGGCGACCACCGCGTCCTCCATGGAGGAGGTCACGCAGAAACTCTTGCCGAACGTGCTGGCGGCCCACTGGAGGATCTCTAGGGCCGAGGCATCCTCCAGGTCGCGCCCCGCCCGCTCGGCGAGACTCTTCAAGTCCTCGCCCGTACGCTCTTCCTGAATCGTCGTCATATCCGGTCCCCTCCGCCTTCGTTGCGCTGAACCCCACGGGCGAGCAGCCCGAGGAACTTCAGCTGGAAGGCTCGGTTGCACGCCGCGCATTCCCACGCGCCGTGGCCCTGCTCGCTGGGTCGCAGGTCCTCGTCTCCGCAGTAGGGGCAGTAGAAGGGCGCGGCACGCTCGCTCATGAGAGGGCCTCCTCGGAGGCGCGGGCGGCCCAGGTGGCGAAGCGCTCGCCGTCCTCGCGCTCCGCCTGGAAGCGCTTGAGGACCCGCTCGACGTAGTCGGGCAGCTCGTCCGAGGTGACCTTCAGACCACGGACCTTGCGGCCGAAGCCGGCCTCCAGGCCGAGCGCGCCGCCCAGGTGCACCTGGAAGCCCTCGACCTGCTCGCCCCGGTCGTCGAGGACCAGCTGGCCCTTGAGACCGATGTCCGCGACCTGGATACGGGCGCAGGCGTTCGGGCAGCCGTTGATGTTGATGGTGATGGGCTCTTCGAACTCGGGGATGCGGCGCTCGAGTTCGTCGATCAGGGAAGCACCGCGCGCCTTGGTCTCGACGATCGCGAGCTTGCAGTACTCGATGCCGGTGCAGGCCATGGTGCCGCGCCGGAAGGGGGAGGGCCTGACGGTCAGGTCGAGCGCCTCCAGGCCCTCGACGAGCGAGTCGATCTGCGCCTCGTCCACGTCGAGGACGATCATCTTCTGCTCGACGGTGGTACGGAGGCGGCCCGAGCCGTGCGCCGTGGCCAGCTCGGCGATCTTCGTGAGGGTCGCGCCGTCCACGCGGCCGACGCGCGGCGCGAAGCCGACGTAGTAGCGGCCGTCCTTCTGCCGGTGCACGCCGACGTGGTCGCGCCAGCGGGCGACCGGCTGGTCGGGGGCCGGGCCGTCGACGAGCTCGCGCTTCAGGTACTCGTCCTCCAGGACCTGGCGGAACTTCTCCACGCCCCAGTCGGCGACCAGGAACTTCAGGCGGGCGCGGGTGCGCAGCCGCCGGTAGCCGTAGTCGCGGAAGATCGAGATGACGCCCTCGTAGACCTCCGGGACCTCGTCGAGCGGGACCCAGGCGCCGAGGCGCTGGCCGATCTTCGGGTTGGTGGACAGGCCGCCGCCGACCCAGACGTCGAAACCGGGGCCGTGCTCCGGGTGGTTCACGCCGACGAAGGCGATGTCGTTGATCTCGTGCGCCACGTCCAGGAGCGGCGAGCCGGAGATCGCGGACTTGAACTTGCGCGGCAGGTTCGAGAAGTCCTTGTTGCCGATGATCCGGCGGTGGATCTCCTCGATCGCGGGCGTGCCGTCGATGATCTCGTCCTCGGCGATCCCGGCGACGGGCGAGCCGAGGATGACGCGGGGCGTGTCACCGCAGGCCTCGGTGGTGGACAGGCCCACGCCTTCGAGCCGGTCCCAGATCTCGGGGACGTCCTCGATGCGGATCCAGTGGTACTGGACGTTCTGCCGGTCGGTGAGGTCTGCGGTGCCGCGCGCGAACTCCTGCGAGATCTCGCCGATGACGCGCAGCTGGTCGGTGGTGAGCCGGCCGCCGTCGATGCGGACGCGCAGCATGAAGTACTTGTCGTCCAGCTCCTCGGGCTCCAGGATCGCGGTCTTGCCGCCGTCGATCCCGGGCTTGCGCTGGGTGTACAGCCCCCACCAGCGCATACGTCCCCGGAGGTCATTGGGGTCGATCGAGTCGAAACCGCGCTTGGAGTAGATCGTCTCAATGCGTGTCCGCACATTGAGACCGTCGTCGTCCTTCTTGAACTGTTCGTTGCCGTTGAGCGGGGTGAAGTGCCCCACGGCCCACTGACCCTCGCCGCGGTGACGGCTCACCTTGCGGCGGGGCGCGGCGGGATTCTGCGGGGTGGCGGCCATGGTTGATACGTCCTTCGGGACTGCGGGACAGGTCGGTCAGCGGCTCTGACCTGCACATACGGGCGCATACAGAGGTATGGGCGCGCATTGCGCAAGGGTCGCAAAAGGGGGGGTCGGCGGTGCTGGACCCGTGGCCGGAGGCCACCGATGGGTGCGTCAGCGCGCCGGACAGATGGCGCTGGACATGCGGCCGAGGTCGACGTGACGCCGACTCACCAAGGCAATTCCAGTTCCAGACATGACGGAAGCGTGTCACGGGGATCTCCGGCCAGTCCACCGTCATCCATCATGTGGACACCCTTGTCCCGAATGGCGAGACAAGGGTGTCGTCGATCACACGGTCGCACGGTTTACGGCGTCCGTGCAGGTCAGCCGACCCGCGCCCCCGGCCAGGGACCCGGCGTGTCCACCTCCCGCTCCTCCTCGACCTTGGTGTCGAAGAGCTGGAAACCGCGCCGCAGGTAGTTGTCCATCGCGTGCTCCCCGTCCTTGCTGCATGTATGCAGCCACACCCGCTTGGTCTCGGCCCGCCCGGGCCAGCGCTCGGCCAGGTCCCAGGCCCGGGCGATCCCCTGCGAGAGGAGGTGGCCGCCGATCCGGCGCCCGCGGAAGGCGGGGATCAGTCCGAAGTACATGATCTCCACGGCACCGTCGTCCTGCGGGTCCAGCTCGACATAGCCCGCGGGCGTCCCCCTGTCGTACGCGACCCACGTCTCCACGCCCGGCCTGTCCAGGACCTCCTGCCACCGCGCGTACGTCCAGTCGAGCCGGTCCGTCCAGCGGATGTCCCCACCGACCGACGTGTACAGGAAGCGGCTGAACTCCGGCGAGGGGACCTCGGAGCGCACGATCCGGACGTCCCCGTCGGGCGCGATCGCGGGGAGCAGGTCGGTCGGGGCCGTCTGCTCAAGGGACCAGGTGGTCACAGTGACGTTGCTCATGCGGGCCAGGGAACCATGGGGTCCCGGCCGCCTCCAAAACGCTCTCACGGGTCGAGCCGGGCGCCGCCGGAAGCCGTCCCGCAGTGGCGTCCGGCCGGGCCGGGTCCCGTCGGCCGGGGTCCGTGCCGGTGACCCGTTCGGTCAGTCCAGCGAGTCGTCCACCGACGACAGCGGTACCGCGTAGAGCATCCGCTCCGTCGCCGCGCCCGTCAGCGTCCACAGCTCGCCGGTCTCCTGCCAGTAGGACAGGGACGCGGTGTGCAGGCCCCAGCAGGCGTGCGACTGGTCCGCGGTGCAGGTGGCCGCCCCGGCGCCGCTGCCGGTCTGCCGCCACAGGGTGGCGTGCTGGGTGCGGCTGTCCGGGGTGTGACCGAGGTACCACTGCGCCTCGCGCCCGCCGCTCGGTGTGTGCGACAGGACGCCCGACGCTCCGGCCGCCTTGGTCTCGTAGGCCTCGACCGCGTCGACGTACCCCTGGGAGTCGGCGAGCAGGCCCGTGCGGTGGGCGGCGGTGCTGTAGGAGTACCGCCACACGCGGGAGCGGTCCGTGCCGGACGTGGACGATTCGGTCGCGACCAGGCTGTCCGGCGCCGTCGTACGGTCCAGGGAGAGCGAGCCGAAGCAGGGGACCGCCTTGTCGCCGGCCGTCGAACAGGTGCCGCCGGGCACGTCGTACGAGCCGATGGCCGGCAGCACGTACTGGTAGCCGTCCGCCGAGTAGCCGCCGCTCACCCTGCCGACGGCGCCGCTGTTCACATCGGCCTCCAGGATGCGGTGCAGGTCGAAGACGAGCAGGCCGGCGCCCTGTGCGGCGGTGACGATCAGCTTGTCCTGGTACCAGACCATTCCGCCCAGACCGGAGTGGACCGCCGTGAAGTTCTTGCCGCCGTCGCGCGGGGTGACGAGCAGGACCCAGCGGTACTTGAGGGCGTGCGGGTCGGTCGCGTCGACGAAGGCGACCCGGGCCAGACCCTCGTCCCCGGCCGGCGTCGCGGCCTGGTCGCCGTGGTGCGCCGGAGTGGCGGCGGCCGGGCCGTCGTCGTGCGTCCAGCCGGCCAGGATCACCCGGTGCGCGCCCCACCTGCCGTCGTCGTCCGCGTCGCCGGAGGTGGTGACGGACCGCGGCTGCCACTGCCCGGTCCGCGCGTCGCCGCTGTCCCAGCAGTACGCGCGCGTGGCCGTCGGCTCGACCGGCAGCGCGGCGCGCTCGTCCGCGGTGCAGTCGGTCCGGTCGCGCATCGAGTGGTCGGCGCTCGCGAGCACGCCGTCGACTCCGACGTTTCCGCCCATGCCCTTGGTGAGCGTGTCGAGTGTGCCCCGGGCGACCAGGCTCTCGTGGAGACGCAGCTCGCCGGTCGCGGCCGTCGAGGTGAGCGGGGTCAGCGCGCCAGGAGTGCCGCTGCCCGTGGCCTGGGAGGTGCTGATGAGGGTGGCTGTCGCGGTGAGCGCGAGGGCGGTTCCGGCCAGGGTGGCGCGCAGCGCCTGTCCCCTTCTACGACGACGGTGCCTGCCGCGGTGCTTCATGCGTCCTCCCGACGAAGGCCAACTGCCTCTCACACTCTGAGCGTTGACGGAGAGACGGGTGGGGTGGCCTGTGAGGGGATGCTACGGCAGAGTCCGGCGGGGCTGGTCGAAGACCCCCGAAGACACTCACGAAATACGCATGTGACGGGAGACCCGTTGGAGTCTCTTCGCCTCCGCCGTCCCCCCGCCGTCCCTCCCCGTCCCGCATCTCGGGGGCTCTCCCCGACCGCCCGGTACCGGGCCGGACGGGGGCTCCGCCCCCGGCCACCTCCCAGTTTCGGGCCGGACCGGGGCTCCGCCCCCAGCGTCGCCTCGTCCTCAGGCGCCGGACGGGCTGGGGACACCCGCGCGCGCTCCCAGGACCGCCGGTGCCGTCGAGTGCGGAAGCAGGTTCAAGGGGTCGTCCGGGAGCAGGACCTCGATCTCCACCTCCTCGCGGTAGCGGTACGGGCGGTGATCGAGGAGCCCGGTGAGGCGGCGGCGCAGCCGGGACAGTTCGGCGCGGACGGTCACCGTGCGGGTCGGGTCGCCGAAGAGGTCGACGGCGAGCTGCGCGGCGCTGCGCCCCTGCCGGTGGACGGCGAGTACGTACAGCAGCTCGGCGTGACGCGGGGTCAGATCCTGTGTCCAACTGCCCGCCGCACCCAGCACGGTGGCGCAGGGCCGCCGGGACTCGCTCAGGTCCAGCACCACGCGGCTGGCGCATTCCGAGGTGTCGGCGTCCGTGATGCGCAGCAGCCATCCGCCGGGCATCGGCTCGGCGACGCACGTCCCCAGGGAGGGCAGCCAGACTCGGCCCGCGCCGAGGGAGTCCGGCAGCGGGACCCGGTCGACGGGCGGCATCCCCGTGACGGCCGCGAGCCAGCCGTTGGTGTCCACCACCAGTGCCCTGCCGCCCAGCCGGCACAGGACGGGCGCGGCCACCGCGCGCAGTCGCTCGATGGCCGTCAGATGCCGGGTGCGCAGTTCGCTTTCGGCCAGCCGGGACACCGAGTCGACCAGGGCGAGGGTGGCCGGGTGGAAGGTGTTGTCCGGTCCGCTCACGTCGATGATGCCGAGCAGCCGTCCGTCGCGCGGGTCGTGCACGGGCGCGGCGGCGCAGGTCCAGTCGTGCAGCGTGCGCACGAAGTGCTCGGCGGAGTGCACCTGGACGGGGGCTCCGGCGCTCAGCGCGGTGCCGATCGCGTTGGTGCCCGTGCTGTCCTCGCTCCAGGCGGCGCCTTCCTCCAGACAGATGGTGTCGGCCCGGCGCAGCACGCCCGCGTTGCCCTCGCGCCACAGCACCCGGCCCTCCGGGTCCGTGACCACCATGATCTGCAGGGACGCGTCGGCGACCGAACCCAGGCCGCCGCTGAGGATCGGCATCACCTCGGCGAGCGCGCTGGATGTCCGCCGATGTTCGAGTTCGTCCGTTTGTAGCAGGGCACTGTCCGTGCTTTGTTCGGGATCGACACCGAAACGTTTCACTCGTTGCCAGGACTGCCCGATCACCGGCCGCGGAGGGAGCGGGGAGCGATCACCTCTGAGCGCCGCGGCCCAGGTTTCCTGGAGCTGCCGGACCGTTTCGGACGCGTCCAGCGGAGCGAAACGGGTGGGGTTGAACGATGAGGTCTTCACAGGGCACTCCCGAAACCAGTACCGCGTACGAGCTGTGGCGGCGCCGTCACCCCACATCGTGCCTGCTCTCGGCCCGGGACGCCGGGAGTTCACGCAAGGTGCCCAAACGAATGCAACGGTCTGCAACTCTCGCCAACGGTCACAAGGTTCCTCGAAACTGACAATGACGTCGCCTGTGCGGCGTCCGTGCTCCTTGAACGGGGCCAGAGAGCGGGGGTGGTGCCGTGTCGGCGCAGCACCACCCCCGCATCAGCTGCGGTGCGGCTTCAGTGGGTCCACTACGACACAGGCCGGGCCCGCTCCACCACCGTGGCCAGATCCAGACTGTGCGGCAGTGTGCCGAAGGCGGAACCCCAGTCGCCGCCCAGCCGTGAGGCGCAGAACGCGTCGGCGACCTCCGGGGGCGCGTACCGGACCAGCAGCGACCCCTGGAGCACCAGCGCGATGCGCTCCACCAGCCGGCGGGCCCGGCCCTCGATGCCGTCCAGGTCGGCGAGTTCGGCCAGCAGGTTCTTGATGGCCCCGTCGAGCCGGTGGTCGGCGCCGCGGGCCCGGCCCACCTCCCGCAGATAGGCGTCCAGGGCGCCCGGCTCCCGCTGTAGCGCGCGCAGCACGTCCAGGGCCTGGACGTTGCCCGCGCCCTCCCAGATGGAGTTCAGCGGCGACTCGCGCAGCAGCCGGGGCATGCCCGACTCCTCGACGTACCCGTTGCCGCCCAGGCACTCCAGCGCCTCCACCGCCACCGGCGTACACCGCTTGGTCACCCAGTACTTGGCGGCAGGCACCGCGAGCCGCAGGAAGGCCCGCTCCTGCTCGCTGCCGTCGTCGTAGGCGGCGGCGAGGCGCAGCGCGAGCGTGGTCGCCGCCTCCGACTCCAGTGCCAGATCCGCCAGTACGTTCCGCATCAGTGGCTTGTCGATCAGCTTGCCGCCGAACGCCTCACGGTAGGTGGAGTGGTGGACGGCCTGCGCGACGGCCTGCCGCATCAGCGAGGCGGAGCCGAGCACACAGTCGAGGCGGGTCGCCGCGACCATCTCGATGATGGTGCGCACGCCGCGCCCCTCGTCCCCGACCCGGCGTGCCCAGGTCCCGTCGAACTCGACCTCGCTGGAGGCGTTCGACCGGTTGCCGAGCTTGTCCTTGAGCCGCTGGATGCGGAAGACGTTGCGCGTGCCGTCCTCCAGGACGCGCGGCACCAGGAAGCAGGTCAGGCCGCCACCTCCCGTGGAGGGGGATGCCTGCGCGAGGACCAGGAAACCGTCCGACATGGGCGCCGAGCAGAACCACTTGTGGCCGGTCAGCTCGTACGTCCCGTCCTCGGCGAGCGGTCGCGCCTCCGTGGTGTTCGCGCGTACGTCGCTGCCGCCCTGCTTCTCCGTCATGCCCATACCGAAGAGCACGCCGGCCTTCTGCGCGGCGGGCCGCAGCCCCTGGTCGTAGATCGCGGAGGTCAGGCGCGGCTCCCACTCGGCGGCGAGCGCGGGGTCGGTGCGCAGCGCGGGCACCGCCGCGTGGGTCATCGACAGCGGGCAGCCGTTGCCCGCCTCGGCCTGCGTCCAGATCACGAAGGCGGCCGCGCGCCGGACATGCCCGCCGGGCCGCGACCACGCCGAGGTGAGCCCCGCGGAGACGCCCTTGCCGAGGAGCCGGTGCCAGGAGGGATGGAACTCGACCTCGTCGATCCGGTTGCCGTAGCGGTCGTGGGTGTGCAGCGTGGGCGGGTTCTCGTTGGCCAGCACCCCCCACTCCTGCACCTGCGCGGAACCGGACGTGCGCCCGAGCCCCGACAGCTCCTCGCGTGCCTCGTCGAGGAGCCCTGGATCGAGATGCCGGTCGACCGCCTCCGCGAGGGCCCGGTCGGCGGCGAATACGTCATATCCGACCAGGGGTGGAGCCTGGTTGGTCACGGTGTGGGTGCTGGCTGCCATACGGATACGGTAAGGATGTGCACCAGGTAAAAGAAACACCTGAACGGCCTCGCCCGGGCCGCTTCCACCGCGCTCGCGCGCTGTACCGGAACGTTTCGAAGCGCAGGACCGCCTGGCTGCTGCTCAAGGACACCGTCAACTCGTGCATGGAGTACCGGATCCTGGGGCTGGCGGCCGAGGCCGCCTTCTTCACGCTCCTGTCCGTGCCGCCGCTGCTGCTGAGCCTCATCGGGCTGCTCGGATACGTGGACGACTGGACCGGCGCCGACACGATCGCCGGCCTGGAAGCCAACATCCTCGACGCCTCCCGCACGGTCCTCACCGAGAAGGGCGTGCACCAGATCGCCCAGCCGATCCTGCACGACGTGATGAAGGGCGGCCGCCCCGACATCATCTCCCTCGGCTTCCTGTTCGCCCTGTGGTCGGGCTCCCGCGCGGTGAATGTCTTCATCGACACCATCACCGTGATGTACGGGCTCGACGGCACCCGGGGGATCGTGAAGACCCGGGTGATGTCGTTCCTGCTGTTCATCGTGGCGCTGCTGATCGGCTCGGTCGCGCTGCCGCTGATGGTGGCGGGCCCGGACGCGGTGGTGAACTTCGTGCCCTGGTCGACGACCGTCGTCCAGATCCTGTACTGGCCCGTCGTGATCGTCCTGTCGGTCGCCTTCCTCACGACGCTCTACCACGTGTCCGTGCCGGTGCGTTCCCCCTGGGTCGAGGACGTGCCGGGCGCCCTGGTGGCCCTCGCCATGTGGGTCTTCGGCAGCATCCTGCTCCGCATCTACCTGACCAACACGGTCGAGGGCCCCACGATCTACGGCTCGCTCGCCGCGCCCGTCGCCGTCCTGCTCTGGATCGGCGTGTCCGCCTTCGCGGTCCTGGTCGGCGCCGCCGTCAACGCCGCCATCGACCGGGTCTGGCCGGCCGCCTCCACCGCCGCGGCCCGCGCCGCCAACGAACGCCTTCGCGAGGCCCAGGCCGCCGAGTACGTCGCCCGCGCCGCCGCCTCGCGCTCGTACGACGCCGATCCCGACGACCCGGACATGCCTTCCGAGTTCCCGGAGCGCTGGTCGCGCTTCCTGCCCCCGGAGGACGTCACCTCCCGGCTGCGCACCCACGCGAAGAACCCGCACCACCATCCCCACCGGAACGGGGACGCCCCGCCCCCCGGCGAGTGACCCCGCGGGCCGGAGCGACTCAGGCCTTCCACACCCCCGCCGCCGCGGCCTCCCGCGCGAAGTCCGTGAAGTCGCGCGGCTCGCGGCCGAGGATCTGCCGGACGCCGTCCGAGAGGTAGGAGTTGCGGCCGTCGAGGAGGCTCTCGAAGAGCTCGACGAGGAAATCGACCTCCTCGGGCGGCACGCCGAACCCGGCCAGGTTGTCGCCGTACTGCCGCGCCGTCACCGGGACGTACGTCAGCTCGCCGCCAGTCGCCGCCGAGATCTCCGCGACCGCTTCCCGGAAGGTCATCAGCCGGGGCCCCGAGATCGCGAGCTCCTGGCCGACGTACCGGTCGCCCGACGTCAGCGCGGCCACCACGACGTCCGCGATGTCCCGTACGTCGATGAACGGCTCACGCACCTCACCGGCCGGGAACACCAGCTCCCCATGGCGCAGCCCCTCCACCAGCGGACCCTCGCTGAAGTTCTGCGCGAACCACGCGGCCCGTACGAGCGTCCACCGCGCGCCCGACGACTTGAGCGCCTCCTCGGTCGGCCGGGCCCGCTCCTCACCTCGCGAGGACAGCAGCACCAGGCGCCGTACGCCGAGACCGACCGCCTCCCGCGCGAGCGCGCCGACCGCCTCGGTGGCGGCCGGGGAGCCGACGTCCGTCGGGTACACCAGATACGCCGCGTCGGCGCCGCGCAGCGCCCCGGCCCACGTCGACGCGTCCTCCCAGTCGAAGCCCTGGGCGCGTGAGCCGGCCCGTACCGTCAGGCCCGCCGCCCGCGCGGCCTCCGCGACCCGGCGGCCGGTGCGCCCCGTGGCCCCTGTCACCAACACCGTCATGTTCCGCGTGTTCTCTGCCATGTCCGTCAGTCAACTGCCGCCCGGCGGACGGAACCATCGCTGAACGGCTCATTCCCATACGTACGCGTCTACGCTGGCGCCATGGACGCACTCGCAGGCCTGTTGGAGGGTCCACGCGCGCGTGGCGCCTTCATGATCCGTGCGTGTTTCGACCCGCCGTGGTGCGTTCGCGTCGAGGACCGCGCCCCCCTGACGATCATGCTCGTGGTCCGCGGCGACGCCTGGGTCGTACCGGACGGGGGCGAGGGGGTGCGGTTGCGGGCGGGCGACCTGGCCATCGCACGCGGCCCGGACCCGTACACCTGCGCCGACGACCCGGGGACGGCTCCGCAGGCGGTGATCCTTCCGGGCGGCGAGTGCACCTATCCCGACGGGCGCTCCCTCAAGGGCCACTGGGACCTCGGCGTACGCAGCTGGGGCGACCGGCTCGACGGCTCCACGGTGCTGCTGATCGGGACGTACATGATGCAGGGCGAGATCAGCGGGAGGCTGCTGGACGCCCTGCCGCCGCTTCTCTCCCTCACCTCGGACGTGTGGGAGTGCCCGCTGACGCCGATCCTCGCGGACGAGATGGTGCGCGACGAGCCCGGGCAGGAGGTCGTCCTCGACCGGCTGCTCGACCTGCTGATGATCGCGGCGCTGCGGGCCTGGTTCTCCCGCCCCGAGGCCGCGGCGCCCGCCTGGTACCAGACTCTCGCGGACCCGGTCGTCGGCCGGGTGCTGCGGCTGGTGCAGGACGACCCGGCCCACCCCTGGACGGTGGCGACCCTGGCGGCCAAGGCCGGGGTCTCCCGGGCCGCCCTCGCCCGCCGCTTCGGCGAACTCGTGGGCGAGCCCCCGATGACCTATCTGACCGGCTGGCGCCTCGCCCTCGCCGCCGACCGGCTGCGCGAGACGGACGAGACCCTCGAGGCGATCGCCCACCAGGTCGGCTACGGCAGTGCCTTCGCGCTGTCCACGGCCTTCAAGCGGGTGTACGGCGTCAGCCCGCAGGAGCACCGGACACGGGCGGCGTAGCCTGACGTACGTGTACGTGGAGCGGGCGTCCCGGCTGGCGGGCGCGGTGGTGTGGAGCCGTGTCCTGCCGGGGAGTGGCTCGGCCGTGGGGCCCGTGCTTCCCGATGGCTGCATGGACCTGCTGTGGACCGAGGGGCGGCTGCTGGTCGCCGGTCCTGACACGCGGGCGTACGTTCCAGGCGGTGTGCCCGGTGGCTGGGCGGGCATCCGGTTCTATCCCGGTACGGCCCCCGCGGTGCTGGGCGTTCCCGCGCACGAACTCCGCGACAGGCGGGTCGAGTTGACCGACCTGTGGCCCGCTTCCCGGGTGCGGCTCCTGACCGGGAGGGTCGACGGGGCCGCCGATCCCATGAACGCCCTGGAAGAGGTGGCTCTGGAGCGGGCGAGGGACGCGCGGCCGCCGGATCCGCTGCTGCGGGCTCTGGTCGCGGCTCTGGACTCGGGCCGGCCGGTCGCCGCGATCGCCGATGAACTGGGCCTGAGCGCACGCCAGTTGCACCGCCGCGCGCTCGTCGCGTTCGGCTACGGGCCGAAGACGCTGGCCCGGGTGCTGCGGTTGCAGCGGGCCCTGGCGCTCGCGCGGGACGGGGTGTCCCTCGCGGAGACGGCGGCCCGCGCCGGGTTCGCCGACCAGGCCCACCTGGCGCGGGACGTGAAGGAGCTGGCGGGGATGCCCGCCCGAGAGCTACTGCGTCTGCGGTAGCCGCGCGAACAGGTCGACCCCGTTGCCGTCCGGGTCGTGCACGACCGCGTACCGCATGCCCCAGAAGGCGTCCCACGGCTTGAGCTCGCCGTGATGACCGGCGCCGACGAGTTCCTCGTACACGGAGTCGACCTCGGCCGGACGGTCGCAGACGAAGGCGAGCGCGACCCGCCCGCCGCCGGCCGGGGGCCGCCACCCGGTGTGGAACGACCGGATCGTCTCCTCCGTGTCGAGCGCCAGTCGCAGTCCGCCGGGCAGCTCTGCCTCGACATGCGGCTGATCCTCGGAACCCTCGGGGAACGCGAGTCCGAGCCGACGGTAGAAGGCGAGCGAGGCGGCCATGTCGGAGACGACGAGACCGATTACGTCGAATCGTGGAGTCATGGGGTGACGGTAGGCGGTGGCCCGGCGGCCGGTCTTGAAGGAATCGGACACGAGGTGGCCGGGGAGGGTTCTCGCCCTGAACGGTCTCGCCCTCAGAGGCCGGACGGGCTGAAGATCCCCAGCTCCGGCGGGCGAAGGAGGGAGCGGCTCGGATCCGGGGGCGGCTTAGGCTCGGGGCCATGTCCTTCCGCGTGCTCGTCCACACCCGCACCACCGGCTACCGGCACGACTCCATCCCGGACGCCGTCGCCGCCGTGCGCACGCTCGGGGACTTCGAGGTCGACGCCACCGAGGATCCGGCGGCTCTCGAAGCGGGCTTGGAGGCGTACGCCGCGGTGGTGTTCCTCTCCACGAGCGGGGAGGTGCTGACGGCGCGGGGGCGGGAACGGCTCGCGGCGTACGTCGAGGGGGGCGGGGGGTTCGTCGGGGTGCACGCCGCCGCCTGCACCGAGTACGACTGGCCCTATTACGGCGAGTTGCTCGGGGCACGCTTCGACCGGCATCCGGAGTACCAGCCGGGCAGTGCCGTCGTCGAGGACCGCGGTCATCCGGCAACCCGACACCTGCCGCCCGTATGGGAGTTCACGGACGAGTGGTACGACTTCCGGTCCAGTCCCCGCGGTTCGGTGCGTGTGCTCGTCTCCGCCGACGAATCCTCTTACCAGGGTGGGGGCATGGGCGAGGACCATCCGCTCGTGTGGTGCCGTGAGCAGGGCGCGGGCCGGGTCTTCTACACCGCCCTCGGGCATGCCTCCCAGGCGTACGAGGACCCGGACTTCCGTGCGCATCTGCTCGGCGGCATCACCTGGGCGGCCGGGGCGTAGCCGCGGCGCGGGCGCGGCCGTCTCGGAGAGCGGCTGGTTCCGGCACGTCGATGTAGGCCGAACAGGGCCGTCCGTGACCGGGGAAGGACGTCCTCGGGAATATCGCGTGGTTTTGTGATGCTCTGGAGGAACGGTTCGCGAGTCGGCGAGGAGCTGGTGGTCGAATGGCGGTGGACGCGGTGGACTCGGTGTCGGCGACGAAGGATCCGGTGGTCACCACCCCCTACGGAGCGGTGCGCGGCCGGTACGAGAACGGGATCGCCGTCTTCCGCGGCATCCCGTACGCGGCACCGCCGTTCGGCCCCCGACGCTTTCGGCCCCCGGTGCCGCCCGAGCCCTGGGACGGGGTGCGCGACGCGGGCGCGTTCGGGCCGACGCCGCCCAAGCCGCCGTACTCCGAGGCGTTCTCGCGACTCCTCGCCGACCCGGTCGTGCCCGGCGACGACTGCCTCAACCTCAATGTGTGGACACCGGAACCGGCGCCCGGCGCCCGGCTCCCCGTCATGGTGTGGATCCATGGCGGGGCCCTGACCCGGGGTTCCTCGGCCGTGCCCGTCTACGACGGGCACGCCTTCGCCCGCGACGGCGTCGTCCTCGTCTCGATCAACTACCGCCTGGGCGTGGAGGGTTACGGCCTCTTCCCGGACGCCCCCGCCAACCCGGGGCTGCGCGATCAGCTCGCCGCGCTGGAGTGGGTACGGGAGTCCATCGCGGAGTTCGGCGGCGACCCCGACCGCGTGACCGTCTTCGGGGAGTCGGCCGGAGCCATCAGCATCGGCGCGCTGCTGGCCAGTCCGCGCGCCGCGGGTCTGTTCCACCGGGCCGTCCTGCAGAGCGGGCCGCCCGAGGCGAGCGACCGCGACAAGGTGCGCCGGATGGTGCGCAGGATGGCCACCCGGCTGAAGGTCCCGGCGACGGCCGAGGCATTCGCCGCCGTCGACCGCGAACTGCTCCTGCGCACCCAGGCCGAGGTGGGCAGACTCAGCAGCCCGGTGCTCGGCGGGCCCGCGTTCGGCATCGTCGTCGACGGCGACCTCGTCCCGCGCGACCCGCTGGCGGCCCTCGTCGAGGGCGCCGCCCCGGAGGTCGGGCTGCTGCTCGGCTGGACCAGCGAGGA
This sequence comes from Streptomyces sp. NPDC058246, assembly GCF_042881985.1. Lineage (NCBI taxonomy): Bacteria > Bacillati > Actinomycetota > Actinomycetes > Kitasatosporales > Streptomycetaceae > Streptomyces > Streptomyces sp. NPDC058246. The sequence goes on along the minus strand of NZ_JBHVWZ010000005.1, from coordinate 25,547 downwards.
GTACCGGCTGTGGCTGGTGCCCGGCGGACTGCACGAGCGCGTCGACCGGCTCGGTCCCGTCGCGCTGGCCGGCGCCATGGCCCGCTGTCGCTGCGGCCACGAAGTGCCCCGCGGCTACCGCGCGATCCACCCCGACGCGGGCACCGCCGACCTCGTCGGCCAGATGGTCACCGACCACCTCCTGAGGGTGCCGCTGCACCGCCTCGCGGACGCGCAGAGCAGGCGATTCCCCTCGTACGTCTACGAGTTCGCGTGGCCCTCGAACGTGCCGGGCCTCGGCGCCTGCCACGCCCTGGAGCTGGGCTTCGTCTTCGACACCGCCGGCGTACCGGAGTCGGCGAAACTCGCGGGGGCGGGGGCACCACAGGAGCTGGCCGACGCCATGCACGCGGCCTGGGTGCGGTTCGCGGCCGACGGCGACCCCGGGTGGGCCGCCTGGGACGCCTCGCACCCGGTCCGGGTCTTCGGCGCCGGTGCACCGCATACCGTGCACGGCCCGCGCGACCGTGAACTCGCCCTGTGGAACGCGGAATCGACCAAGCCCGCCGACAAGCCCGTCGACTCTTCGGAACCCACACCCGCCGCGTCCCCGGGCTCCGGTTCGCCCACACGGGGAACGGCACCGCTGTCGGCCGTACTGCGCTTCCGTCGCTCGGGGGGCGCCCGTCGTCCGTGACGACGCCGGCCCCGCCGAGTGTCCCGGCGCGCTCAGTCCCTCAAGCCCCGAGCGTCCCGGCGATCACACTGATCGCCTCCGGTCCCACCCGGCAGCACCCTCCGATCAGCCGGGCCCCGCCCCGCCGCCACCCGGTGACCTGCTCGGCCGTGAAGGTGGAGCGTCCGGTCCAGGCGCGGGCCTGTGCGTCCCAGGCCTCGCCGCTGTTGGGGTAGACCACGACCGGCTTGCCGGTCACGCGCGCGGCGGTCTCGACGGCGCCGTCCACGTCCTCCGGGGCGCAGCAGTTCACGCCGACGGCGATGATCTCGTCCGCGTCGGCGGCCGCCGCGAAGGCCTCCTCCAGGGGCTGCCCGGCCCGCGTACGGTCCCCGGCGACGCTGTACGACAGCCACGCCGGTACGCCGAGCCCGCGCACCGCCCGCACCAGCGCCCGTGCCTCGTCGGCGTCCGGCACGGTCTCCAGGGCCAGCACGTCGGGCGCGGCGGCGGCCAGCACCTCCAGGCGGGGGCGGTGGAAGCGCTCCAGCTCCTCGACGCTCAGCCCGTACCGGCCCCGGTACTCCGAGCCGTCCGCGAGCATCGCCCCGTACGGGCCGACCGACGCGGCGACCCACAGCGGCCGGGTGACGCCCTTCGCGGCAGCGCGCCGGGCGGCCTCGCGGGCCAGTTCGACGCTGAGGCCGAGGAGCTCGGCGGCCTTCTCGTAGGGGATGCCGCGTTTGGCGAAGCCCTCGAAGGTGGCCTGGTAGCTGGAGGTGATCGCCACGTCCGCGGCCGCCTCGAAGTAGGCGAGATGCGCCTCGACGATCGCCTCCGGCCGTTCCGCGAGCAGCCGCGCCGACCACAGCGCGTCGCTCAGGTCGTGCCCGGCCGATTCGAGCTGGTTGGACATACCGCCGTCGAGGACGACCGGGCCGGCGGAGAGGGCGTCGGCAAGGGTGCCGGAGGTGTCACTGCTCATGACATGACGCTAGTCGATACGACGAACGACGCCCGCTGCCGTCCACCAGCTGAACCTTCCGCCCACGATGCGGACGCCCCCCACCTAACTGTGGGCATGCGTGCCGCCAGGGGCGGCACGGGTGGGCACAGCGGCACCCCGTACAGCGCCGGGCCGCGCGACCCACCCCCGAGCTGAGCCACGGCGCGGACCGCATCACGGAGGAACTCGCCCGCTGGACGGCGACGGACGCGGGCCGAGGATCCGCCTGCCGCAAAAATGATCCAGGACTAGAAAGCGCTTGCCCGTAGCGGTACGGTCACGCGCCAGGCCCTTGTCGCCCTGCCGGAGGAGCCGCAATGAGACGTCTCGACATCGCCGTGCCGGCGGCGGTGATTCTGAGCACCGCCCTGGCCGTGCCCGACGACACGGAGAGCCCCCTGTGATGCCCTCCGAGCCCTTCGAGGACCGCACCCTCAGCCCGTACACCGGCTACACCCGTGCCCATTGGGAGGCGGTCGCCGACTCGCTGCTCGCCGCGGTCGCGCCGTACGCCACCGCCGACGGCGCGCTCTACCACTTCCCCGGCGAGCACACGAGCGCGTCCGGCAGGCTCTCCGACGGCCTGGAGGGCTACGCCCGCACGCTCTTGCTCGCCGCGTTCCGCCGCGACGAGAAGGTGCTGGAGCGGTACGCGGACGGCCTCGCCGCCGGAACCGCGGGCGTCTGGCCCCGCGTCGAGCACCGCAGCCAGCCGCTCGTCGAGGCCGCGTCGATCGCCCTCGCGCTGCGCCTGACCCGGCCGCTGCTGTGGGACCGCCTCGACGACGGCGTGCGGCAGCGGGCCGCGCGGTGGCTCGGCGACGGGATGACGGCCGAACCCTGGCCGTGCAACTGGGAGTTGTTCCCGGTGACGGTCGGCGGCTTCCTCCAGGAGATCGGTCACGAGCCCGAGGCGTCGCGCGCCGCGATCGACCGTGGCCTGGAGCGCATCGAGCAGTGGTACCTCGGCGACGGCTGGTACACCGACGGCCACGGCCGCAAGTTCGACTACTACAACGGCTGGGCCATGCACCTCTACCCGGTGCTGCACGCCTGGCTGGCGGACGACACCCGCCTGCTCGACCTGTACGGCGGCCGCCTGGAGGCCCATCTCGCCGACTACGCCCGCCTGTTCGGCGGCGACGGTGCCCCGCTGCTCCAGGGCCGCTCCCTCACCTACCGCTTCGCGACCGCCGCACCGCTGTGGCTCGGCGCGCTCACCGGCCGTACGCCGCTGTCGCCGGGCGAGACCCGACGGCTGGCCTCCGGCGCGCTGCGCTACTTCCTCGACCGGGGCGCGGTGGACGACCGAGGTCTGCTCAGCCTCGGCTGGCACGGCCCCGACGACGCGCTCCTGCAAGCCTATTCGGGCCCCGCGTCCCCGTACTGGGCGAGCAAGGCCTTCGTCGGCCTGCTCCTCCCGCCGGACCACGAGGTGTGGACGACGGCCGAGGAGCCCGGTCCGACGGACCGCGCCGACGCGGTCACCCCCGTCGGCCCGCCCAACTGGCTTCTCCAGTCGACCACTTCGGACGGCGTCGTCCGCCTCCACAACCACGGCAGCGAGGACGCCCGCTACGACCCGTACTACACGCGGCTCGCGTACTCGACGGCCACAGCTCCCTCCGCTCCCTCCGCGTCCTCGGCGTCCTACGACAACAGCGTGATCGTCGGCGACGACCCGAGCCGTACGGAGATCGAGCCGCTCGGCGTCGGGGCGGGCTGGGCGGCGTCCCGGCACACCGTGGGGGACGGCATCCGGGTCACCAGCCTCGTGGTCGCCCGGGGTGCGGTGGAGGTGCGGGCCCATCTGGTGTCGGGGGCGGCTCCCGGGACTTCGGTGCGTGTGACGGGCTGGGCGGCGCGGGACGGGCTCCGGTCGGAACTCCTGCCCGTCCTCGGCCTGACCGACGCCCTCTCCGGCCGAACCCACGAAGGCGACACCCTCTTCGTCGCCCTCGCCCGGCTGACCGGCGAGCCGGATCCCGCGCCGCTGGGCGAGACGGTGTCCGTCCGGGCCCACGGCCCGGGCGAGTTGGACGTCCGCTGGAGCGGAGGGTCCGGGGCGCGGGTGCGGCTGGACGGGCGCGGGGTGGAGGTCACCGTGCGGGACTGAGGACCGCCTCGGGCGGGACGGCGAGGGCGGGACGGCGAGGACGGGACGGCGAGGGCGGTGTGCTGTGGTGCGCGGTGTGGTGCCTCGTGCGTGGGACGCGCCGGGCGGTCGCTGTCGACGGGTGGACGGTCGCCGGGCCTGTGCGGGGGGCGGGCCGTGGGCACGGTTCGGCCGTGGCCGAAGTGTGCGGGACTTAGCGTGGGCGTATGAACCCCGTTGTCACCCCCTTCCGCGCGCTTCACCACACCGACAAGCCCCTCCTCCTCCTCCCCAACGCCTGGGATCACGCCTCGGCGTCGGCCCTCGCCGCCCAGGGCTTCGAGGCGATCGGTACCACCAGCCTCGGCGTCGCGGCTGCCGCCGGGCTGCCGGACGGTACGGCCGCCACCCGGGACCTGACACTGAGCCTCGCCCGGCAGCTGGGCGCGGGCGCGTTCCTGCTGTCGGTGGACGCCGAGGACGGGTTCAGCCAAGACCCGGACGATGTCGCCGAGTTGGCGCGCGAGCTCGCCGACGCCGGGGCGGTCGGCATCAACCTGGAGGACGGACTCGGGCCGGTGGCGCTGCACGCCGCGAAGATCGCCGCGGTCAAGGCCGCCGTACCGGACCTCTTCGTGAACGCCCGCACCGACACGTACTGGCTCGGCGACGGCGGCCACGCCGAGACATGCCGACGCCTCGACGCCTACCAACAGGCGGGCGCCGACGGTGTGTTCGTCCCCGGGCTCGGCGACGCCGACCGGATCGCCGCGCTGGTGAAGACCCTCGACGTGCCGCTCAACATCCTCTACTCACCGCTGGGCCCGACGGTCGCCCGACTCGGCGACCTCGGTGTGCGCCGGGTCAGCCTCGGCTCCTTGCTGTACCGGCGGGCGCTGGGCGCGGCCGTGGACGCCGCCGCGGACATCCGGGCGGGACGTCCGCCGCGAGGCCTCACGCCCACGTACGCCGACGTCCAGGCACTCAGCGCAGAGGGCCCGCCCCGATCTGTCGGCGCCTCAGCTACCCGGTGACGACTCAGCCGGGACCGGCCGAGTGAATGTCCGGGCCAGCAGGTCCGCGAAGGACGCCGGGTGCTCCAGACAGCCCAGGTGACCGCCGGGGAACTCCACGAAGTCGGCGCCTATGAGCTCGGCGAGCAACTCGGCGCTGCGGCGCGGGAGTTGCCCTCGCGAGTCCTGTCCCGCGCCGACGGCGAGCCGGGCGGAGAGCGGCTTGAGAGCCTCGACGTCCGGTGCGTGCGTAGCGAAGGGGAGCAGGACGTGGGCGAGGAAGATGCCGATGGGGGTGTCCGCGGCGATTTCCCTGGCTCTTTGCGGCGCTCGGCCCTCCCAAGTCCGGCCCTCGAGACCGGCGCTGAGACGCTCCATCGCGGGCCCGACCCCCTCCGCGCGGCAGATCTCGTGAACCTCCCCGATCATCGCCCGCTGCCGCGCCGCGTCGGGCAGTACCCCGACGCTCGGCGGCTCATGAGCGACGACACGCCGCACGCGCTCCGGGTGCCGGGCCAACAGGTCCAGCGCGACGATGCCGCCGGAGCTGGAGCCGAAGACGCAGGCGGACTCACCCTCCGGGAGGACCGCTTCGAGAACCCGGTGGGCGTTGTCTCTCCACACCTCGACCCGCTGGTCGCCGACCGGCTCGTCCAGCGGTCCGCGGGACAGTCCGAGCGGGTCGTACGTCACCACGGTGAACCGCTCGGAGAGTCGCTCCGTGACGCCCTCCAGGCCCATGGGGTGACCGGCCCCACCGGGAATGACCAGCAGCACAGGGCCGCTGCCGCACACGTCGTAGTGAAGGTCACTCATGATCGTCGTCCTTTGTCCGTGGCCAGTGCTCAAGGGCCACATGCAGGGCGTCCAGCGCGCGCTCCCAGGACGCCTGTACGTCACGGGGGGCGCCGAATCCGCCGATGGCTTCGAGGTTGCAGTAGCCGTGGAAGGTGCTGCGCAGCAGGCGTACCGCGTCGGTGAGGTCGGGCTCGGACAGCCCGTACGCGCGCAGCATGCCGTAGGTGACGTCGGCGGTGCGCCGGCCCGCGTCGGACTCGGCGGCGACGGCGGGGTCGAGCTGCAGATGCGTGGCCCGGTACCGCCCCGGCCGCTCCAGCGCGTACTCCCGGTAGGCGCCCGCGAAGGCGACGAGCGCGTCCTTGCCCGCGCGCCCGGCCACGGCGGCGGCGATCCGGTCGATCATCTCGCCGGCCGCGAGGAGCGCGATCCGCTCGCGCAGCTCCCGCACGCTCTTCACGTGCGAGTACATGCTCGCGTCCTTCACCCCGAACTGCCGCGCCAGTGCGGACACGGTGACGTTCTCGAAGCCGACCTCGTCCGCGAGATCGGCCGCCGCCTCCACGACACGTTCGGTCGTGAGCCCGGCACGGGCCATGTGTCTCCACCTGTCGCTCGGCTGAACCTAGAGTATCTAGGCTACAACCTAGGGCGCGCAGGTTACGCGAGCCGTACTTGGTCAGCCGCGCGCGGCGAACTCGACGAAGTCCGTCCAGGCGGTGGGGGAGAGGGTGAGCTGGGGGCCGCGGGTGTTCTTGGAGTCGCGGATGTGGATGGTGGTGGGGCAGGTGGCGATCTCGACGCAGTCGCCCTCGCTGCCGCTGCTGTAGGTCGACTTGCGCCAGGCGAGGGCCACTTCGACGCAGTCGTCGCCCTCCGAACCGCTGTAGCTGCTCTTGAACCAGGCAAGTCCGTTCGTGCTCATAGCGCCCCTCGCATCTGCTGGAGCAGGCTCACCGTGTCTTCGGGGGTGAGGGCCTGTGAGCGCATCTTGGCATACCGCTGCTGGAGCACGCTGATCGCTTTGCGGTCACTGATCAGGTGGCCGGTCTTCTGGCCTTCCGCGTAGGCGAGCCATTCGTGCTCGGGGGTCTCGCACAGGTGCATGGGACCGTCGAGACCTGCGTGCGCGGGCTGTCGGAGCGGCATCAGCTGGATCTCGACGTTCCAATGCCTCTCGTTTACGTCCAGCAAGTGGTCGATCAACTCCTGTGTGACCTCCTCGCCGCCCGTGTGCCGCTCCAGGACGGCCTGTTCGATGATGAAGCTGAACGCCGTGGGCCGCTCCCGGCTCGCGCTGAGCAACTCCTGTCGCGCGAGACATGCGGCCACGCGCTGCTCCACCTGTTCGTCGGTTGGGCGCAGCGGCACGCTCCACATCACCGTTCGCGCGTACGCCTCCGTTTGCAACAGGCCTGGGATCAACCTGCATTCGTACGTGTACAGGCTGATCGCCAGCTCCTCCAGATCCGCCCACTTCCGGAACCAGGAAGCCAGCCCCGGTTGCCGAGTGGCGTACTTGGCAGCCGCCCGCAGCACCCCGAACGCGTCCAGCACCTCTTCCGCCCGCTCGATGTACACCTGCGGCGGAAGCCTCCTGCCCTGCTCGATCGACGCCACCGTGGACGGCTGGAACCGCACCAGTGGCGCGAACTCCTCCTGGGTGAGCCCCGCCCGCTTGCGGAGGGCCTTCTGGACCAGTCCGAACGTCTTCAGACTGTCCGACGGTTCGGGCTCGTTCGTGGTGCTGTTGGTCATGCCGGGTACTCCCGAGTGCAGTGGTGCCAACCCCGCCAAGTCACCTATGGTCACTGACGGTTACCCGTACTGTCCACAGCGTGAACTCGTACGCCGCGCAGCGTACGAGTGGCGTAACTGGTGGTCCCCCTGGCCCCCACGCGACCGTTGCCCCATGCAAGGAGACACCCAAGCCCAAGTCCCCGTCACCGTACGTACGTTCACGCAGCTTTACAGCTGCACCCCGCGAGGGGCCCGGCTCGCGCGGCGGCTGGTCGCGAACCGGATGGACGTCTGGGGGTTCGCGTGCGACAGCGAGGTCAGCGAGAACGTGACCCTCGTCGTCGCCGAGCTCGCGGCGAACGCCGTGCGGCACGGCCGGGTGCGCGGGCGCGACTTCCGCGTACGGCTGCTGTGGCGCGAGGGTGTCGTGCGAGTGGAGGTGGCCGACGGGCGGACCGACCGGTTGCCCGTGCTCCAGGAGCCGTCGGACGGCGAGGGCGGGCGCGGGCTGCTGCTCGTCGCGGGGCTCGCCGAGCGGTGGGGAGTGGACCCGCGTCCGGGCGGCGCGTACAAGGTCGTCTGGGCGGAAGTCCGGACGTAACGGCTGGTCGGCCGGACAACTCACAGGTTTGCGAGGGTAGTTGACCAGCCCACGTCGCCGGGGCATCACGCATCGGCCGACCACTGTTCATGTTTCACATCGAACCTCCTCGTGACACGCGTCCCATGGGGTGGCGCGCGACTCAGGAGGCGGTCATGGGCCACACGCACGTACATGAGCACGGGCATCACCACCACCATCACCACGACGAGTCGGCCGGCGCCCCGCTGCCCGCCGCCTTCGACACCTCGGTGCCCGACGAGGCCCTCACCCCCGACCAGCAGTCGCGCCGCTCGCTGCTGCGCCGCGCCGGGCTGCTCGGGGCGGGATTGGCCGCCGACGGCGTCCTCGCGCAGGGGGCCGCCGCCCCGGCGTACGCCTCCTCGGGCAGCCGGAAGAAGAACGGCTTCCTGTGGCTGGCCGGTGACCACCACATCCACACCCAGTACAGCAGCGACGGCAAGTACCGCGTCGGCGACCAGGTCCGCCAGGGCGCCCGGAACGGCCTGGACTGGATGGTCATCACCGACCACGGCAGCGAGACGCACGCCAAGATCGGTGTGGAGAAGGTCAACCCGGACATCCAGGAGGCCCGGGACGCGTACGAGGACACGCTCGTCTTCCAGGGGCTGGAGTGGAACATCCCGGCCGCCGAGCACGGCACGGTCTTCGTCCACCCCGGCAAGAACGAAGTCGCGGTCCTCAAGCAGTTCGAGACCGACTACGACGGCAGCGTGAAGAACGCCTCCGGCTCGACGCCCGCCAACGAGGCGCTCGCCGTGGCGGGCCTCGCCTTCCTCGGCGAGCAGGTCCGGCGCCGCAAGGTCAAGGACGCGCTGATGCTCGCCAACCACCCGGCGCGGCGCGGTGTCGACTCCCCGCACGAGATCCGCGCCTGGCGCGACGCGACCGACGCGAGCCACCAGATCGCCGTCGGCTTCGAGGGCGCCCCCGGCCACCAGGCCGCCGGTATCGCCACACCGCTCGGCATGGGCCGGGCCCGGGGTATCTACGACAACAGCCCGAGCGCCGACTCCTTCGCCGGGTACCCGCTGGAGAGCTACCGCACCTGGGGCGGCTTCGACTGGATGACCGCCACCGTCGGCGGCCTGTGGGACAGCCTCCTCGCCGAGGGCAAGCCCTGGTGGATCACCGCCAACTCCGACTCGCACCAGGTGTACACGGACACCGCCGTACGCGGCGGCCCGGACAGCGACTTCACCGCCAACGGCCGGCACACGGACCCCGTCTACGGCGGCAAGATCGACCTCACGCAGGGCGACTACTGGCCCGGCCAGTACAGCCGTACGCACGTCGGCGCCGACGGATTCTCCTACGCTGCCGTGATGGACGGCATCCGCGCCGGGCGCGTGTGGGTCGACCACGGGCAGCTCCTCGGCGGCCTCGACGCACGGGTCGCGGGCGGCAGCCGCTGGGCGACCCTCGGCGGCGCGCTCCAGGTGCGCAAGGGCACGCGCGTCACGCTGACCGTGGACCTGGGACTGGCCGGCGGCCCCAACTGGGCGGGGTTTGTGCCGAAGTTGGCGCGCGTCGACGTCATCCAGGGCGACGTGACCGGCGTGGTCGGGGACCGGGACACCTTCACCGCCCCCACCGCGAAGGTCGTCAAGTCGTACGAGGTGAACAAGTCCACCGGCACGGTCCGTCTCACGTACGACCTCGGTGCGGTCGACCGCCCGCTGTACGTCCGTCTGCGCGGCACCGACGGCAACCGCTCGTCCGTCGGCCTGATGGGCGCGGCGGTCGACCCGGCGGGCCCGGCCGTGGACGTCGTCGGCGACGCGGACCCGTGGAAGGACCTGTGGTTCTACTCCAACCCGGTGTGGGTCCTGCCGTCGTGACCGAGCGGTCCGAGCGGTCCGAGCGGTACGTCGTCGGAGTCGACACCGGCCACGGCGGCGCCCTGCGGGAGGCCGACCACCTGCTGCGCGGGCTGGCCGTCGAACTCGGGCTGCCGGACGACGCGTGGGGCTGCACGCACCACGTACGGGAGGGACGGCGGCCGCACACGGCGCTGTCCTTCGCCGTGCCGTCGGAGCGGGCGGCCCGCGCGGCCTGGCAGCGGCTGCGGGAACGGGAGTTCGGGGTCGCCCTCGGTGCCGACCGCCACGGTCCCGAGGAGCTGGCCACCGGTGCCGCCCATGCCGCCGCCGAGCACGAGGCGCGCACCGGTGGCCGCGCCGTTCTCTACACCGGGTCCGAGGCCCTCACCGGCACAGTGACCGTCGCCCGCGTGCTGGCTCTCTCCGCGGTGGACCGGGTCGCCGTACTCGGCGCGCCGGACGGCCCCGAGCCTGAGCGGCGGATCGTCACGCGCGACCACGTACGTCCGGAGTGGCGTGACGGGCGCCTGGTCCTGACGACGATGCCGGCCGCGGGCGGCACCCTCGTCCCGTTCGAGGTGCCGGATCCCACGCCCTGCTGCGCGGACCACTGAGGAGAGGAAAGCGGGAGCGCAGGAGGGCAACGGGCCACTAGGGCAGGGCCAGGACGGCAAGGGCCAGTAGGGCAGCGCCAGGACGGCGGTGGCCAGGACAGCGGGGGCCAGGACGGCGGGGGCTCATGCCCCTGTGCCTGTCATCCCGGAGAGTGGAACTTCGGAGGCCACTGAGCCCAGCGGGCGGCCGGGCGTGCGAGGGCGTGGTGCGGGTGTCCGGATGCTTGGCGCATGTCCACCCTCAGTCTTCGGCATCCGTGCCGCTCGCGCCTGGGGCGGGTCGTGTCGACCGTCGCCGCGGCGCTGGCGCTCGTCGTCGCCCTGCCCGGTTCCGCCCTGGCCGCACCCGGCGATCTCGACCCCTCCTTCGGCAGCGGTGGCACGGTCACCGTCGACCGTGGCACCTCCGAGAGCGGCGCGGACGTCGCCCTCCAGCCCGACGGCAAGATCGTCACCGTCGGTACCAACATCCAAAACGGTGCCTCCTCCGGCGACTTCTCCGTGCTGCGGCACAACGCCGACGGCAGCATCGACACCTCGTTCGGCAGCGGCGGGGAGGTCGTGACGGACATGGCCGGCGGCCAGGACGGGGCCGGCGGGGTCGCGCTGCAGCCCGACGGGAAGATCGTCGTGGTCGGCACCAGCGAGATCCCGGACAACGGCTGCTGCTGGTTCACGGTGGCCCGCTACAACGCCAACGGCACCCTCGACACCGGCTTCGGCGACGGCGGCTGGGTCCGTGCCGACTTCGGTGACAACGGCTCCTCGGCCGGCGAGGCGGTCGCCGTGCAGTCCGACGGAAAGATCCTCGCCGCGGGCCAGACCGGCGGCCGATTCGCGGTGGTCCGCTACCTCTCCGACGGCAGCCCCGACCCGGCTTTCGGCACCGCCGGGCAGGTCGTCACCTCTTTCACCGAGGGCGCGCTCGGGTACGACATGGCGCTCCAGCCGGACGGCCGGATCGTCGTCGCCGGGTACACCGGAAGCACCCGCTTCGACTTCGCGCTGGCCCGCTACAACAGTGACGGCAGCCTGGACAGCGGCTTCGGGACGGGCGGGCGCGTGGTCACCGACTTCGGCGACTACGAGTTCGTGAACGGCGTCGCCGTCCAGTCCGACGGCAAGATCGTCGCGGCCGGATCCACCGGTGGCGACTTCGCGCTGGCCCGCTACAACGCCAACGGCAGCCTGGACAGCGGCTTCGGGACGGGCGGACGCGTGACCACCGACTTCGGCGGCACCAACGATCGGGCGAACGACCTGGCCCTGCAGCCCGACGGCCGGATCGTCACCGCGGGCATCAGGAACACCAACTTCGTGGTGGCGCGCTACAACACCGACGGCAGCCTGGACACCGGCTTCGGCACGAGCGGCCGTACGGTCACCGATTTCGGCGCCTACGACGAGGCGAGCGCTGTCGCCGTCCAGTCCGACGGCAAGATCGTCGCGTTCGGCACCACCGGCGACGACCGCGCCCTGGCCCGCTACCTCGGCGGCACCGGCACCCCGCCCCCGCCGCCGCCCGGGGTGGACCTGTCGGTCACCAAGACCGGACCCGCCACCGTCGCCATCGGCGACCGCGCCACGTACACCGTGACCGTCACCAACACCAGCACCAGCACCTCCGCCACCGGCGTCTCCCTCTCCGAGGCGCTCACCGGACCGGCCGCCTCGGTCGTCTCGGCCACACCCGGCCAGGGCACCTGCACCACCAGCGCCACCGGCGCGAGCTGCTCCCTGGGCACCCTCGCCCCCGGCGCCCGCACCACGGTGACGGTGGTCGTCGAACCCCGGGCCACCGGCACGCTCACCGACCGGGCCACCGTCACCGCCACCCAGACCGACCCGACCCCCGGCAACAACACCGCCACGGCCACCACCACCATCAGCAACACCCGCGGCTGCACGATCATCGGCACCAGCGGCAACGACACCATCAACGGCACGTTCGGCAACGACGTGATCTGCGCCCTCGGCGGCGACGACACCGTCAACGCGAGCTACGGCAACGACACCGTGTACGGCGGCTACGGCAACGACCGCCTCGACGGCAGCTTCGGCAACGACACCATGAACGGCGGCCCCGGAAACGACACTCTGATCGGCGGCTTCGGCACCGACAACCTCAACACCGCCGACGGCGTCTCCGCCAACGACACCGCCAACGGCGGCTCCGACACGGACACCTGCACCACGGACCCGGGCGACACCCGGATCAGCTGCCCCTAGCCCCACCCCACCCCCCCCCCCCCGGGGCCCGGACCGGCCGTCGGTCCGGGCCCCGGCCGCTGTCATCGGTCATGGAGCTCCGAGAAGACGAACGAGAACTCCGCGGGAGCGGCCCGCAGTTGGTACTGCGGAAGCGCTCCGGGGCCGCACGACTGCGAGCCGATGCCCTGTTGGCCGTGGTCGAGGTTGACCCAGACGGTGTCGCCGGGGACCAGGTCCGTCAGGTGTTCGGCGGCGTCGAGGTGTTCGGTGGTCCAGCGGCGAGCGGTGAACCAGAAGGACGGATCGCCCTCGACGCGCAGGCCACCGACCTCCGCCCACCGGACGTCGGGCCGCGCGCCGTTCTCCTGCGGACGGACGTACGGTGTCTGGAGCTCGTCGACCGTCGACTCCCAACGCCCCAGCATGGAAGCGGACTTGGTGTCCGGGTATCCCTCGCCCGGGCCGCCGCCGAACCACCTCACGCGGTCCGCCGAACCCGCGAGCCCCAGCCGGATCCCGAGCCGCGGCAACGGCAGTGTCCACTCGCCCTCCGGCGCCACGGACACGGTCAGCCGCAGCCGGGTGCCGTCGGACGTCCACCGGTACACCGTGCGCAGGCCCACCTCCCGGGCCGCGGGTGCCACCCGGGTGCGTACCGTCAGGGCGTCGTCACCCACCTCGACCGCGTCCAGCCGGTGGCGCATCCGATGAAGGCCCAGCTTGCGCCAGAGGGGGCCGTGGCGCTGGTCGGGCTGCCAGTGCGCGCCGTTGTCGTTGTCGGTCGGGGCGCGCCACACGTCCAGGCGCAGCCCGGTCACGTCGACCCCGCCGATCGTCCTCAGCGCGCCGGTGCGGGCGTCGAAGGCGGCCGGACCGAGGGTGATCCGCCGCTCGCCGAGCACGGGAGCGTCGGACTGGGGAACGCGGTTCGACGATCCTTCACTGACGGGCAGTTGCGCCCAGGCGACCAGGTGACCCCGCGGAGCCCACGCCGTCTCGGCGGCCAGCACCGCCCGTACCGTCCACTGTGTCTCGGCCCCCCGCCCGTCCACGGGCGGCGCCGGCAGCTTCACCTCGGCGGACTCGCCCGGGGCCAGCGCGGGCACCGGGAGCGCGCCCGCCTCGACCGTCTCGCCGTCGACCTGGTACGACCACTCGAAGGCGAGCTCCGAGAGATCGGCGAAGTCGTAGGCGTTGGTCACGCGCACGGTGCCGTCCGCGCCTCCCGCGAGCTCTCGGCGCCGCTCGGGCAGAGGGGACCCCCATCCCTCGATACGGACCGGTTCGATCACCTTCTTGTACTCGACAAGACCCGGCGACGGCGTGCGGTCCGGGAAGATCAGCCCGTCGCAGACGAAGTTCCCGTCGTGCAGCTCCTCACCGAAGTCGCCGCCGTACGCGAACCCGTACCGCTCGTCCTTGACGCCGTGGTCGATCCACTCCCAGATGAAGCCGCCCTGGATACGGTCGTACGACTCGAACAGGCGCTGGTAGTCGGCGATGCCGCCGGGGCCGTTGCCCATGGCGTGCCCGTACTCGCAGAGGATGAAGGGGAGTCGGCGGCGCCTGTGGGAGCCGCCGTCCCGGCCCCGGCCGATCCGCTCCACCTCGGCGTGGTCGGCGTACATCCGTGAATACACGTCCGTGTCACGACAGTTGATGTCACCCTCGTAATGGATGAGCCGTGAACCGTCCCGGCCGCGGATCCACTCGGCCATCGCGGTCAGGCCGCGCCCGGTACCGGCCTCGTTGCCGAGGGACCAGACGACGACGGACGGGTGGTTCTTGTCGCGTTCGACCATCCGGGCCGCGCGGTCGAGCAGCGCCGGAGTCCAGCGGTCGTCGTCAACGGGGTTGTCCCGCCAGGCCTGTTCGGTGAAACCGTGGGTCTCCAGGTCGCACTCGTCGACGACCCACAGGCCGTACTCGTCGCACAGGTCCAGGAAGGCGGGGTGCGGCGGGTAGTGCGAGGTGCGCACGGCGTTGATGTTGTGCCGCTTCATCAGCAGCACGTCCGCGCGCATGGTCTCCAGGTCGAGGGCGCGGCCCTGCTCCGGGTGCCACTCATGGCGGTTGACGCCCTTGAAGAGGAGGGGCTTCCCATTGACCTTGATCAGGCCGTCGGCCAGCTGCACGGTCCGGAAGCCGATGCGCAACGGGACGCGCTCGCCCTCCGTGACCAGCTCGCCGTCGTACAGCCGGGGCGTCTCGGCCGTCCACGGCCGCACCGGCACGGTCACCGACTCGCCGGTCGCGACATCGATGTCCAGGGCGGGCACGACGACCCGCCCGTCGACGTCCGAGTCGACGCGCAGCGTGCCCTCCCGCGCGCCATGGTCGTACGACGCGTGCACGAAGAAGTCGAGCACGCCGCCCGCCGGACGGTGCAGCAGCGTGACGTCCCGGAAGATGCCGGGCAGCCACCACTGGTCCTGGTCCTCCAGATACGAGCCCGCCGACCACTGGTGCACCCGGACCGCGAGTACGTTGCCGCCCGGCTTCAGCAGATGCCCGACCGTGAACTCGTGCGGCAGCCGGGAGCCCTTGAACTCGCCGATGTCCGTGCCGTTCAGCCAGACCCGGGCGCAGGACTCGACCCCGTCGAAGCGCAGCACCGCGCCGCCGTCCGAGGGCCAGTCGGCCGGCAGGTCGAAGAACCGCAGGTGGTCACCGGTCGGGTTCTCGGTCGGCACGCGCGGCGGGTCGACCGGGAAGGGGTAGAGATGGTTGGTGTAGACGGGGGATCCGAAGGAGCCGCCGCCCTGGAGGACCCAGTGGCCGGGGACCGTGACCTCGGGCCAGTCCCCGGCGTCGTAGCCCTCCTCGGCGAAGGAGTCGTCCTCGGCGTCGGCCGTCGCCGACACCCGTAGCCGCCAACTGCCGTTCAGCGAGAGCGACATGGCGTCCGAGCGCGCGTACCAGGCGCGGGGCGGCAGGGCCCCGCTGCCCGGTGAGACGTCCTCGACGTAGTCGATGGCTGTGGTGGTGCGGAAAGACATCGGTCTCCAGGTCCTCGGAAGAAGGTGTCAGCCCTTGATGCCGGTCTGCGCGACCCCCTGCACCAGCCAGCGCTGGAGGAACAGGAACACGAACACCAGGGGCAGGATCGAGATGGCGGTGGCCATGAAGATCAGGTGGTAGTTGACGGTCTGGTTGGTCATGTACGACGACAGGGCGACCTGGACCGTCCAGGCGCTGGGGTCCTGGCCGATGACCAGGGGCCACAGGAAGGCGTTCCAGCCGCTGATGAAGGTGATCGTGGCGATCGCCGCGAAGAAGTTGAGCGAGTTGGGTACGACGACCCGCCAGTACGCGCCCCAGTAGCCGAGCCCGTCCACCCGCGCCGCCTCCTCCAGTTCCTTGGGGAACCCCAGGAAGTACTGCCGGAAGAGGAAGCAGGTGAAACCACTGAACAGGCCGGGGATGATCAGACCCCGGTAACTGTCCACCCAGCCGAGCGACGAGACCAGAACGAAGCTGGGCACGAAGGTGACGGCCGTGGGAACCATCAGGGTGGCCAGGACGGCGTAGAAGACCTTGTTGGCGTGCCGGTAGGGGATGCGGGCCAGGCCGTAGCCCGCCAGGGAGCAGACCAGGAGGGTGCCGAGGGTCATCAGGACGGCGACGACCGTGGAGTTCCACATCGAGCGTCCGAAGTCGACGGTGACGTCGTGGAACGGCTCGGTGATGTTGCCCCACCGGATGTCCGTGGGGAACCATTTCCAGCTCTCGCCCGTGATCTCCGGGTCCGTCATCAGGGCGTTGCGGATGATCAGGTAGAAGGGGACGAGGAAGAGCAGGGCCGCGACGGCGATGGCGACGTACAGGCCGGCGTTGCCGATGACGCTGCCGCCGCGTTTCACCTTCCGCGGCTTGTCGACACCCGGTGCGGTGGCGGTCACTTGGACTCCTCACCCCTTCCGAAACCCATGAGCCTGCCCTGGAACAGGGTCACGACGCAGATCAGCAGGGTCAGGATGACCGCGCCCGCGCTGCCGGCGCCGTAGTCCTGGTTGTTGCCGAGCGCCGTCTTGTAGAGCTGGACCAGCGGCGGCTGGCCCCAGGTGGCCTTGCCCAGCAGGTTGAAGAACTCGTCGAAGGCCTGATAGGCCGCGATCAGGAGCAGCAGGATCACCGCGGTCGAGGTGGCCCGCAGCTGCGGCAGCGTGATGTGGCGGAAGGTCTGCCAGCCCGGCTCGGCGCCGTCGATGGCGGCGGCCTCGTAGAGCTCCGGCGGGATGTTCTGCAGCGCCGCCAGGAACAGGATCATGTAGAAGCCGGCCTGCAGCCACAGGCGTACGGTCACGATGACCAGCCAGTACCAGGGCGGGTCGGGGTTGGCCAGCCAGGCGATGTTGTCGACGCCGAACCAGCCGAGGACGGTGTTGGCGAGGCCGAAGCGGACGCCGTTGAAGATGGACATCTTCCAGACCAGCGCCGCGGCGACATAGCTGCACGCGGTGGGCAGGAAGAAGACCGAACGGAAGAACGCCTTCATGAGGCGCAGCCGGTGCACCATCAGCGCCAGGCCCAGCGAGAGCGCCCAGGTGGTGGGGACGATGAACGCGGCGAAGACGGTGAAGGTCCCCAGCGAGCTGACGAAGTCACTGTTCGTCAGGATCTGGTGGTAGTTGTCGAAGCCGATGAACTTGCTGGGGGTGACCGTGTAGCGCGCCTCGAAGAAGCTTAGCCAGATGCTCCAGCCGATGGGCACGAAGACGAAGATCACCAGACCGAGCAGGAACGGTCCGGTGAAGAGCCAGAAGTTGAGCGTGGCGTTGCCCCGCAGCCCCCGCCGGGGCCGGGCCCTGGAGGTCTTGGCCGGGGCGGGGCGCGTGAGGTCGCGTGCGGTGGTGGTCGACATGTCGTGGTCCGTCCGCCGGCCTATCCGAAGAGCTTCTTGAGCTCGACGCCGACCTTCTTGTCGCAGGCGTCGAGCGCGGCCTCGGGATTCTGGTTCTTGCGGACGGCGTTGGCCATGACGTCGTTGAACGCCGTGATCATGGCCTGGGTCCAGCCGATGTTGTCGAAGTGCCCGTAGGTGTTGAACAGCTTGACGCCCTCAGCGGGCAGACCCGACTTCAGCTTGGTGGCCTGCGCGGCGATCGAGGCACGCGGCGGGATGTGGAAGCCGTACGAGAGCGCCCAGTCCTCCTGGTACTTCTTCTGCTCGATCCACAGCCACTTCACGTACTCCTTGGCCGCCTCGACGTTGTTCCCCTTGGCGTTGACGAACATCGACCAACCGCCGTTGTAGACCGACTGCTTGCCGGCGGCGCCGACCTTGGGGAACGGGAAGATCCCCAGATCGTCCCCGAGCGCCTTCTGCATCACCGGCATCGCCCACATGCCGCACCACTGGATGGCACACAGGCCCTGGTCGATGGCCGACGGGTCCCAGTAGTCGGCCGGTGCGTCGAGCAGCAGGTGGCCGCTGGTGAACAGCCCGTGCAGCTTGGTGAGCCCCTCGGCGACCGCGTCCGTGTGGTAGGCGATCTCGTTCTTCGCGTCGAGGGTGTCGGCGCCGGCCGACCAGATCAGGTTGCTCTGGATCGAGGTGAGGTCGTTGCCGAGGAACAGGCCCTTGACCTTGCTGGTGGTCAACTTGGCCGCGGCCTCTATGAGTTCGTCCAGCGTGGTCGGCACGCTGACCTTGGCCTTCTCCAGCATCGACTTCCGGTAGAAGAAGAACTGCGGGTCGTCGATCATCCGGACGCCGTAGATCTTGCCGTCGACCGTGTGGGACGTGATGTCCGCCGGGTTGAAGTCGTCCTTGACCGGGTCGATGATGTCGCTCAGATCAGCCACCTGGCCGCTCTTGATGAGCTGGATCTGCGGGTGGAACTCGAAGACGTCGGGTGCGTTCTTGGTGAGCAGCGCCGCGAACAGCTTCGCCTCGAAGGTGTTGCCGGTGATCCACTGCGTGGACACGTTCGCCTTGTCGTAGGCCGCCGCGTACCGCTTGATGGCCTGCTCGGTGCCGGCCTCGCCGTACGCGTGGAAGTACTGGACGAGGCTCTTGCCCGAACCGCTCCCGCCGCCCCGGCCGTTGTTGCCGCCGCAGGCCGCCAGGGGGCCCAGTGCGGCCAGGCCCGCGGCGGCCCGCAGTACGGATCGACGGTCCCAGTTGCTGCTGCTCATTGCCGACATGCTGACGTCCTTGTCTCGAGTACGGCTGCGGCTCGGTGGCCGATGGCTCGTCGGCCAGATGGCTCAATTCGCTGTGCGGTGCGGGACGTTAACCTTCGCCTAATGCTTCGGCAAGGGGTTGGACGAAGTCGGTGCGAAGTGTTGTGGAGGGTTCGGGATACCGGACATCGCGGGCTCGCGGACGGCCGTCCAAGCGGCCCGCACACCCTCAACCCCCGAATGAGCGCTGGTGCTCCACCGCTCCTCTGCTCAGCTCTACTGCTCGCCCTGCCAGGCGCCGGTCATGAAGGCGGTGCGGTGCGGCTCCGTGCGGGGGCGGTGCGCTTGGCGGGCTGGGTCTGTCCTCTGCGGGGCTGGCCGACGGACTGGAGCGCCCCTTCCAGGGCGAACGTCGCCGCTCCGAGGCAGACCGGATCGGTCGGAATGGGGGAGAGGACGATCTCGGTGGCCGCGAACGGCCGCTTCAGCGCGTGCCGGGCCACGGCTTCGCGTACCTCGCGCAGCAACGGCTCGCCGAGCGTGGCGGCGACCCAGCTGCTCAACACGATGACCTCGGGGTTGAGGAGGTTCACCAGATCCGAGATGCCGGCACCGAGGTAACGGGCGGTGTCGCGCACGACCTTCAGCGCCACCGGATCCTCAGCGGCGACGCCACGGGCGAGCGCGTCGATCGTCGCGGTCTGGTCCTCCGGGTGCAGCAGCGGGCTGCCGGGGCTCAACTCCCGCAGGTTCAGCATGATTCCGGGCGCCCCGACGTACGTCTCCACACAGCCGTGGTTGCCGCAGTGGCACAGCCGGCCGTCCAGCACCAGCGTCGTATGGCCCCACTCGCCCGCACTGTTGCTGACCCCGCGGTGCAGGCCGCCGCCCAGCGCGAGACCGGCGCCCACTCCCGTGCCCAGATTGACGACCACGGCGTCGCCGCGCCCGCGGGCCGCGCCGAACCAGAGCTCGGCGACCGCGCAGGCCCGCAGGGGATTGTCGAGGTGGAGGGGGTAGGCGATGTGCTCGGCGAGCAGGTCGAGCAGCTGCACATCGTGCCAGTCCCAGTTCGGCGCGTACTCGGCGATCCCCGTGTCGCGGTCCACCTGCCCCGGCACGCTGACACCCACGCCGAGGACGCGCGCGCCCTCGACGCCTGCCTGCGCGACCACCGAGCCGACGGCCGTCGCCACATGCCCGACGACCTGCTCCGGGAGGCTCTCCCCGGGGCGCATGTCCTCATCGGCGCGGGCGAGGACGTTCAGCGCCAGGTCGAACAGCTCGACGCGTACGTACGTCTCCGCGATGTCGACGCCGATCAACGCGCCTCCCGACGCGTGCACCGCCACGAGGCCCCTCGGGCGGCCACCCGCGGAGTCCTCGAACCCGACCTCGGTCAGCATCCGCAGATCGAGCAGCTCACCGACGAGCGTGGCGACCGTGGCGAGGCTCAGCCCGGTCGCCGCCGCCACCTCCTGCCGGGAGGTGGGCGATTCGGCGATGATCTGGCGCAGCACCTCGTAACGGTTCGCGGTACGGATGTCGCGTGACGTGCGCTTCACCGGTCGTTCCCCCCTCAGGCCCTCCGCATATGGCGGGACCCGACGGCCCCGGCGCGGCGCAAGGCTATGGCCAGGGAAGGGCTTTCGACAAGGGGTTAGGAAAGGGGGTGGAGGAAGTCGGGGACGGCGAAATCCAGGAGAGAGCGAGGGGGCGACGGGCGGGGGCCACGTCCAGGAGGGGGCGCGGGAAGGCGAAGTCGAAGTCTAGGAGAGGGGCTGGAGAACGTTCCCCACGAAAGCGTTGGTGAACTTGCCCGCCGGGTCGAGTGACGCGACCAGCGCCCGGAAGTCGCCCAGCCGCGGGTAGCGCCCGCGCAGTATCTCCGACGGCACCGTGAACACCTTGCCCCAGTGCGGCCGGGGCGCGAACGGCTCCAGCGCCTCCTCCACCCGCCGCACCACCGGCAGGACGGCCGCCGTGTCCTCGACCCAGGTGAAGTGCAGGGCCACACTGTCCCTCCCGTACGCCGGACTCAGCCACTGGCGGTCGGCGGCCACGGTCCGCACCTCGCAGATCTGCAGCACCGGCGCGATCGTGTCGCGGATCGCGTCGAGCGCGTGCAGCGCGGACAGGGCGGCCGAGCGCGGCAGCAGATACTCGGACTGGAGCTCGGCCCCGCTGCTCGGGGTGAACTCGGCCCGGAAATGCGGGAGTCGCTCGTGCCAGGGACCTGGGACGCCGAGCTGCCGAGTGCAGTTCCGCGCGGGCATGCCCGGCACCGGGTGCATCGCCTCGGTCGCGGGCGCGGCCCACGGGAAGTCCGGCAGCGGCTGGTCGGTGCGCCGCTTGAGCCACACCTGCCGGAAGCCCGGTCGGCCCCAGTCGGTGAACAGACTCACGCTGTACGCCGTCGCCGCGACCGTCTCGAAGTCCAGCCCTTCCAGCGGGAGTTCGGTGAAGACATGCTGGCTCACCCCGAAGTCCGGCTCCAGGTCGAGGGTGAGCGCGGTGACCGCGCCGAGCGCGCCGAGCGAGGTCACGGCACCGTCGAAGCGGTCGTCCCCCCGCCCGATCGTCACCGTCGAGCCGTCGGCCGTGACCAGCTCGACCTCGCGCACCGCGGAACCGAGCGACCCGTTCGTGACGCCCGAACCGTGCGTTCCGGTCGCCACCGAACCGGCCACCGAGATGTGGGGGAGCGACGCCATGTTGTGCAGCGCGAACCCGTGCTCGTGCACGGTGCGGGCGAGTTCGGCGTACCGGACGCCGCCCGAGACCCGTGCCGTACGGGACGTGGTGTCGACGTCCACGGCGGGCGGCAGCGCGGTCAGCGACACCAGGACGCCGTCGGGGCCCGGCTCGGCGATCTCGTTGAACGAGTGTCCGCTGCCCAGCACCCGCACGCGCGCGCTCTCCGCCACGAGCGCGCGCAGCGCGTCGACCGAGCGCGGCCGGTGCAACTCCTTGGCCGAGTACGTGATGTTGCCGGCCCAGTTGGTCAGGGTCTCTGCCATCCCCGTCGTCCCTCCCCGGGAAGTCGCCGTCCGCGGCCGGTTCGGACGGCCACGCGGTGGACGGTACCCCGCCCCGCGTTCGGCCCACCGATCGGCCCATTGCCCCTCTCCCGCGGCGGGACCTACCGTAGAGAGCGGTTGCTCTCGGTGATGCCGCCGAGCCTCTCCGAGCCGGAAGGTCACCTCCTTGCCCGAACGTCCCGTGGCGATGTTCGCCATGACGGCCGAGAACGTGCCGCAGATCTTCCCTCCGGAGGCACTGGCCCGGCTGCGTGAGCTCGTGGACATCGATCCCGCCCTGGTGGCGGAGAGCTTCACCGATGCTCCGGTCCGAAAAGCCCTCGCTGAGACCGAGATCCTGATCACCGGCTGGGGCTGTCCCGTACTCGACCACGCCGCCCTGGAGGCGGCCCCGAAGCTGCGGGCCGTCCTGCACTCCGCCGGATCCGTCAAGGGCTTCGCCACGCCCGCGGTCTGGGAGCGCGGGCTCGTCGTGTCGTCGGCGGCCGGGGCGAACGCGCTGCCTGTCGCCGAGTACACGCTCGCGATGATCCTGCTCGCGGGCAAGGACCTCTTCGCCCAGCGGGACCGCCTGCGCGCCGAACGCGCGTTCCCCTACGGGAAGATCGTCCCCGGCATCGGCAACTTCGGGCGCCGGGTCGGGATCGTCGGAGCGTCGCGTGTCGGGCGACGGCTCATCGAGTTGCTGCGGCCGTTCGATCTGCGGGTGAGCCTTGCCGACCCGTACGTGGACGAGGCGGGGGCGGCGGCGCTGGGTGTCCCGCTGCTGCCGCTCGACGACCTCCTCGGCGGGAGTGACATCGTCACCCTCCACGCGCCGCAGACGCCTGAGACCCGGCGGATGATCGGGCGGCGTGAACTCGCGCTGATGCCTGACGGTTCCGTCCTCGTCAACACCGCGCGGGGGGCGCTTGTCGACCATGACGCGCTCGCCGATCAGCTGCGGGCCGGGCGGCTGAGTGCCGTCCTCGACGTGACCGAGCCGGAGCCGCTGCCGGCCGATTCGCCGCTGTATGAGCTGCCGAACGTCTTCATCACCCCGCATCTGGCGGGGTCGCAGGGGAATGAGGTCGCGCGACTCGGCCTCACGGTCGTGGAGGAAGTGGAACGGCTGGTGTCGGGGCGGGAGCCGGCGTTCCGGGTGGAGGGGGAGGGGCTGGAGCGGGCCGCGTGAAGGTGAGGCGAGGGTGCCGTGCGGGCTGGAGGGTGCGGCTCGGGCTGGAGGGTGCGGCTCGGGATGGAGGGTGCGGCTCGGGCTGGGGGGTGCCGCTCCGTATCGGCCCGACGAGCAGGACGTCGAGCGCCGAACGCGAACGCCGAGCGTCGAACGCCGAGCTTCGAACGCCGAGCGCCGTCGCCGTGTAGCCGGGGGGCGGGCGGGCCGGCATGTCGGTGAAGTGTCGGCGGACCGCCCGGCGACAAGCATCAGCTGCGGATTTCGTTGAGATATCGATCTGCGGCGACTGATTTAGTCTGCATATGGCCTCAGTGCTTGCGATATCGCTAGCATTCGACTCATGACCTACGGACCTCTCCCCGACACCGACCTCACCCGCCACCGCCGCCTCCGCGAGCAGGGCAGCCTGGATCGTGCCGCTCTCGACGCGATCCTCGACGCGGGGTTCATCTGCCACCTCGGTGTGATCGTCGAGGGACGGCCGATGGTGGTGCCGACGGTGTACGGGCGGGACGACCGGCAGCTGTATGTGCACGGGTCGGTGGCCAGCCGGAGCCTCGCCGGGCAGACGCCCGTCTGTGTGACCGTCACACATGTCGACGGGCTGGTCCTGGCTCGTTCGGTGTTCGAGCACGGGGTGAACTACCGCAGCGCGATGATCCACGGCGTGCCGCGACGGATCACCGATCCGGAGGAGAAGGCCGAGGGTCTGCGGCGGCTCACCGAGCACGCCACACCCGGGCAGTGGGACTACGCGCGCCGGCCGAGCCGCAAGGAACTGGCCGCGACGACGCTGCTCGCGCTCTCCCTCGAAGAGGCCTCGGTGAAGCTGCGTACCGGTGCCCCGGAGGACGGGGACGGGCCCGACGCCGCGCTCGGACTGTGGGCGGGGACGCTGCCGCTGACCTCGGCCTGGGGAGCGCCCGAGCCCGACCCGCTGTTGCCGCCGGACCTCGCCCCTCCGGCGCACATCGCGCGGCGCGAGGGGACCCGGCACGGCTGACGTGCGGGCAGGGGCATACCGTGAGGAGTCGAGCGCAGCAGAAGGAACGGGTCGGAAGCGAGGAGAACGGGATGGGCAGCCGCACCGCGCTGGTCGAGGATCTGATGGAGCGCTTCCCGCACGTGCCACGGGAAGCGGTCTTCAAGGAGGACCTGCTCCGTGGGGGTGTGGCCTTCGACGCCTCCGCCCTCAGTGACAACGAGAGCGGTGAGGTCAAGCCGAAGTCGTACTTCATCTTCTCCTTCGACCACGGCACCCTGCCCGAGCTGGGCGAGGCCGCGCTCCGGCGCCCGCCCGAGGAGATCATCCTCACCGGCGGCCCGTACGACCTGCGGCGGACCGTGGTGTCGGTGCGCGTCAATCCGTCGTCGCCGTACCGCGTCGCCGCCGACGAGGACGGGATGCTCGGGCTCTACCTCGACGGGAAGCGGATCTCCGACGTCGGCGTGCCGCCGATGCCCGAGTACTACCGGCACACGCTCTCCAACGGGAAGTCCGTGATGGAGGTGGCGCCCACCATCCAGTGGGGCTACCTGATCTACCTCACCGTCTTCCGCGTCTGCCAGTACTTCGGCGCCAAGGAGGAGTGCCAGTACTGCGACATCAACCACAACTGGCGCCAGCACAAGGCCGCGGGCCGGCCGTACACCGGTGTGAAGGACGTCGAGGAGGTCCTCGAAGCGCTGGAGATCATCGACCGGTACGACACGGCGAAGGCGTCCACCGCGTACACGCTGACCGGCGGCGCGATCACCTCGAAACTCCAGGGCCGCGACGAAGCCGACTTCTACGGGCACTACGCCAAAGCCATCGAGGAGCGGTTCCCGGGGCGGTGGATCGGCAAGGTCGTCGCGCAGGCGCTGCCCCGCGACGACGTGCAGCGGTTCAAGGACTACGGGGTGCAGATCTACCACCCCAACTACGAGGTGTGGGACCGGCGGCTCTTCGAGCTGTACTGCCCGGGCAAGGAGCGCTACGTCGGCCGCGACGAGTGGCACAAGCGCATCCTCGACTCGGCCGAGATCTTCGGCGCCCGCAATGTCATCCCCAACTTCGTGGCGGGCGTGGAGATGGCCGAACCCTTCGGCTTCACCACGGTCGACGAGGCCATCGCCTCCACCACCGAGGGACTGCGCTTCTTCATGTCGCACGGCATCACCCCCCGCTTCACCACCTGGTGCCCGGAGCCGACCACCCCGCTCGGCAAGGCCAACCCGCAGGGCGCGCCGCTGGAGTACCACATCCGTCTGCTGGAGGCCTACCGCGCCACGATGGACGAGTTCGGCCTCCAGTCGCCGCCCGGATACGGCGAGCCCGGCCCGGGCCGCGCGGTCTTCTCCGTCAGCTCCTTCATGGACAGCCTTCCCGCGCAGGAGCCGTCGAAGGTGTAATCCGCAGCGAGCCGCCGGGCGGCTGCGACGGGGCCGGGCAGTCCGGCGGCTGGACGGTCCGGCCGCCGGACAACCGGGCGGCCGGGGCACAGAAGTCGACGGGAATCGAGAAGTTCTGGATTCCCCTCCGTACCACACCAGACGGTTCCGTACCGCACCAGACGGTCGCGCGGCGGGGCCGGGGGGTGCCCGCGGCGCGGGGCGGGCCCCGGGTGGCTCGTTTGGATTT